>NZ_JBBOOK010000001.1:315877-631754 GCF_038003045.1 Sporosarcina sp. FSL W7-1349
AAGGTGTTGCAGTCGTTACAATCAACAGACCGCCTGCAAATGCACTTTCCCGTGCACTCATACTAGAAGTAGACTCATTGCTGGACCAACTAGAAGGCGATGACTCGATTCGTGTAATCGTATTGCATGGGGAAGGCAAATTCTTCTCAGCGGGGGCAGATATTAAGGAATTCACAGAGGTCACGTCTGGAGAGGAGTTCTCCAAGTTGGCAGCTAGCGGACAACAGGTGTTCGAGCGGTTGGAACGGTTCAAAAAACCGGTAATTGCCGCCATTCATGGCGCCGCACTCGGCGGAGGACTGGAGTTGGCGATGGGATGCCATATGCGGACCGTTTCCGAAAAAGCGAAACTGGGCTTACCTGAACTGCAGTTGGGGCTGATACCGGGATTCGCGGGTACGCAGCGCTTGCCTCGCTATGTTGGAATAGCAAAAGCAGCAGAAATGCTGTTGACGAGCGAGCCGATCAATGGGGTGGAAGCTGTTCGCCTCGGACTTGCCAACCATGCTTTCCCGGAAGAGGAATTGCTTCCTAAAACAATTGAATTAGCTAAGAAAATGGTGAACAAAAGCCCGGTTGCGGTCAAAGCGGCCATTGAAATGCTTCAGTATACGAAGCATGCAAGTTACGATGAAGGTGTAAATGCGGAGGCCGCTTTATTCGGCGAAGTCTTTGTATCCGAAGATGCAAAAGAAGGAATCTCAGCATTTCTTGAAAAACGCCAACCAGTTTTTGTTGGAAAATAAATAGAAATCCAAGGAGGTCTGCAACTATGAACATTTATGTATTAGTGAAACGGACATTTGATACGGAGGAAAAGATAACGGTTACAAACGGCAAAATCGCGGAAGACGGTGCGGAATTCATCATCAACCCGTACGACGAATATGCCATCGAGGAAGCGATCCAGCTTCGGGACGCCCATGAAGGGGAAGTGACGGTCATCACGATCGGGGACGAAGAAGCGGAAAAGCAGCTTCGTACAGCACTTGCGATGGGCGCGGACAAAGCGGTCCTCATCAATACAGAAGACGATCTGGATGAAATGGACGAGTATACGGTCGCTAAAATCCTGGCGGAATACTTGAAAGACAAGGAAGCGGACATCATCCTTGCAGGAAACGTCGCAATCGATGGCGGATCCGGCCAAGTCGGCCCGCGTGTTGCGGAACTTCTCGGCATCAATTATGTGACGACGATCACGGAACTCAATGTCGAGGGGACATCCGTCAAAATTGTGCGTGACGTGGAAGGGGACTCGGAAACGATCGAGACATCCTTGCCATTACTTGTGACAGCACAACAAGGTTTGAACGAGCCACGTTACCCATCCTTGCCAGGCATCATGAAGGCGAAGAAGAAGCCGCTAGATGAATTGGAGCTCGACGACCTCGACATCGACGAGGATGACGTGGAACCGAAAACGGAAACCGTCGAAATCTTCCTGCCTCCGCAAAAGGCTGCGGGCCGTGTGTTGGAAGGCGATGTAGCCGATCAAGTGAAGGAGCTTGTCAACTTGCTCCGCACAGAAGCGAAAGTGATCTGAATTCAGCAGGTGAATGGAATCGTATCTATTAGGAGGGACTCAATATGTCTAAAAAAGTGGTAGTACTGGGAGAAGCAAGAGAAGGTGCTTTGCGTAACGTATCATTCGAGGCGATTGCAGCCGCGAAGACAGTTTCCGGCGGAGGGGAAGTCGTCGGTGTGCTATTTGGCGATTCCGTCCAATCGCTGGCGGAGGAAATGATCCACTACGGTGCGGACCGTGTCGTCACAGTGGAGCATCCGCATCTGAAACAATATACATCGGACGGTTATGGACAAGCGTTCCTGGCGGTCTACGAACAGGAGAAACCGGAAGCGATCGTCTTCGGACATACGGCGCTCGGGAAAGACCTATCTCCGAAAATCGCGAGTAAATTGGAATCCGGCCTGATCTCCGACGTGACGGCGATCGAAGGAGAAGGCGACGCCGCTGCATTTATCCGCCCGATCTATTCCGGTAAAGCATTTGAAAAAGTGAAAAACAAGGAAGGTCTCCTCTTCGTGACGATCCGTCCGAACAACATTGCGCCGCTTGACCATGATGCAAGCCGTACGGGCGATGTCTCTTCCGTTTCGGTCGATATCGCGAACCTTCGCTCGGTCATCTCGGAAGTCGTCCGCAAGGCAACAGAAGGCGTGGATCTTTCGGAAGCGAAAGTGGTCGTGGCGGGGGGCCGCGGTGTGAAAAGCGCGGAAGGCTTCGAGCCGCTGCAGCAGCTTGCGAATCTGTTAGGCGGTGCGGTAGGCGCATCCCGTGGGGCATGTGACGCGGACTACTGCGATTACTCTTTGCAAATCGGCCAAACGGGGAAAGTGGTTACACCTGATCTGTACATAGCGGCAGGAATTTCAGGGGCGATCCAACATATGGCAGGGATGTCGAACTCCAAAATCATCGTGGCAATCAACAAAGATCCAGAGGCGAACATCTTCAAAGTGGCGGATTACGGAATTGTCGGCGACCTGTTCGAAGTTATTCCGATGCTGATTGAAGAGATTCAAAAAGTGAAAGTAAGCTAATAGGTATAATCCGACGCCCCGCCGTTCATTTCTCTGAACGGCGGGGCGTTTATCGTTTTACTCGTATATTCTAATAGTATATAAAGTGAACGAATGATTTGCGATTGGTGAGTCCAGTTGCTTGGAGTGGAAGGCGGCGACTCCAGCGAAGGCCGTTACGAAGAACGGCCTTTGTGCCAAAAAGCGTAGCGTTTGGCAACAGGAGGATGCCTTAATTTCTGCTAAGTGCGCAGAAATTAAGGCAAATCGAACCCTTCGCTGTTCGATTGGCTGAAGCCATGCCCGCGGAAAGCGTCCGCCTGCTCCTGTCGCTACGCTTTCGTCGCAAACGAAATTTGGAACGGAAAGCAACAGTTTGGTTGTGATGTCCCTTTCTTTAGTTCATTTTATATAGAACAAGGGAAATGGACTTGTGGGCATATCGTTAGCCCGCCCTATAGGGCCATGCTATAATACATCATAGTTGTTCTTACAAAGGAGGAAATTTTAAATGGCTATTATTAATGCAACTGATCAGAACTTTGATGAAAATATTAAAGAAGGTCTTGTCCTTGTTGACTTTTGGGCACCATGGTGCGGACCTTGTAAAATGATCGCTCCAGTATTGGAAGATCTAAGCGGAGATATCGAAGGCAAAGCCAATATCGTGAAAGTCGATGTCGACAACAACCAAGGGACGGCAAGCAAATACGGCATCATGTCCATCCCGACTCTTCTACTTTTCAAAGACGGCGAAGTTGTCGATAAAGTTGTTGGGTTCCAGCCGAAAGAGTCGCTTGCCCAATTGATTGAAAAACACGCATAATTGTCATTCCATAACCGGGCCTTTCGGAAGGACCCGGTTTTTTTGGTAGGTGAAAGAAATGAATGAATTACTTGAACATAAATTAGCAATCTTACCCGACCTTCCCGGATGTTACTTAATGAAAGACCGGCAAGGGACGATCATTTACGTCGGAAAAGCAAAAGTGCTGAAAAATCGGGTCCGCAGCTATTTCACGGGCAGTCATGATGCGAAAACGCAACGCCTTGTCAGCGAAATCGAGGACTTCGAATACATCGTCACCTCATCCAACATCGAGGCACTCGTCTTGGAATTGAATTTGATCAAACAGTATGATCCGAAATACAACATCATGCTGAAAGATGACAAATCGTATCCGTACTTGAAGCTTACCGCGGAACGCCATCCCAAATTAATCATCACTCGCCAAGTGAAGAAAGACAAAGGCAAATACTTTGGACCGTATCCGAACGCTCACGCCGCCAATGAAACCAAAAAATTACTCGACCGTTTATATCCTTATCGAAAATGCCATTCGTTGCCCGATCGTGTTTGCCTCTATTACCATCTGGGCCAATGTTTGGCTCCCTGCGTCCATGAGGTGGAGGAAGAGACGTATAAAAAAATGGTGGATGACATCACTCGGTTCCTCAATGGCGGTTACAAGGATATGAAAAAGGAACTGACCGAAAAGATGACGGCAGCCGCCAATGATCTGGAGTTTGAAAGGGCGAAGGAATACCGCGATCAAATTGCGAACATCGAAGCCGTCATGGAAAAACAGACCATCACCATGAATGATTTCACAGATCGCGATATTTTCGGGTATGCCGTCAAACGAGGGTGGATGTGTGTACAAGTCTTCTTTGTCCGGCAGGGGAAATTGATTGAACGGGACGTGTCCCTATTTCCGCTTTATCAAGATCCAGAAGAAGAGCTGCTGACCTTCATCGGACAGTTTTACGGGAAATCGGATTATTTGAAGCCGAAGGAGATTTTATTGCCGCATGGCATTGACAGTGAATTGGTCCGGGAGCTGCTTGACGTGCATGTCTACACACCGCAGCGCGGAAAAAAGAAGGATCTCGTCAATCTCGCTAATACAAATGCGCAGATTGCCTTAAAAGAGAAATTCCATTTGATCGAGCGGGAGGAACAGCGGACGATCGGTGCTTGCGAGGAGTTGGGCAAGGCGATGAATATCTCGATACCTCTGCGGATTGAAGCGTTCGACAATTCCCACACATACGGAGCGGATCCCGTGTCAGCCATGGTGTCGTTCCTTGATGGCAAGCCGAACCGCAAAGATTACCGGAAATACAAGACGAAAACGGCTGCTGCCCATGACGATTACGGAGCGATGCGCGAAGTGGTGAGACGCCGGTATATCCGGGTATTGAGGGACAATTTACCGTTGCCGGATCTGATCATCATCGATGGCGGGAAAGGCCATATGGAAGCGGCGCGCGAAGTGGTGGAGGATGAACTAGGACTTTCGATTCCGATTGCGGGACTTTCAAAAAATGAAAAGCACCAAACTTCCCAATTGCTGTACGGGGATCCCGTCGAATTGGTTTCGTTGAAACGAACTAGTGAAGCATTTTATCTGTTGCAAAGAATCCAAGATGAAGTGCACCGGTTTGCCATCACCTTCCATCGTCAACGACGTGGGGCGAATTCCTTAGTTTCCGCGTTGGATGGATTGCCAGGAGTAGGACCAAAACGGAAGAAACTATTATTGAAGCATTTCGGTTCTGTGAAGAAAATCAAAGAAGCCACAATTGAAGAGCTACGGGAAGCTGGGATGCCTTCCAAAGTGGCCGAAACCGTGGAATCGTACTTCCGGGAAGGGAAGGAAGATGTGGAGAGTGAATAAGGACTGATGATATGAAAAAAGGATGCGGCATAAGGCAGCATCCTTCTCTACATATCAATTTTTGTTTTCGGATCCCATTTCACCGTGAAGCTGGCTTGGCCGTCTTTTTCATCGACCTCTCCATAGCATTCGGTTAGGAAGCCATTTAATTTCTGATACTGTTCTGCTAGAAAACCAGCTTCCAAGGAGCATGAACGATTATGTATGCCGGGGCCATCTCCCGCGCTTCGTGTCAAAACGTAGAGGGCTTCGTCTTTTGATGTCCTCAAAAGGTTCAGAGGTCCCCAACCCGCTTCTTTGAAAAATATCGGCAATTCCTCAATGCCGAAAACGGGGAATTTCCGGGCCACCTCTTTACCGGCCCAATAGAGGATATCGTTTTCATGCTTGCCCAAAATGCTTGGCAACACGTGGTCCCTTAGCAGATCATAGCCGAATCGGGTCGGCGAATCGTATGTATTTGTTTCCAATCGAATGTACAACCCTTTCCGACAATTTTTTAAAATTTATCGACTGTCATAGGAAAAGTGAAAGCGGCAGCCAAATCAAAAACTCCAGACCATCTTGACCTCTTGAAATCGGAGGAGTACAATGGACATGTTCTAATATTGTACCATGAAGAGCCATGCCGTCAATGTCGCATCTTGTCTAAAAGGTGACGGACGTGGAAAGGCTGACTCAGAAATAAGGGAGGGTAAAAAACTTGTCGAGAGAATCAGATTTTTACTTGCGCCGACTTCATTCCTTGCTCGGAATCATTCCGGTTGGTCTATTCGTGACTCAACACTTGGTTGTCAACCATTTTGCAACCCGCGGTGCAGACGCATTCAACAACGCATCAAATTTCATGGGGAACTTGCCATTCGTTCTGTTTCTAGAATGGTTCGTCATTTACATCCCGCTTATGTTCCATGCGTTCTTTGGTATCTACATAGCTTTCACGGCGAAAAACAATGTACAGCGCTATGGTACGTTCCGTAACTGGATGTTCTTGTTGCAACGTGTCACAGGTGTGATCCTTGTGATCTTCATCGCATGGCACATATACCAAACGAGAATCCAGAAGGCATTGGGTGCGGAAGTCAACTATGACATGATGGCTGATATTCTATCGAGCCCGTTCATGTTGGTATTCTACATCTTGGGTGTCCTATCGGCGACATTCCACTTGGCTAACGGAATCTGGTCATTCCTTGTGAAATGGGGATTCACTCAATCACCTCGTTCACAAACGATTGTCACGTACATCTCAATGGGAATATTCCTAATTCTTTCTGTAATTGGTATTCAAGCAATTCTAGCGTTCGTGATTTAACAAACTGATTGAAACTTGAGGAGTGAAACAAAAAAATGGCAAAAGGCAGATTGATTGTCGTCGGTGGAGGCCTTGCTGGTTTGATGGCAACTATCAAAGCGGCAGAAGAAGGAACATCGGTCGACCTGTTCTCTCTTGTCCCGGTTAAACGTTCCCACTCCGTATGTGCCCAAGGCGGCATCAACGGTGCAGTAAATACAAAAGGGGAAGGCGACTCGCCTGCAATCCACTTCGATGACACTGTATATGGAGGAGACTTCCTTGCGAACCAGCCGCCGGTACAAGCGATGGCTGAAGCGGCACCTGGTATCATCCACTTATTGGACCGGATGGGAGTCATGTTCAACCGTACACCGGAAGGGCTGCTCGATTTCCGTCGTTTTGGTGGAACATTGCATCACCGTACTGCATTCGCAGGAGCAACTACGGGGCAGCAATTACTGTACGCATTGGATGAGCAAGTTCGGAGCCATGAGGTGGCGGGACTTGTACAGAAATACGAACACTGGGAATTCCTCGGCATCATCATGGACGAGGAAGGGGTTTGTCGTGGAATCAAAGCGCAGAATATGAAGACGATGGAAATCCAGGCGTTCAAAGCGGACGCAGTCATCATGGCAACTGGAGGCCCTGGTATCATCTTCGGTAAATCGACAAACTCGGTCATCAATACAGGATCCGCAGCATCGATCGTTTACCAACAAGGCGCTTACTATGCAAACGGCGAATTCATCCAAATCCACCCAACGGCAATCCCTGGAGACGACAAACTTCGTCTGATGAGTGAATCTGCACGGGGTGAAGGCGGTCGTGTCTGGACATATAAAGACGGTAAACCATGGTATTTCCTTGAAGAGAAATATCCGGATTACGGTAACCTCGTACCACGTGATATCGCTACACGTGAAATTTTTGATGTCTGCGTCAATCAAAAACTAGGCATCAACGGCGAAAACATGGTGTACTTGGATCTTTCCCACAAAGACCCGCATGAATTGGACATCAAACTGGGTGGGATTATCGAAATCTATGAGAAATTCACGGGCGACGATCCTCGTAAAGTCCCGATGAAAATCTTCCCGGCAGTCCACTATTCGATGGGCGGACTGTGGGTCGACTACGATCAAATGACGAACATCAAAGGCTTGTTCGCTGCTGGTGAGTGTGATTATTCACAACACGGTGCGAACCGACTTGGTGCCAACTCACTTCTTTCGGCAATTTACGGCGGTATGGTCGCTGGACCAAATGCTGTTAAATACATGAAAGGCTTGAAACGCACAGCGGAAGAGCTTCCAACCTCCATCTTCGAAAGCGCAATTCAAGAAGAACAAGAGAAATGGGATGCAACACTTGCGATGAATGGCACTGAGAATGCGTACGTTCTTCATAAAGAGCTCGGTGAATGGATGACTGACAATGTTACCGTAGTTCGTTACAACGATAAGCTGCAAGAGACGGATAACAAAATCCAAGAATTGCTGGAACGCTATGAAAACATCAATATCAACGATACGCAGAAATGGTCGAACCAAGGCGCGACATTCACTCGTCAATTGAAAAACATGTTATACTTAGCGAGAGTAATCACACTTGGAGCGCTAAATCGGAACGAAAGCCGCGGAGCCCATTACAAACCGGACTTCCCGAACCGTGACGATGAAAACTTCTTGAAAACAACGATGGCTAAATTTGATGGAAATTCAGCACCGATCTTCCATTATGAAGACGTTGACGTTTCCTTGATTCCGCCTCGTAAACGCGATTACTCAGCGAAGAAAGGAGATTGACGTAAGTGAGCGAAAATACAACAGCTGTAAAAACCGTCCGCTTTGAGATTCTTCGTCAAGATACAGCGACTTCGTCCCCATACTGGGAGAAGTTCGATGTTGAATATAGACCGAATATGAACGTCATTTCCGCGTTGATGGAAATTCGCCGGAATCCGGTGAATGCCGACGGGAAACAAACGGCACCGGTCAACTGGGACATGAACTGCCTGGAAGAAGTATGTGGAGCGTGCTCCATGGTCATCAACGGTCGTCCACGCCAGTCTTGTACTGCGTTGATCGACCAATTGACACAGCCGATCAAATTGGAACCGATGAAAACTTTCCCGGTTGTCCGTGACCTTGTCGTTGACCGTGAATTCATGTTCGACTCCTTGAAAAAGATCAAAGCATGGATTCCGATTGACGGAACGTATGACCTTGGAGAAGGTCCGCGGATGCCGGAACGGAAACGTCAATGGGCGTATGAACTTTCCAAATGTATGACATGCGGTGTCTGCTTGGAAGCTTGCCCGAACGTTAACGATAAAACAAACTTCATCGGCCCTGCCCTACTTTCCCAAGTGCGGTTGTTCAACTCGCATCCGACTGGTTCCATGAACCGGGACGAGCGTCTGGCAGCGATCATGGGAGACGGTGGGATCACCGAGTGCGGTAATGCTCAAAACTGTGTCGTCGCTTGCCCGAAAGGCATTCCGTTGACAACATCGATTGCAGCTATGAACCGTGCGACAACAGTTCAAATGTTCAAGAACTTCTTCGGAAGCGACCATATGGTAGACTAATTAAAGTCTCCAAACCTGCCCGGCATCTCGCTTGGCAGGTTTTTTGATTTTGTAAGAAGGAGAGAAGCTTGCTGTGACAGTATGGGGGCGGGCCATGACGGTTCGGCCGGGTCCTTACAGTTTGGTGGAGAGCCGGCCGGGCCCTTACAGTTTGATGAAGAGCCATGACAGTAGGGGAGATTACCCTTAGAATATCCTGAATTGCCATGACAGTTCGGCCGGGCCCTTACAGTTTGATGAAGAGCCATGACAGTATGGGGAATTGTCCTTAGAGTATCCCGAATTGCCATGACAGTTCGGCCGGGCCCTTACAGTTTGGTGGAGAGCCATGACAGTATGGGGAATTGCCCTTAGAGTATCCCGAATTGCCATGACAGTTCGGCCGGGCCCCTACAGTTTGATGAAGAGCCATGACAGTAGCCGTAATTGCCCTTAGAGTTCTCAGAAAAGCCATGAGAGTTTACCCCTCAAATTTCTATTTTGCTCGTATTCCTTCATTTCCATAACTAAGTTTGCTAGAATAAAAGAATGAACGATCATTCATTTCGAAGGGGGAGTTTGCAATGAAAATGGCATATATTAAGGATATGGAGGAATGGGCGGCGGATTTTGGGTTTTCCATTCAAGTATCTGTCCGAATTTCAGAGACAGATATGTATGGACATTTGAACAATACAGTGCCTTTCATCTATTTTGAACAGGCGAGGGCTGAATATTTCAAGAAGATTGGCTTGATGAATGATTGGCAGGTTCCGAATGGGGAAACCATTCCAGTTGTGGCGGATTTGCAATGTGATTTCGTAAAGCAAGTCTTCTTCGATGAAAACCTCTCCATTTATATTAAAGCAGCTGAAGTTGGCAATAGCTCCGTTGACACCCACTACATGGCGAAAAATGAAAAAGGGGAGGTTGTCTTCACCGGCAGGGGGACCCTAGTTCAAATTTCCAAAGTAACAGGAAAAGGAATTCCATGGACGGCTGAAGAAAAGTCGCTTTTTGTCAAGGAAAAAGTCAAGTAGCCGGCACAGCCTGTGACCCTTTCACATATTTTAAGGTGAAAGCGGATAGGAGGGGCGCGTCTTGACAGAGGAATCAAAAAACCGTTCCTTGCTGACGGCAAGAGAACGTGAAATTTTTCATCTGCTCGTTGACGATCATACGACAAAAGATATCGCGGGACGGCTCGGAATCAGCGAAAAGACGGTTCGGAACCACATCTCGAATACGATTCAAAAGCTGGGGGTTTCCGGCAGAGCTCAGGCAATCGTCGAATTATTAAGGTTAGGAGAACTGCGGTTACATTAATATGGAGGGCTCCCGTGGATGGAAGGTCCGCTGCTTGATAAGAAGCAGCGGACTTTCCTCCACTTTTTACAGATTTACATCAAATCTGCCTCGGTGTGTGGGTTTTAAAGGCACTTCGACGTCGCCCGGCTGACTCAGGACGCCACATTTGATTGCATCGTAGGAACTAGTAGGATTCGTACGTCTAAGGCTCTACTTGATTCAGCGAGCACTTTGCGATCAAGTTTAAGGTATTGCCAACTGCGCAAAAAAGGGTGACAATAAGTAAACAGGTTTCGTGTTTAGGGAGCTCGTTTACTTGTCAGAACAATGGCGCCTATTTAGATAAGATGATTGGCGGACTTTACTGAACAACAAGGGATAGACCTCTCACACTCGCTGACGAAACTGCATTATGAGAAGAAAAGGATCGAGGTGTGGAAGTGGATTCGCCAATCGGGATTATTGATTCGGGGGCTGGTGGGTTAACGGTCGTCAAAGAAATGTTGCGACGATTGCCTCAGGAACCGATCATTTATATAGGGGATAACGCGCGTTGCCCATATGGACCGCGTCCCGCAGAAGAAGTGAAAGAATTTACAACAGAGATGGTATCCAAACTTTCGGATATGGGAATCAAGATGTTGATCATCGCCTGCAATACGGCAACGGCGGTGGCGTTGGATGATATCCGAGCACAATTTCCATTTCCGGTTGTCGGCGTCATTGTGCCAGGTGCGCGTGCCGCTGTACAAGGGTCCCGTTTAGGGAATATCGCGGTTTTGGGGACTGCCGGAACGATAAACAGCGGCGCATATGAAGACGCAATCCGCGGGTTTTCGACAAATTCCGTCGTCTATCCATTGGCCTGCCCTGAATTCGTCCCTATAGTGGAAAGCGGGCAATACCATACAGAATATGCAAGTGAAGTCGTCGAACGGACGCTTCTTCCTTTGGCGGATGTTCCATTTGATGCAGCCATCCTGGGATGTACGCATTATCCTCTGTTGCAGGAGCATATTGCAAAGCATTTACCTGCTGGTGTGCAGATCATATCATCGGCAGTCGAGACGGTACGGGACGTGGAAGCGATACTGCAGGAGAAACAGCTTGCACGCCAATCGAATCAGCCGGCAGAACCGGTGTTTTATTCGACAGGCGAGGTGGACGCTTTCCGTTTGATCGTGGAAGATTGGTTATCCATTGATGGACCGGATGTAAGGCATATTGTATTATAAGAAGGCCCGGGATTCCCGTTTGGAGGGGTTCCGGGTTTTTGCGCTTGCAAAATAGGATATGATAAGATGGAGTCGCAAACAGAATGGTGGAGGTTGTCAAAATGAGGCATGATGGTAGATTGGCTGATATGAATCGGCCTGTGACGATAGAGACGAATTATTTGATTCATCCAGAGGGGTCTGTCCTAATTTCTGTCGGAAATACGAAAGTCATTTGCACGGCGACGATTGAAGAGAGGGTTCCTCCTTTTTTACGCGGCGGCGGAAAAGGATGGGTGACCGCAGAGTATTCCATGTTGCCCCGTGCAACCGGCCAACGGACACAGCGTGAATCGACACGTGGTAAAGTGGGCGGCCGGACGATGGAAATTCAGCGGCTGATCGGCCGGGCGATGCGTGCGGTAGTCGATTTGGAAGCATTGGGCGAGCGAACGATTTGGATTGACTGCGACGTCATCCAGGCAGACGGTGGGACTCGGACCGCTTCGATTACAGGAGCTTTTGTCGCAATGGCCTTGGCGGCGGCTAAACTGCAAGAAGTGAAAGGGTTGGTGAAGTATCCTGTTCTGGACTATCTCGCTGCGACTAGCGTCGGGAAGACGGTGGATGATGTATTGATCTTGGATCTTGATTATATCGAGGATTCGGAAGCGGCTGTCGATATGAACGTCGTCATGACGGGTGCAGGAGAATTTGTGGAACTTCAAGGAACCGGTGAAGAGTCAACCTTTACACGAGTGGAAATGAATGGTCTCGTCGAGCTTGCCGAGTTGGGGATTCGCCGGTTGATTGAATCGCAAAAAGAAGCGCTCGGCCCGATTGCGGAACGGATCGGGAACCGAGAGGAAGAGGACGCATCATGAGGGAGATTGTGATTGCCACTTCTAATAGAGGGAAAGCAAAAGACTTTGAAGCGTTATTTGCACCACAAGGAATCCGGGTGTTGACTTTACAGGACGTGGATCAGGCGATCGATGTGAAGGAGACGGGCGTTACGTTCGAAGAGAATGCTATTTTGAAAGCGGAAACGGTTTCCCAGTTGTTAGGGAAGACGGTCATTGCGGATGACAGCGGCTTGGAGATTGACGCATTGGATGGCCGCCCTGGCGTCTATTCTGCCCGTTACGCAGGACTCGACAAAAGTGATGAAGCGAATATCGACAAAGTGCTTAACGAACTGGCAGATGTGCCTGCAGCGGAAAGAACGGCACGTTTCCGCTGTGTGTTGGCGGTCGCCGGTCCGGGTCGGGAAACAGAGACGTTTTCGGGCAGTTGCGAAGGTGTCATCCATACGGAACGAAAGGGCGAGAACGGATTTGGCTATGATCCGATTTTCTATGTGCCCGACAAAGGAAAAACGATGGCAGAATTGACCCCGGATGAAAAAAATGCAATCTCCCATCGGGGAGCGGCATTGAGAAAAATGGAAATAAAGCTTTCTGATATCATTGTTGAGGGTGATGGAAAATGAAGTTAATTGTGATGAGTGATTCACACGGAGATCGGGAAACAGTGAAAGCCGTTTCCTCTCTTTCCGGTGACGCGACCTTCCATTGTGGAGACAGCGAACTGTCTTTTGATGATCCGCTTTTGGAAAACATCCATACAGTACGCGGCAATTGCGATTTGGATAGCCGCTTCCCTTCGTCTGTCCTTGTGGAAGTGGGCAACAAGAAGGTGCTTGCTGTCCATGGTCATGAACATGACGTCAAACGATCGTTGATGATGCTTTATTACACAGCAAAAGAGCAGGGCGCCGACATCGTCCTATTCGGACACTCCCATTTGTACGGGGCCGAAATGGAAGACGGCATCCTGTTTCTGAATCCGGGCAGCACACGCCTCCCACGGGGCGGCAAGGAAGCCACCTATGCCGTGATCGAGTGGGGGGAAACCCTGCGTATTTCTTTTCACGATATGAATAGTGGGGTTGTGGATTCATTGGAAATAAAGAACTTTACAAAAGAGCATTGACATTTCTCCCAACTCTCACTATAATAAAGTTTGTCGTTAGCAATCATTGGATTGTCTGCGCATGTCTCAGTAGCTCAGCAGGATAGAGCAACGGCCTTCTAAGCCGTCGGTCGGGGGTTCGAATCCCTCCTGGGACGTTTTCATTGTAAAAGTGGTTCTTTCAGAATCAGAACAGAAACGTTTGAAACCTTGTCGCACCAAGGGTTCAGGCGTTTTTTATTTTTATCTGGAATGCGATTGAATAAGATAGAAAACGATGCGCAGGTATACAAAATGTATACATGGTAAACGTCAGCTAGCGTAGATGGCAACGGCAATTTCTTCATCCCGTTCCTCCATTTCTTTCAACACATGCGCGTAGTGAAGGGACAGCACGAAAAACCGCTAGCATTGGCACATCTTTCAAAGGTTTGGCTCGTAGGGAAATCTTCATCGACGCTCGTGAGATCGCTGATAAAAAAGAAGTGAATGGTGAAGAAACAAACATCCCAATTGAGGAATACCAGCAATTACTAAAAGCGAAAGGGTCAGAAAAGCTTAAGGAATATATAGAGTTCCTTGGATTCGATTGTGAGTTGGATGTTACGAAAGAAAACACCAAGTACAATAAAGATTTCTTCTTGGGCGACTTGGTAACGATTCAGGATGAGCAGCTCGATCTGCTTTTCAACAGCCGTGTGATGGAGGCAGACGAAGTTTTTCAAAATGATGGGAAATCCATCTATGTGAAGGTTGGAAAATCTATCCCTACAGCTTTCGAGAAAATGAAAAAAGAAGTGAAGAATGTTGGTACTAGCTTTGCTGTGAAGGGTGAAAAAGGTGATCCAGGACCACCGGGCGACTCAGCAAATATCACGAAGGTTTCTGAATTAGAAAATGATGCGGGGTATGCTACTTCGTCGCAGGCTAACTACAAAGAGTAATGTAGGTCATTCCCATACCTCCCTGGGACCTACCACAAGCCAAGGTGCGTTTGGTTATTCAACTTCCCCAGTTGATATACCACAACCGACCTTTCGATATGACTTTATCAGAGATGCTCAAATACACGGGACCTATCGGACGATGCTTACCATAAGTGGATATTCAAGGGGAGCAGTTCAAATTTCGTTTCCTTATGGACATTACGGAGATAGAAACGTTTATTGGCGAGAACATAATTGGGATAACAATACTTGGGGTCCTTGGAAGCAATTCTGGCACAGTGGGAATACAGTTGTTGATTCCAATGGATTTATAAAAACACTGTAAGGGTGCTCATATAAAAAAGAGGTGATGCAAATGATGAAATTTGGAATGTTCAACTCGGTCGATGGAGATCGACGATATAAAGCAGATGATTTTGCACAGTATTTCTCCACGTTTATTGGTAATGGAATTTTTGTCAGGCCGTCTGACGGTTTGCAGGTCATGGCAGCAGGTAATTCGATGAATGTTGTTATCCGTCCGGGAAAAGGTTGGATAAATGGTTACTATCTCATCAATGACGAGGACTATATCTACACGATAGATAAGGGAGATGTGGCATTAAATCGTATTGATCGAATAGTTATGAGGTTAGATCACATTGAACGAAAAATGAGCGTAGGTATTAAAAAAGGTGCTCTGTCTACCTCTCTAGTTGCTCCTGCGCTGAAAAGAGATGCAGATGCTTACGAACTGGACTTAGCTGATATCTACGTTGCTAAAGGTGCTCTCACATTATCACAAGCCGCTATCACTGGGGCTGGTGGAGTAGGTGGTAGTGGTTCTGGAGCAGGTGGTGTTGGCGCAGGTGGCGGTTGGCGGTGGTGCTGTCCATAACGTTTCAGGTGCCAATGGCGGTGCTGGCGGAAAAGGAATGATGTTAATAGAATGGTGGGGATTGCCGTCATGAAGAGATTCGCTCAGATAGAGCTTGAAAAAGTACATTGGATTTTCGAAGCCGAAGAACGTCCGGAGTTTGCACCTAACATCGTATTGGTTGATATTACTGATCAACCAGACGTTCAAGAAGGTTGGCATTATGATTTTGCAACAGGAATATTTACAGAGCCAGCATTTGAACCAGAACCGATACCGGATCTGGAAAATAGTGAACCGCAACCATCCATGGAAGAAATACAGGTCCAAACCCTGCTGAATACTGAATTACTATTAATCTACAAAGAAATTGGAATGTAAAGGAGAAGATGAAAAATGATTTATAACGCATTGAAAATCGTTATTAATGGTGGTAATTACGACTATGAAGCGACGTTGACAAAAATGGATTTTTACTTACTGGGCGACCGAATTGATATTAAACAATACGATGAATTGAAAAGCGTGATGGATGCGCAGAAGGTTCCGTCGGAGTAAACGCAGCTTAGGCTAGCGTTATTTTTGTGGTTTAAATTCCCTCCCCGTCGTAATATGTAGATATACGGAGTTGTGAAGGGGGAAATGATATGGTAAATCATATAAATATTAATGAAATTGAGTTTATCATTAGTAATTATACCGAAGTTGTTGAAAAGTTCGAAGAAGAGTCTGAATTAGTGCTGGAATTGACACACCTCTGTGATGGTAATGAAAATATTTTTAAGTCATCTAAAGGCGCGGAAATTAACTTGATGCTCCTTTCAACAGTATATAAATTTATTAATCTTGTGGAACATTTCAAGAAAATCTCGGGTGCAATATGTGCAAAGTTTTTCGACGGTAATTATAAAGATATGAATAACGTTCTTTTAGATGATGACTTAACAGATGAATTAATTAGAATTCTTGAAAATAGAAATTATTTTGCTCATCTGTCCTCGACTGATCAAATTGTAAATTCAAATTTCGAATCAAGAATTATGAATACTTTAACCAAAGAAATGGATCATATTATTAAAAGGTATGGCATTGCATTTTCATTGTAGGACCAAAATATGTAGCAGCAAAACTTTTTAGTAGGTGTTTTATTATGCCTTCTAAACGATGTTATTCAACTAACGGACTAGATAGGTGTAGATTGAACTTCTTAATTGTATAGTTTATTATAATCTGAAAGCTAAAAACTGGACTTAACGAAAGAAGGTGATAAGTATATGTTGGGTTATTATAGCAAGCTCTCTTCGGAGGTATATGACATAGACAAATATATCGGTCTTTCGTTTGGAGATGTGGAATTTTATAGTGATAGATTAGCTTCTTGTACAGGTAATATTCTTGAACCAGGAGTAGGTACGGGACGCATTCTTATTCCACTTTTAGAAAAAGGTTTGAAAGTTGACGGTTTCGATGTTTCAGAAGAAATGTTAAAAATATGTCGAAATAATTGTGAAAAAAGAGGGCTGAAGCCAAAACTATTTAAAGGAAAAATGGAGTCGTTTTCATTAGATGCAGAATATGAAGCGATTATCATACCAACGGGCACATTCTTGCTTCTACATAAAAGAGAGGACTCCATTAAAGCATTAAAAAACTTTTTCAGTCATCTCTCTAATGGTGGCATGCTTATAGTAGATATATTTTTACAAACCGAGGTATCGACAAACAAAATATCGACGAGAACTTGGGAATCTAAGAGTGGTGGTATGATCACATTAGAAGATAAAATTGTCGAAGTTGACCATGTTAATCAATACACAGTTTCTCATAATCGCTATGAAAAGTGGGACAACGGAAAACTTATACAAACAGAATTAGAGCGATTTCCACTTCGTTGGTACGGAATTGAAGAGTTTAAAATGATTCTTGAACAGATTGGGTTTGAGGATATAATTATCTCAGCAGATTATAAGTACGGACAATACCCAACAGATCCAACTCAAATAATTACATTTGAAGCCATTGTTAAGAAATAATCTTCCATTATCAGGCGCTTAATTGAAAGAAGTCAACGTAAATTATTGGCTTTTTATATCGCATTCGGACGCTAATGTGCAGCAAATATCAGGTCCCGGCCGCGGAGTATTTGGCGGCAGAAATTGAAAAAGAAAGTAAATAAGCGTCTATGCAACTCTAGACGCTTATTCAGACCCAACTATTTAATTTATTTCATTTTTCAAATCATCTATCTTATCTTGGATAACAAAATGATGATAAATCGTTAATACAATAACGACCACACTTAGAGCGCTGGATAAAATAGCGCCGCCTACAAGGATACGATTTGTTCTTGGGTAAAACATTTGATCACCACTTTTTTTATTAATATGGCCAATCATTAAGAAATTATGCAAAGGTTGAATGTCCCAGGAACCGGGTGAATAGTTATGGGTAAATAGAAGGACTCCCTCTCGATATGTCGAATATTCTGACAGACGGGGGGTATCATGAAAACCAAAGTGACGACGGTAGACGGCAAGGTACATCTCGTCCACGGCCATCCAGAGGACTTTATGCAGCAGATAGGCGGGGTCGGAGTGAGCCGAGAACAGTCTTTAACGTCTGTCACCGCCGAGAAAATAAAAATGGCTGACATCATGATGATGCAGATAGCAAAAGAGTGAGCGTCCCTTTGGGGGCGTTCTTTTTATTTAGCCTGAACAAAGAAAGGGAAAGATTCGAAGTAATGATTGAACAGTCTGAAAAGGGAGTATTTCATTGAATTGACTATTTTTTTCAGGCTGGTGAAACGAATTTATTATCGTTCCATGTTTGTCCCTATCAATAATAATGTAATTTCATACATTATTATTGAACGAAAATTTTAAAATAGAAAGGAGGAACATAAATTGAGATTAGAATCGAGTGAAGACTTATGTGGAGAATTTGCGCGTATCCTTGGAGGAAGCGGTAGTATAGTAAATGGAGCTTGTCTTGTGCAAAAATTTAGAGATATTCGATTTACTATTCTTGGAAGAAGAACAAGGTCACCTTTAGTGATTCCACAATTTTTTTCTTTTGAAGATTTGGACAGAAATAGAAACGCGCTAAACCTCGGAGAAACCGTACTTTTACAAGAGGAGATTAACCCATTACTCACAGAGCTGAGAAAGAGAAATATAATTGTTACTGCCGTACACAATCATTGGTTATTTGAGGAACCACGGGCAATGTATATGCACTTTGAGTCTGTCGAACCGCCCCTTGAATTTGCAAGGAAAGTTCGAGAAGCATTTAGAGTACTAAAAAAATGATCTGGATAAATTAAAGATAAGAACGTCCACGCCGGGCGTTCTTTTTGTTTGCTCAAAATTTAGATGAAGGGTGAGATATATGCAAATGATTGAATGGCTATCGAGATTCTTGGAATCGGACAACACTAAATTAATTTACATCCTAGCGCTTATCATGGGCGCCAACATTATTGATTTTACGATTGGATGGTTAAACGCAAGGCTAAATCCTAACATTAAATTTTCAAGCGCAAAAGCAATTTACGGGCGTAAGTTGCTTTTATTCATTTTGCTTGTTTACTCAATCCCGGTTGCACTATTGATGCCGGAGCCGTTAGGGATTAGTGTCTTGTATGTCTTGTATTTTGGTTATCTATTGAGCGAGATAAATTCAGTGCTGCATCACTTTAAACTGGCTGATGTTGACAAGTCGATGGATCCTTACATTGATTTTTTTAAAGCGATTTTTACAAAGAAAGGCGCGAAATAATATGGCTAAAATCATCGACATCCGGAATAAGACACCCCGTACCAACGGGACCCGAAAGTTGTCGGCCATCAAAAACATTGCCCGGCACCATTCCGCTACCACATCCGGAAATTGGGACTCATTTTGGCGACACTGGAACGGCAAACTTGGATGGGGCACAGGCGGCTATCATGAGATCATCCTACCGGACGGATCGGTGGATCTTTGTTACGACCCGGAAGAGATCACGAATGGCGTCGGCGGACAAAATTCGCACATCTACAATATTTGTCTGGTCGGAAATGGCTCATTTACTGAGGCGCAGGAGCGTACATTTGATGAGCGAGCTCGGTACTGGATGCAACAGCTAGGGTTGTCGGCCAAAGACGTGAAAGGGCATAACGAATTTCCCAAACAGTCCACTAATTGCCCAGGCACTGACATGAATATTGTTCGGACGCGGCTTGCTGGACCCGTGGCATCCACTCAGGCGCCGAGCAAAAAGGAGGATTCGGAATTGAAATTTACAAGCAAAGCGGCCCGAGAGTTATGGGAAACATTTATCGACAGCAAAGCCCAGCGAGAAATTGTCATACAGGCTGCCGTAAATGCTGGATACAGCGACACGTGGATTCAGGATCTGTAAGAAGGCAAAGTCGAACTTGGAGATTTTGCCGGGTTGATGGCCGGTACGATTGTAAAGCAGCACAAGCAAAATAATTAAAGTGCATTTGGCCATAATGTAAACATTGACATGACGCGGTTTGTAAATTGGCCGAATATCAGTTAAAGCACCCTATCCATGTGGACGGGTGCTTTTTTTATTTACTCATCATATGGTCTGTATTTCTTACGAAGCGATTCAAGCTCCTCTTTTTTTTCTAGTACCACACTTTTCAAAAACATTTTCGGTTGTTCCTTGACGGCAATTAATTTCCCATCCTTCACTAATTGCCCCAGACGAGCTTTCGATATGTCTAATACCTCAGCTGCTTCTGCGGCAGATAATAACTCTTCCTTTAAAAAATCGAGGAGTTCCTCAGTAGTAGCAAATTTATATTCCATATTATCACCGTTTCTTTTCGGGTTTTGAGGCAAGTTCATCTCGTTCTTTTAACAATCTTTTTTGTTTACGTTTAAGTACTCCACTTGTTCACCTCCTTTCTATAATATTAATTATACTACACCTATTCAATAAAGTAAATAGATTTTAATGATTTTTATGCGAAATGACTGCTTTTTAGCTTTCTTAGTTGGTAACTTTTAATAATTTCTGTTTATGGTTGATAACAGAACAATAGTTCACATATAATAATTAAAAAGGAGGGGAACGAGTGTGCGTAAAATGTTGGAGCGGTCGGTAAAGTATGGAGAGATGCTGGATATGATGTATATGGACGGTAAAGGAAATGTCAGTCAAAGGAGAATCAAAGTGCAGCGAGTGGGGGAGTTGACATTATGGGCTTACTGCTATGCGCGGGAGTCCAATCGGACGTTTACCATTGACAATATACTTGCACTTGTTCCCGTAACACGAAAGGAAAGAATGGTCATTTGATTGGAGGTATAAGGGGGGAGGTTAATACCATCCGAGGCGTTACCGCACTTCGAGAACGCGATTTATTTTCCGTTGCTGATTACAATATTGGAAATGGATCGGCAATTGATTGAGCGAGGCCCGCACAAATTAAAGGCTCCATATCTTAAAATGATTGATGGGGCGCTGGCTGCTATCCAGCAGGAGTCAAAAGAGACGAATCAATTTCTGCGGTCGAATCAGATGCGTGTTGAAAAAGGCGGGAATGACGGCACGTTCACAGAGTACATCTTCTTCTACAGTGGCTATGAAGATCCGCGCAGCTACTTGAATGTCCGATTAAAAAATCGCTCGGAAGAATTAATGAATGTTTATCTTGATAAGGCAACAGTTGATAAGGGGGTAATTAGATGATAATCACGAAACAAAAAATGGACAGTGTCGATGTTGATTCTGCAGTGTGTCTAAAAATTGCAAGTGGCCAGAGATCGAAATAAACAAATATAAAAAAGCCACTCTGGTGAGTGACTCGATAATTTAATACTCTATCAAATTGGTGTTATCTCTTTCCGGAATTACCAATTCAACTCTAACTTTTTGAGCACCTCAGTCCCTACATAACGCTTCAGTACCACCAAGATCTCTACAATGTCTTTCATCTTCAATAGTAATTGTATTTCCATCATCATATCGATTGTTATACGTATCTGGATCAAAGAAATTAAATAAAGCAAACGCAATTACTATAATGATAATGATGAAACCTAAACATCCACAACCAAGATTTTCTTCCAAACTATTCATCTCCGACATACACATAGTATTTTTATTTTCATAATACCATTTATCTAATTTAATAGTCCTATTTTTTACTATATCTGAACATGAATAAAAAAACGACCGCATCAGCAGTCGTAATCATAGATATTAATTTCCACACCACGGACTACCAATGTTTGCTACAAATCAAAAAACGCATATTTTTATATTGCACCTCCTAGTATGGCCGATCTATCAACTTGAAATTGAAGTGCAGAAACGTCTTGCACGTCGATGAAATGTATTTGCAGGGGATTCTCAGATCTACGGAAAATTTTGGGGAAAAGGCGCTTGCCCGGCAGCGGAGTACAATAATCTTGCTGAAAATGTCATCCGACCGAACGTCATTAACATAACTAGATGAAAGAAAGGATAATAATGAATAAATACAGTATTGTTAATACCACAAAAGCAGAAAGAGAAAAATTTGTCGCTAATGCTGAAGCAATTAATTCGTTGGGGGCTGAAGCATTAACGAAAGAAAATCGAGCTTAATTACAAATGTACGTTGATGGTGAAATCGAACTTGATGATTTGCAAAAAAAGATAATTGATAAATTTAAAAAATATTAAAAAATTATCTATTAAGCTTTTTTTACTTAGATAAAGTAGAAAAGAGTAGATTTTAAATGATCGATCCTTCTGTTATTCCAAACACAATTGTATTGAAAAATAAACTTGGTATCACAGACCTTAAAGAATTGAATCAAGCTTCTATGCAACGGGGGGGATAAGCTTCACGAGGTAACCAAAAGATATTAGTCGGCAATCGATCCAGTAACATTGATAGGGGAGACTATGCAGGGAGACAGCCTGATTTTTGATAGCACTTCCTTCATAATTTTTCACTACAATTCTAACTTCTACATAATTATTAGAAACAGTACCCGATACTTTGCTAATAATTGGGTGAAAAAGACATAACTAACTTTGTATCGCTAAAGCTAAATCGTTTGACGTTGAAATATTCACTGTTGAATAGTTCGAAGAAAAGGAAGAGTAATCACGCGCTTAACAGACTAGTCTTGGTGGTTGGCACCGCCTGAAGTTAGTCGATGCATGTCCAATACAATAGGGTTCGCTTGTATTAGACCTGCGCTTCCAATCTAATTCCATTCTAATAATTGGTTGATATTTATGGTCCGTCTATTCAAATTAATCACAATTAACCGAAAATAATAGTTGACTAGGTAGATTCCATGTTGTAACATCTTAAATATATTCTAGAGGAAAGCGCTTTACTAATTGAAAAGTGGAGGTGCGGAGGGTTATTTTATTGATTCGAACCATGATTTCTAAATTTTTTCATGCAAACTTAAATACCAATTTTTTATTTGAGTAAAAAATACTCATGGGTATGTATTGACAGACTGATTGGCTTACTCGCAAGATGAAATCTTGGATTACTTAAGCTTTTACTCTAGTGAATATAATTTCAATTTTAAAAGTGTAAACTTGTTCCGTAATAATACCTACCAGTACGTATTATTTTTCTATTCAGACAAATAAAGTGTTTAATCATAAAAATGGGAGGTTTATTTAATGACTTACAACTTAACAGAGGATCAAGAAACATTAAGAAAGACGATTGGACGATTTGCCAATGAAAAAGTATCCCCTTTGGCTGAGGAAATTGAGCATAGCGGAGATTATCCAGACGAATTGATCGGCATGATGAATGAATTGGGGATTATGGGGCTGCCTTACGAAGAAAAGTATGGGGGCGGCGGTGCCGATCTACTTACAATGAGCATTGCCATGGAAGAGTTGGCCAAAGTTTGTGCGAATACTGCAATGGTTCCTATTACACAGGAACTAGGCGCAATGCCGATTGTGGTGATGGGAAATGAAGAGCAAAAAGAAAAGTACCTTTCCAAAATTGCGACTGGTGAGTATCGAATTGCCTTTGCGTTAACAGAGCCTGATGCGGGTTCCGATGTAGCCTCCATGAAATCAACCGCTGTTCGTGATGGAGATAATTACATCCTGAACGGTGCGAAAAGATTCATCTCTTACGCAGATGTGGCAGATGTTTTTAGTTTTTTTGCCAAAACAGATATTTCTCAAGGGAATAATGGGATTAGCAGTTTCATAGTGGAGCGAAATACACCGGGAATTACCATAGGGAAAAAAGAAAATAAAATGGGTTTTAAAGGATTTTCTTCTTGTGAAGTATTTTTTGATAATGTCGTTGTACCAAAAGCTAATTTATTAGGAGAGGAAGGGGATGGATTTAAAATCGCAATGGAAACATTGGATAAAACAAGACCTCTTGTTGCGATTTGTGGAGTTGGATTAGCACAAGGCGCATTGGATTATGCGATTGATTATTCCAAAACGCGAACGCAATTTGGAAAACCGATATCTCGCTTCCAGGGATTGCAATGGATGATGGCTGATATGGCTATGCAAATTGAGGCATCGAGACAATTAGTCTATAAAGCTGCGACGGTGGTGGATCGCAATGAAACAAAATCATCCATGCTAGGCGCCATGTCGAAGTGTTTTGCTACAGATGTAGCGATGAAAGTAACGACTGACGCGCTTCAAATTGTTGGTGGATCAGGTTATATGAAAGAATATCCGACTGAGCGATATTTCAGGCAAGCCAAATTATTGCAAATTGTTGAGGGCACGAACCAGATTCAAAGAGTTGTGATTGCGGGTCAATTATTGAAATAAAGTGAGGTGTCTGAAATCAATGGACCGTGCAAAAACAGGGGTTAAAAATATATATGAATATGTTAGGAGTTCCGCAACAGCCAATCCAGAAAAAATTGCAGTGGTAGATGATTACGGGCGGTACACCTATCCACACTTATTAGCTGAAGTTCAAAAAATGGCAGGTGCGTTTAAGTCATATGGTATCCAAAAAGGAGATGTCGTCTCTTTTCAACTGCCAAATTGGGTTGAATCCATCATTATTCATCAAGCACTTGCCATGATTGGGGCCGTCACCAATCCGATTGTTCCTATTTATCGAAGTCATGAAATGAAATATATATTAAAACAATCCAAGACAAAAATGTTATTGATTCCGAATACATTCAGAGGATTTGATTATCTTGAAATGATCCGTTCCATTCACCCCAAATTACCTGATTTAAAAAATGTGATTATTTTAGACAAATATAACGAAAATCCAAGTTTAGAAGAACATTTTGAAATCGGTTACACAAACTTTATAGAAGAAGGCGTTCCACATGAAGAATGGGAATCGGTTTCTACGGAAGATCCGGCACTTCTACTTTATACATCTGGAACGACATCTCTGCCAAAAGGTGTATTACACAGTCATCTTACACTTCTAAATGAATGTTCATCCATTATTGACTTGTATGAGTTGACTGACTCGGATGTCGTATTTATGCCATCGCCTGTAACCCACATTACGGGATTATTGTTCGGGATGGAAATGCCCTTCATGATTCAAGGGAAAGTTGTCTTACAAGATATCTGGGATCCCAAAAGAACAATTCAATACTTACTTGAAGAAAAATGTACATGGACGATGGGGGCAACCCCATTTCTCAAAGGGATTACTAGTGAAATATCGGAACAAGAAGCAGAAGAAATACATCTTAAGTTTTTTTGTTGTGGAGGAGCGGATGTACCGCCTGACTTGGTAATCCATGCAACTAAAATTCTAAAATGCCACGTATCCAGGGCATATGGATCTTCCGAATTTCCAACACTATGCGCTTGCGGACCGAACGAACCCATTGAGAAAGCAGCTTATACCGATGGGAAGTTGTTTAAAAAGGCACAAGCAAAAGTCGTAGATAAATTTGGACAAACACTTCCTTTGGGAGAAGTCGGAGAATTAGCCATTACGGGTCCCGAGTTATTCTTGGGATACAACCGAGAAGAAGATAACAAAACAGCATTTTTAGAAGATGGCTACTTTCTCACGGGGGACTTAGGCGTACTGGATCGGGAAGGTTATATTGAAATTAAAGGCAGGATAAAAGAAATTATTATTCGCGGAGGCGAAAATATCAGCGTTAAGGAAGTCGAGACGATTCTCTATAGGCATCCAAAGATATTATCAGTCGCCATCGTTGCCTTGCCGGACGAGAAGATGGGTGAAAGAGGATGCGCGTGTGTTGTCTTAAAAGAAGGAGTTCAAACATTAGACTTAGCCGAAATGAACAGGTTTTTAGTGGAAAGTGGGATTTCTAAACAGAAACTACCGGAACAACTAGAAATTATGGAGGAATTACCTACTACAGCTAGTGGAAAAATACAGAAATTTGTCTTGAAAGAAAATCTATTAAAAAAAGTAACGGAGGAATCGAAATGAAATTTGTGAACTTAGAAGTAAATGACTTTATCGGCATCGTTACAGTCAACAGACCACCAGTTAATGCAGTAAATGGAGAAGTATACGAGGAAATTAATAAAACCTTTCAGTCCATTAATGAAAGAACGGATATTCGAGTAGTTATCTTTCGAGCAGAGGGAGAAAAAGCCTTTTTGGCAGGAAATGATTTGAATGAATTTTTAACTATGAATCCAGAAAATGCAGATGAAAGAATGTTAGTAGTTCGTGAAAGTTTTTGGGCGGTGTATGACTGCCAAGTTCCGGTTATTGGAGCAATCAATGGTGCAGCACCAGGTACAGGATTGGCGTATGCCTCTGTATGTGACATTATCATCGCCTCCGACAATGCCTATTTTAGTTTACCTGAAATAAATGTCGGGGTTATGGGAGGGGCAAAACATCTATCACGCTTGGTTCCGCAAATGGTTGTTAGGTATATGCACTATACAGGGGATTCACTTTCAGCTGCGGAAATGAAAGAATATGGTGCTGTTTTAAAAGTAGTACCACAAGAGGAGTTACTAGAAGCATCATTGGAAGTTGCACGCGCCATTGCAAAGAAAAGCCCGATAGCTATTCGAATGGCAAAGAAGAGCTTAAATACGATAGAGTATATGGATTTAAAAGAAGGCTATAAATTTGAACAAAGCCTATCGAGGGACCTTTCGGGATATGAGGATTCGAAAGAGGCTGTGAATTCATTTTTGGAAAAAAGAGAACCTGTTTTTCAAAATAAATAATTCCTTAAAGTCTTGATTTGAAACTGGACCCAGGGGTTGATCTTTCCTGGGTGTAAGCAAAATCACTAATAGATAAATTACCTTTTTATGATAAGTCTGCTAACTGGCATTCGAGTAATTTGAAAAGTAAACCGGGTTCGATGAATACCTAATATCAATTTACTAAGGGGCGATAGGTTTGAAAAAAAAGAATAGATTTATTTTCAAGGGTATTCTTGGGTTTCTACTTATTTTGTCAACACTATTAACGGCTTGTTCGGGTGGTTCATCGGGTTCTAATTCTAATGAGAATGCAAAAGATGCCATAAAAATTGGTTTCATTACAACATTAACAGGCAGTTCGGCTAGTTCGGGAGAGCTTCAAAAATATGGAGCTGAATTAGCAGTGAAACATTTGAACGAACAAGGCGGAATTATGGGGAAACAGCTAGAGTTAGTCGTTCGGGATGATAAGGGACAACCCGAAGAGTCGGTAAAAGCTGCTCGGGATTTACAGAGTAAAGGGATAAACTTGTTTGTCGGAGTGATTAGCAGCAGTGTCGCCTTAGCATTATCTCCAGCTATGGAGGAAATGGATTCCGTATTTATTAATACAGCATCCCATTCGGATCGGCTGACTGGGGCGGATTTTAATAAGCATTATTTTCGGATCACAGATAATGCTCAAATGAGAAACGCTGCCGGTGCCAAAATTATTGCTGAACGTTATCCTGATGTGACGAAGTGGGCTACTTTTTCTCCTGATTATGAGTATGGACATAATACGCACGATCAGTTTTTTGCAAATCTAAAGAAATACAACCCGGAAATTGAGCTGATTCATGAATCTTGGCCGCCATTCGGTTCACCAGATTTCAAAAATTATATTACGTCCGTTCAAAGCGCCAAACCTCAGGGAGTCTTCTCCTCGCTATATGCGGGAGATGCGATTGTAATGTCAAAACAAGCCCAACCGTTCAAGTTTTATCAAGGTTTAGAACTATTCATCAACCCTTCTGCGGAGGAAGATATCCGTGAACAATTGGGTGCCAACATGCATGAGGAATGGGGCGGGGTGCATTATTACAGTAAGGCCTATGATAACCCATTGAACACTGAATTTGTAAAGGACTTTGAGGAACAACACGGAGAGGAGCCGACCGGCTTTAGCGCGGAAACTTACAATGCTATTTTAGCACTGAAAGCAGCTATCGAAAAGGCAGATTCTTCTACTACCGAAGATGTAATAAAAAATTTAGAAGGTTTGGAGTTTGATAGTTTGACTGGAAAAAGGCTTATAAGAGCTGAGGATCATCAGGCTATTAAAGACGTTATTTGGGTTCATGTGGTCCCGACCGAGGAAGCGCCGGGATGGAAAGTAGAAGATTACGTTTTGATACCAGGTGCGGATGTTATCGATCCACCATCAATCAATTAGATACAACACCGGGTGGATAACCCGGTGTTTGTAATAAGAGGGAATTTGGGAGGGGAAAAAGTTGACTACAATTTTACTTCCGCTAATAAATGGTCTGTCACAGGGAATGTTATTATTCTTGATTGCCTCGGGGTTGACTTTAATTTTTGGGGTTTTAGGAATTTTAAACTTTTCACATGGTGCGCTTTTTATGATCGGGGCTTATGTGGGTTATTCTCTGACAAAGGGAGCCATCATTTCTCCTGTTGTTTTCATACTAGTTACACTTGCCTCGGGAATAGCAGTTGCTGTTTTAGGCGGAATTGTTGAAACGTTTATTTTAAGAAGAATCTATAAGGTAGAAGAAATATTCGCATTGATCGCGACCTTTGCGATTCTCCTGATTCTTGAAGGGGCCACTCATTTAGTTTGGGGCGGGAGTTACCTAACCGTAAGTCATCCACAAGGACTGGAAAGCGGATTTACTTTTATGGATATGGTCATTCCAACATATTCAATTGTAGTTGTAATTACAGGAGTAATTGTAGCCGGATCACTGTTTTTTATAATTCAAAAAACGTCATTTGGAAAATTAATTAGGGCTGCCGCCGCGGATTATAAAATGACAAATGCCTTAGGGGTGAATGTGCCTCTTATATTTACATCTGTTTTTATGTTTGGAGCCTTCTTAGCTGGTATTGCGGGGGTTATTTCAGCCCCCACAACAGTATTAACACCGGGTTTAGCCATGACATTCATTATTCAAGCGTTTGGGGTTGTCGTCGTTGGAGGATTGGGGAGTATCCCGGGTGCACTGCTAGCCGCCCTATTACTTTCCGTAATCGATTCTTATGTTACTAGCTTTGTTCCTTTTTTAGCCGGTGTTGCTTTTTTTCTCAGCATGGTAATTATTCTGTTAATAAAGCCAAAAGGGATATTAGCGTAACTTTGATTCTGCTTCTTAAGGAGGATTACATTGGAATATAAGAACAAACAGAATAAGATGATTCTATTTGGGATTGTTATAGTATTTATTCTTGCCCTCGCACCGGTTTTTTTGGATGGCAGTATTATTTATCGATTATCAAGTATCTTGATTAGTGCGTTATTTGCGACTAGCTTCAACCTCATATTTGGTTATACAGGGATGGTTTCATTTGGACAGGCAGCCTATTTTGCTATCGGAGCTTATACGGTTTCTTTGTTTTTGAATGTGGTTCCCTCATTCTTTTTAGGATTAGGGCTGGCAGCTTTAATTAGTGCCATCGCCGCTTTAGTACTCGGATTTATTGCATTACGAACAGCGGGTATCTATTTTGGGATTTTGACGCTTGCATTGGGTGAATTAGTATACCAAGTATTTTACAAGTCCAATTGGGCTGGTGGACAAAATGGGATTGCGGGCATCAAAGCGCCCAATATGAACTTTTTTGGATGGGATTTAAAACTAGCGGGAATGCCTTATTATTATTTTGCAATATTGGTTACTGTTCTGCTCTCTTTTTTGATTTTGTGGGTTGTTGTGAACAGCAGGTTTGGCAAAACTCTCATTTCTATTAAAGAAGACCCGGTTCGAGCAGAGTTTTTAGGAGTTAATGTGAAGCGGTATCGGTTAATCGCTTTCATTATTTCTGGAATGTTCGCAGGAGTGGCAGGCGGATTATCAGCACCGTTAACGAGCATTATTACAGCGGATCTTGCTTCGTGGACGAACTCAGCTACACCTATTATCATTACTCTTTTTGGAGGGTATGCATACTTTCTTGGTCCGACCGTGGGGGCTTTTATTTACGAGTTTTTCCGGTATGCAACAGCATCTTTCTCGGATGCTTCCAATTTACTGATCGGTTTGATGTTACTTATTGTCATACTTGTATTGCCAAAAGGAGTTTTAGGATTGATAGACATCATTCGTACGAAGAGGACGAAGCTCAGTAAATATAAGATGGAAAAAAATCAAAAGGAAGTGGATAAGGAGGTAGTAGTTTATGACGAAGGCACTTGAGGTGAGAAATGTATCTAAGGTGTGGCCCGAGATAACCGCATTGACTAATGTGAATTTTTCATTGGAAAACTCTGAAATACATTCGATCATTGGTCCGAACGGAGCCGGGAAGAGTACGTTTTTTGGCGTTATCTCAGGTGAACTTGAACCTACGGAAGGGGAAGTCTGGTTTGGAGGACAAATGGTAAATAAAATTCCCGCTTGGAAAAGAACAAGAATGGGAATGAGTAGAGCTTTCCAAGTACCAAAAGTATTTCCTGGGTTATCGATCGAAGAGAATCTACTTGTTTCACTTCGCATTGAGGAAAAGTGGAAAGATAGATTAAAGGCTAAAGGGTTTTGGAAACCTTCAGCTGCTTCTATGAAAAAGACCGAGGAGTTTCTGAAGGAAGTAGGGTTGTATGAGCAAAGAGAAAAAAATGTGAAAAACATTTCCCATGGGGATAAAAAAAGACTTGAAATTGCTATCGCTATTGCTTTTGAGCCCAAATTGTTGCTCTTAGATGAACCAACTGCCGGAATGTCGCCTGAAGATACGATAGAAACGGTGAAGTTAATAAAAAAGATTCATGAATTATATCGACCCACTATTTTATTAACCGAACACAATATGGACTTAGTTTTTTCGATTTCTCATCGAATTACTGTTTTGAGTCGCGGACAAGTTATCGTTACAGGTAAACCTGAGGAAATTCAATCGAATGAGCTAGTGAAAGAACTGTATTTGGGGAAGGAGGATGGACAAGATGTTGCAAATACGTAATCTAGAGGCTTATTACGGGAGTAGCTATATTATCCAAAATATCTCCCTTAACGTAGGTGCGAAGCAAGGAGTTGCGCTATTAGGAAGAAATGGTGCAGGAAAATCCACTACGCTAAAAAGCATTATGAATGTAGAACCTAAAGTAAAGGGAGAAATAATTTTTAATGAAAGCAATATTTCTGGAAAAAAGCCATACCATTTAGCTCGTATGGGATTAGGATATGTGCCAGAAGATCGTAGGATATTTGCTGATTTAACAGTTGCCGACAACCTCCAAATTGGCCAATATGGATCGAAAAAAAGGATAGAACCTTATGATATTGATGAAATAATGGAGTTATTCCCGTTGATGGAGAAGTTCAAAAATAGAAAGGGTGGTCAATTAAGCGGAGGTGAACAGCAAGTAGTTTCGATTGCCCGCACTATCATGTCAAAGCCTAAAATTGTACTTTTGGATGAGCCTACCGAAGGACTAGCCCCTATTATCGTCCAATCACTGAGGGAGACCATTGCCAAAGTCATTCAGGAGTTGGGGATAGGAATACTATTGGCAGAACAGAACATTAATTTTTCGAGAAACTTGACACAATACGTTTATTTAATGGATCAAGGAAGAGTTATCTTCGAAGGTACATGGGAAGAATTTGACCGGCAGCCTGAACTGAAAAAGAAATATATCGCTGTCTAAAAATCCGTAAGGAAAATAGTAAAGAAACATCGGGAAGGATGATGTAAATGCAGTTTCTTGAGAAAGCGGTAATAGTCACCGGGGCTGGAAGTGGCTTGGGGAAAGAAATAGCTTTACAGTATGCTCAAGAAGGGGCTTCCCTAGTTATAACCGACATAGATGCGGAAAAATTGAATCATGTTACCGAACAGATCAAGGAAAATGGGGGAAGTGTGATAGGTGTGGAAGGCGATGTCAGCAACATAGAACATGCAAAACACACGGTTGATTTGGCGATAAAAACTTTTAACAAAATTGATGTTCTGGTTAATAATGCGGGGATTGCGGATTCCATTGTCCCAACACTTGAGCAAGATATCGAATATTGGCAAAAGATAATAGATGTTCATCTGCGCGGCACCTTCCTTTTCAGCAAATTGGTAGGCTCACATATGATCAAGGAAAGGTACGGAAAGATTGTAAATATATCTTCTATTGCCGGTCTGACAGGTTTACCGCAAAGGAATGCCTATGGCGCAGCGAAGGCAGGAATCATAGCGTTTACCCGTTCCCTTGCCTCCGAATGGGCACAGTATCAAATTAATGTGAATGCAGTAGCTCCAGGTTATATCATGACTCCTTTAGTACAAGATATATTATCGAATACTAGAATTGTACATGATAAACTAAAACGTAGAATACCTAGCGGAAAATTAGGCAACCATTGGATATTGCGAATGCTGTATTATTTTTATCATCAAATAAGGCTACATATATAAATGGGGTTTGTTTACCTGTTGATGGGGGATGGACGGCATTTGGTGATAGTGGTGATGCGTATCATTTATAAATCAAATAGAATAAGGTAGCCTGAATTATTCATAACCTAAACTCCAATCTTTCAGAAGTCAGGATTTCCAAGTGCTTGAAAATAGACATTCCATCCCACAGACGAAACAGATTTAACGTGAAAAAGAGCCCTTCTTTTGGTAATGTCATAGGTAACGAAACCAAGGATACATGGGGAATGACTCCTTATTACTGGTTAAAATTAACTTTATAGAATAATTTTGACGGTGATGACCAAAACAACGCTACGGGGTTAAAGCTTTATACCTAATCGTCTATTATTCCTAATGATTTGGTAAAACACTTACTATGCAAGTTATACACCTCTTATATCCAAGGCGATAATAGATTCTTTTCAGTAGTCGATTTCTCTGTAAATAATGTATCGGATTATGATTTAGGGTATTTAAATCAGGATAGAGGTAGTAGTAATTTGAAGTTCTATTTTCTAAGCTCGTTGTGCGATCAAATCATTCGGTGTGATGGACGATCTTGCTGAACGGCTAGTAGAAATTTTTTGATGGAGGAGATTTGGAAGTTGAAGGTAAATGCTATGATGGATCCCAAAAAAGAAATGATTAAAATGGCTGCTGAATTATTTGAAAAGCAAGGATATCATAAATGTTCGATTCAAGATATTGTACAACCATTGGGAATAACAAAAGGGTCATTTTATTACTACTTTAAAAATAAAGAAGAATTACTATATTATATACATGATGAAATGATTACTTACCTAATAAGAAAAACGGAGAGTTTAGTAAACGAAAGGCAAGATTCACAAGAAAAACTATATGGAATTATAAAAGCTTTATTAGAAACGATTCATCATTACAAATCGAATGTTATTGTTTTTTATAAGGAGATGGCCTATTTAAGTCCGTCTCACTATGAAGAAATAAAAATAAAAAGAGATTATTACCATAGTATGATATTGGATAATACGAAGGATGAAATGGAGAATGGCACATTTAGAAAGGATTTAGATCCGGAAATCATGACATTGGCCATTCTAGGAATGTGCAACTGGGCATATCAATGGTACCAACCGGAAGGAAGATTTGACGTTGATGAAATTGTTGATATTTTCTTTCGAATTTTAAAGGACGGCATGTTTTTTTAGCCTAAACTAAATTTAAAAAGGTTGTGATGTTGATGGAAAACGTATATATTGTGGCAGCCAAACGAACGGCAATCGGGACGTTTGGACAATCATTAAAATCATATTCCGCTGTGCAGCTAGGTGAATTTGTCGTGAATGAATTATTGCATGATCTTCCGGCAGTAAAGGAAGAAGTGGACGAAATTCTAATCGGCAATGTGTTTAAACATGGATTGAAAGGCAATCCGGCACGCCAAATAGGGATTCGTACTGGACTGCCCATTTCCGTTTCGGCGATGACGATCGATATGCAATGCGCTTCGGGTCTAACAGCCATCATTCAAGGGGCGAATAATATTCGAAGCGGTCAAAGTGATATCGTTGTAGCAGGTGGCATTGAAAGCATGACAAATGTCCCGCATTTGATGCTGCAAAGTAGGTGGGGGACACGTCTAGGAAATACACCCGTCGTCGATGCGTTGCTTCATGACGGATTAGTCTGTGCAATGGAAGATTATCATATGGGCCTCACGGCAGAAAATCTAGTGGACCGCTATGGCATTTCACGGGAAGCACAAGATGCGTTTGCATTGGAAAGCCAGGAAAAGGCATTGCGGGCCATCGAGGAAAATCGATTTGTAGAGGAAATCGTACCGGTACCTGGTAAACGGGAGGATGAATATTTCAGTGTTGACGAACATCCGCGCAGTACATCGCTCGAACGGTTGGAAAATTTAAAACCCGCCTTTAAAAAGGAAGGTACCGTAACGGCTGGCAATGCATCAGGTTTAAATGATGGTGCAGCAGCTGTTCTGCTCGTCTCCGAGAAGGCATTAAAACGCCTGAATCTGAAGCCCTTAGCGAAAATTGTTGCGACGGCTACATGCGGAGTACAGCCATCGGTTATGGGAATCGGACCCGTCCCGGCCATTTTGAAAGCGCTTGACAAATCCGAGATGAATATGGATGACATCGACCTTTTTGAAATTAATGAGGCATTTGCCGCCCAAGTACTTGCCGTCAACATAGAACTCAATATTCCGCTCGGAAAATTAAATGTGAACGGGGGAGCCATCGCTTTGGGTCATCCGGTAGGCGCATCAGGGGCTCGTATCATCGTCACATTATTACATGAACTAAAAAGACAAGGACTACACAAAGGAATCGGTTCATTATGTGTAGGTGGTGGACAAGGTGCAGCCGCAATCCTCGAAGTTGTTTGAGAATGTACTCGTTGTAGGAGGAGGCTTGATGGGAGCGGGGATAGCGCATGTCCTTGCGGAAAATGGGGTACATGTCACATTAGTAGATCAAAATGCTCGAGAATTGGAACGTGCCCAACAGCGAATTGTAAAAGCGCATGAAAGGAAGCATTCGGAGACGGAGGTTCAATCAATTCTCGGCAATATACTATTTTCCACAGATATGAATGAGGGAAAGCATTGTATATTGGCGATTGAAGCCGTACCCGAAAAAATGGAGATCAAGCAAGCGGTTTTCAAGAGGTTAGATGAACTATTGCCGCCACAAGCCATTCTCGCAAGCAATACATCGTCTTTATCGATTGCTGCCATGAGCAGCGTGACAACTAGGCCGGCTCAAGTGGTCGGTATGCATTTTTTCAGCCCGGTACCTTCAATGCGGCTAGTAGAAATTGTACGTGGAATCAATACATCAGAGGAAACAATAGAAAAGGTACGGGAATTTGGGGAACAGATTGGAAAAGAATTGATTATCGCAAAAGACTTACCTGGATTTACGGTGAATCGCGCATTAGTTCCCTTTTTGAATGAAGCTGCGTATCTCGTCATGGAAGGCAATGATCCAGAGGAAATTGACCGCGGCTTGATGCTCGGCGCAAACCATCCAATCGGGCCTTTGAGACTTATCGATTCTTTAGGCGTCGACGTCTTGCTATTTACAATCGAAAGCTTGTATGAAGGCTTCAATGATTCGAAATATCGACCATGTCCATTATTGAAAAGAATGGTAGGGGCGGGGCATTTAGGAAAGAAATCCGGTAAAGGATTTTATGTGTACTCATAAAAGAAGTGGCTCCTAAGTACCAGAAAATACACTCTTTAGTGTGTATGTACCAGAGTGGTACGAGGGCGCTGGCGCTAATTATGCAAGTCATTTGTCTGCAGCTATATTCATATATATAACTTTCAAACTAACTAGAAAAAAGGGTGAAAAAAAGATGGATTTCAATATTATTCGATGTGCACGTACCGTTTTACATGTGACTGACCTGGACGCTTCAAGAAAATTTTACGTGGATACACTCGGTTTTATTGAAACGGAATCGGATTCCGAGAATCTTTATTTGAGAGGGCTCGAAGAATATAATCACCACAGCATTCACTTGAAAAAAGCGAAGAAACCCGTCGTGGAAGCGCTCGGATACAAAGTGGCGTCCGATGCAGATCTAATCGCTTTGGATAATTATTTTACGGAAAAAGGCTTTCAGACGAAATGGATCAAGGAAGGCGAGCAGCGTGCCATGGGGCGTACACTCCGTGTGCAGGATGTCTCCGGGCTTCCGATAGAATTTTTCGCTAAGATGGATCATGTAGAACGGCTTCTTCAGCGCTATGACTTATACAGAGGGGCTCGCATCCAAAGAATAGATCACTTCAACTGCATGGTGGAAGACGTGGAAAAAGCTCAGGAATTCTATATGAAGGAATTGGGCTTTGCGTGCTCCGAGTATACGGATACTAAAGAGGGAGAAGTGTGGGCTACCTGGCTTCACCGCAAGCAAACCGTCCATGATCAAGCATTCATGAACGGGGATGGTCCGCGTTTGCACCATGTAGGGTTTTGGCTCCCTGATCCGCTTGCCTTGATTCACGCATGCGATGTGCTGGCAGCTTCAGGTTATGGGAAAAGCATAGAAAGAGGGCCTGGGCGTCACGGATTGTCCAACGCATTTTTCCTATACTTGAGAGATCCGGACGGACACCGACTGGAGTTTTACAGCGGCGACTATCTGACAAGTGATCCCGACTTCAAGCCGATCCGCTGGGACATCGATGACCCTATGCGTCAAACATTCTGGGGCCACGAAGCGCCAGACTGCTGGTTCAACGAAGCATCCACCGTCCTTGATGTGATCAGTGGCAAGGAAGTGCCGATGAAAGCGCCGAAACTGGCGAAGCGTAAGCCGGAATTTGTCATTTAAATGTATTGGGTTGGCGGCGGGAACGCAACAGATCTATGTGTACGAATTCAACAAAGCGAGGGCACTACTGGCATTGCTGTGTGGAATCGAACACACGAGTTCTACAAAATCGTTGATAAGAAATAAAAAAGTAAAACGGTCAAAAGCGAAAGAACGCGCTTTTGACCGTCTTTTTTCGTCAGTTTGTGCCCAATGTGGAAAGTGACTAGGTAACATTTTTCCGAAAGGAACTCTTACTTCTATACCAAGTTTTTATTATTTTATTATTTTATGGTTTTAAAATCAATTACCCCTACTTTTGTGTAGCCCCGTCATGTCTAAATGCACGAGTTCTATCCTATTGAATTTTAACGCTAGGTAAATGAGAAGAACCGTTAATCCCTCAGATGCAGGAAAGACGAGCCAAATTGCATTAGGACCGAAGAGATTCGGTAAAATCCAAATTAAAGGGATGAATAAGAGTAGGCTACGATTTAAGACAATCCATGTTGCAAGGCGGATTTTTCCGATGGATTGATAAAATTCCACAAAGACCATGTTGATCCCTAAAAACAGATAACCCGCAAAAAAGTAGACAATCCCAATTTTCGTAAAATCGACGATTTCGGGAATATCGATCCCGAATAGGTCAATAATAACTCCTTTTCCGAACAATCCAATCATAAATACAGTTGCTCCAAGGCCAAATGCTGTTATAATCGCAATCCGAATAAATTGTTTCATACGTTGATGAAGTTTTGCACCATAATGGTAACTTGTAATAGGTTGCAGGGCTGCTCCTATCCCGATAAAGAGCATAAGAAAAACCGTATGCATATAGTTGACAACTGCATAAGCCACAACCCCCGTTTCCCCGACAAAACGGCTAAATGTTATGTTAAATGCAACCATCATCACTGCAGCTGAACCTTCCACGATAAAACTCGGAAAACCAATGGAGAAGATGTGACCGACTAAGGAAAAATCAAGTTTCACGTGAACGAATCCTAATTGTTTTTTCTTTGATAAGAAGTGTGTAAGTAAAACAAGGATTCCTATAAACGCCCCGATTACTGTTGCATAAGCAGCCCCTTTTACTCCCCATTGAAAAATGAAGATAAAAAAGTAATTTAAAAAAATATTCACAACAGATGTCACAATTAATCCTGCCATCGCAAGCGTAGGATTTCCGTCGTTTCGAATAAAAATACTTAAAATATTCTCAAGTACAAATACAAGCCCAAACAAAAGAATTATGTGAAGATAACCGTCAACATATGAAATAATCGAGTCATTTGCTCCGAATAAATAAGCAATCGGCTGCTCAAACAATAGACAGAATACAATAATCAATCCTGTTGTCGTAATCGCAAGAATAATAGAATGTGTAAATATTTCTTTCGCACGGTGGTGATTGTTTTGACCATGTGTAATGGAATACAACGTGGCACCACCCATGCCTATCCATAGAGAAACAGACAAAATAACCGAGTAAATCGGCACTGCGATGTTAACACCCGCTAGCCCTTTTTCTCCAACACCATAACTGACGAATAGTCCATCGATTAAAATATTGATAGCCATCAATACCATTCCAGATAAAGACGGAATTAAATACTTTGTAAATAATTTTCGAGGCTCCATTGTTTGCATCATTGAATAATTGTTTTTCACAAAAAGTACCACCTAAAGTTTAAATTCTTCGAAGTCTGCTCCGTTTTTAAATGCCTTTTTTTCCTTTTATGCTATGATGATAAAGTATTCGGTTACCGTATAGTCAAGAGTGAAGAGGTGAAAAATTGGGGTTTACAAAAAAACTTTTTGCGACAGGAGAATTTGCAGATTTATGTGGTGTGAAAAAGCAAACGCTTTTTCATTATGATGAAATCGGTCTTTTAAAACCAGAGTATAAAAACGAAAATGGGTATCGCTATTATTCCGTTCAACAAGCAGAGGTTTTTAGCGTGATTGAAATGCTAAAAGAAATTGGTATGCCTTTAGCAGAAATTAAAAACTTTTTACATTTCAAAACACCAAAGGAAACCATTGCATTATTAACGGAAAAAGAAGAGATGATGAAAAAGAAAATCATGAAAATGCAGCGTACACAGCTAATTATACAAAACAAGAAAAAGCATATTGAAGAAGCATTACGGTTGAATTTTGATCGGTTTACAATAGAAAAAATGGGAACAGAATACTATGTATTAAGTGAAAGTATTTTAAACTGCTCTGATAAAGAATTTACGAAGTTGATTATGTCGTTTATTAAATATACAAAGCGAGAAAGACTTGATACTGGCTATCCTATTGGAGGTTTGATTCGTCAAGAGCAGGTAGAGGAGGGAGATTACTGGAATTATTCGCATTTTTATATGCGTGTGGCTCAATCTGATTTAGCAGAACCTTTTATCAAAAAAGCCGGAAAATACGTTGTTGGCTATCATAAAGGAAGTTATGTGACGATTCAAGAAACCTATAAAAAAATGAAAAATTATTTGGATAAGGAAGGGTATCGTATTTGTGGTGATAGTTTTGAGGAGTATGTAATTGATGAGGTAAGTGTAAGTGGGGAAAATAATTATGTAACAAAAATAATGATACAAGTAGAAGAAAAGTAAGCAAGCTGCTCCTTTTTTCAACCGTTTTAGTTTTCTTAAAGCACTTCATAACCATTACTAAGTAAATGAAACGCGACCTGTCCCCAGATAGCAGACAGGTCGCTTTTTCGATTCGTTTATTCCATATATCCAGCGGGGTCCGCTTCCACTCCAAACCATACATGGGCATATCCGTCGTGTATGCCGACGCCCATTACGGTCAAGTCTGCCCAAAATCCGTTTCCAATAATGACGTTGTTATGACCAGGAGAGCCTTGCCAAAGGCCAAGTGTCCCAGCAGGGCTCAATTTTGGGCTGGCGTAAGCAGATATTTCAAATCCGTTTCCTTGATAGCTTGTAAGTTCTTTTGGTTTATTCCACATTCCTTCTGCATATTCATGATCGCCGGTATAACATACAGGGCTCCATGTCCCGTTGGCTGACCAACTGTGTAAATTACAACTTTCGCCACGGCCGTCAACACTGTTCTTATTGTAGTAGTGGATGGAATCATTCACATGGGTTCTTGCGACTGTTGTCATTGATTTTGAGATAGGTAATGGCTTGAGTCCCAATGATTCACGATATTCGTTAATTAAGCGGGCAAGCTCTTTTTCATCTTCTGTAAGAGTGTCTGAATCGACTAAATAAGGCTTTTTTGTAGCTGCAGGTTGTTCATTGACTTTCCCATTATTATTGCTAGTTGTCTGACTGTCGTTTTTATTCGATACAGGGGCTTGTTCAACGGAAATTTTGTTATTCAGTGCTTGAATGGCAGATGTAATTTTCCCCAATGCCTGTCTTTTTGAAGCAATTGACTTACGGGCGGCAGCAATATCGTTTCTGTTTCGGTTTAATTTGTTTTTTATCTCGGTATACTTTTGATTGATCTTTGTAATTTCATTTTTAAGAGAGGCCGCTTTTGTTTGAAGTTGCTTATATTTATCTTGTAATGCGGCTAATCCCTTCGAGTATTCCGCTTTTTGATTTTTTGACCCCTTTAATAGGGCGTTGTTATTTTTCCGGTAATCTTTTATCTGTTGATTCAAAGTTGAGATTTGTTTTCGCTGAGCTGTGAATTTTGATTGCAAGACGTCTAGTTCGGCTCTTATTTTTTGAGCATCCAAGGTTAGCGTTTTATTAGTAGTCAGCAAAGAATTTAATTTTGCTTGATCGTTCTTTATTTGCTGAGAAACCTTATTTTGCTCTGTTACTAATGATTGGCGTTCAGCGTTGTATGTATCAATTGGATTTGCCGCTTCTGTGACAGATGGCACGATAATCCCAATTGTTATGACGCTAATGATTACCATGCAACTGTAGATTAATTTTCTATACAGTCTTTCCATTCCCATTCCCATTCCCCCTTGTTTATCCGGTAACTATAGCATAGTACATTTGGTAGGGATTGGCTATGGTTGTCGGGATAAATCTATGTGATGAAAAAGTGGTGTAAAACGGTAAATTAAATGACTTTTGGAATAGCTATTTCGACTAGAAAAGTGTATGTGTCTTTTGGCAGGATAATTTTCTATCCCAAACAAAAACCGCACCCTGAGCATTAAGCCGAAGTGCGGTTTTTCCATGGTATTCATTTTTAGGCAATCCAATCTTCTTTCGGGATATCATTCGCTTCTTTCTTCATATAATAACGACCTTTCGTCGTGATGCCGAGGACGATGGTCAAAATTGCAGCCAGGAGTGCTGCGAAGAACGCTGCCGTACTTTGCAGGAATGTGCCCATATAGCCGAGCGCGGCAATCGTCCCAAGTACAGTCGGCACGATCAACGATACAACCCCGACTGGATTCCATTTATATAGATTTTCCTGTCGCGATTCGTAATAGCGAGGACCGATTTTCAGCCATTTCTTGAGGACCAGTGCATCGGTCACCAGAACCGCCGCCCAACTCATCAATGCGACGCCTTGGAAAGTCATAGCGGTATCGAGATGATCGATAATGCCACCGAGCATCAGGATCATAGCTGTGACGCCTCCCACGACTACCCAGAAACGGCGGCCTGGCGTAAAGCCGAATACGTTTTCAAAAAAGCTCGATAGGGACAGCGAGCTGCTGTAAATATTGGTGACGTTGATGCGGATCTGTGTGAGCAATGTAAACAACACACCGCCGAGCCCTAATAGGACGACAATGTAAACGCCCGGGTTTGATTCACCAAGTGTGACACCGAACCAAATCCCGAGGCCGCCCATCACGCCAAAACAGAAAATTTGTGGAATAAAACCGATGGCGATGGAACCGATTTTCAAGTCTTTCGGTTTTAAAAAACGTGCGTAATCCGATGCGATCAACGCGGTTAGTCCCATAATGCCGTGCTGCATTCCTATGCATAACAGCAATGCCGTTCCACCGATTTGGACGCCTTCGGGCATATAGGTCCAGAAACTGCCGTCGTACAGTGACGTGCGGTTGAACGTGAGGACAATTGCGGTGATCAAGAAGACGGCGAAAAGCGGCAATGACCATTTTTGTAGTTTGTCCAATTGTTTAATGCCGAACCAGTTTAATGGAATGACCACTGAACCGAAGACGACAATCAAGAGCCACATGGGGATGGCGGGGAAATAAGCATGGACAGCAGTGACCAAGATCATGCCTTCAAAGGCACAATACATGATGAAATTCGAGGCGTAGATTAATGAGGTTAAGGAGGCCCCGATGTAACCGAATCCTCCGCGGGATAATAAATTGACGTTCATGCCGGATTTTGCTGACAGATAAACGATGAAGCTTCCGAGGAGGCCTGCGACAATAATGGCATAGGTTGCCGAAATGATGGCATTCGCTGCTCCAAATTGCAATGCCATGACGCTGCCCATCTGGAAATAGAAAATAGCAGTTGCGATGCCGAATGTGATATTGGTGATGCTTAACCATCCCATTTTACGTTCTTCACGTGGGACACGGTCAAATGAATAGTCACCCGTTGTTTCTTCTCCGTGGCGTAAACTAGGTTCTCGTAAGTTTTTTTCTCGTAAGTCTCGTTCTCGTACATGTTGATCTGCAGTAATATCAGATCGCATTCAATCAAGTCCTTTCTATATTCTTTTTTAACATTCTTTGTCTCAGTGAACAGTAGACAGGGGGTGCTGCAGATCTTATGGAGGAAAAAAGCGGTTTTCAAGCTAAGAGGACGTCAGCATTCTGTTGATTCACCACGGACAAAAAAAGCAGTGATTACTTCCACCCAGACGTCTGCTGGAGCGGATCAGATCACTCTGCTTTATATTTTAACATATTTCTGTTTAAATAATGGATTTTCTTCACCAAGTCGTACTATTTTCCTATATAATTTCATGGGGTAACGATATTAAATATAGGCGAAAGTAGAGGCTTTCTAGTCGTATATAGCATATTCTAAATCGAAAGCAAAGGAGGAAAAAATAATGGTGCGATTTGATTTTGATTACGACGATTATGGGAGACGTCACAGAAGACGACGTCCGCATTTTCAATATCCATTTTACCCATTTTATCCAACCTATCCAATCTACCCGCCGTACTACCGCTATCCCTACAATCGTTATCCTTACTATCACCAACCATATAACCGTCCATATGGCTATTAATATAGAAGATGTTATTGAATTAAAAAACAAGGACCGACAGAATCTTAGGATTAGATACTGTCGGTCCCTTTTTATTTATTTTTGCTAACTTATCCAAAGAAACAAATTCTGGTTTCTTGCCCTTGATACGGTTTTTTCCGGCTTATCGGTTCTGTATGCCTCCATTAGCAGTCATATTACCTCGAAATATCAGACTATAATAATTTCATTGAATACTCATTATAGTATAATGGGTAACAGGTTAGCTTTTGGGAGAGATATGTCTATGAAATCATATTTGGGGAGTGAGAGTATGACAAACAAAGCAGTAAATAAGGTAGGGGTAACGATTGGCTCGCTTCAATTTGTGGTCGAACGGGGAAAAATTAAAGAATTCGCGCTCGCCATAGGGGATGACAACCCTCTTTATTATGACGTGGAGACCGCACGTGCGGTAGGATTTAGAGATGTCCCGATTCCTCCCACCTTTCCGACGGTGCTTGAGATGTGGGGAGGCCTCGATTTTGAAGCGCTTTTCGAAGTGCTTGAAATGAATCCGCTGAAAGTGCTCCATGGCGAGCAGGAATATACGTATCTCAAGGATATTTGTGCAGGCGATGAAATTACGGGGCAGATACGTGTGAAAGCGGATGAAGTGAAACGGGCAATGCGGCTAGTGACATTAGAAGGGGAATTTGTGAATCAACAAATGGAAGTAGTACTCCTATCGAAGAGTGTGGTCATTGAACGGATGTAATTCGTTTATATTGGATGAAAGTGAACAGAAGTCCATGATGAAAAAGGAGGATTTTCTATGCAAATATTAGAACCGATTGAAAAACCCGAAATCACACATCAACAACTCGTCAAATATGCGGGAGCCTCTGGTGATTTTAATCCCATCCATACCGTTGTCCCTGTTGGAGAGGCGGCTGGATTGGGAGGCGTGATCGCTCATGGAATGTTGGCAATGGGATTTGCCGGACAAGCCCTTGCGCAATGGTTTCCACGCAAAAATCTTCGTAATTTTAAGGTGAGATTCAAAAAGATGACCCGTCCTGGGGAGAAATTGACGATTTCAGGAAGTGTATTGGAAGAGGTGGAACGGGACGGCGAAGTGTGGTTAATCGGTAAGGTGATTGTCGCAAGCGAGGAAGAAACGAAGCTCGACGGACGATTCGAAGTTATTAAAGAATAGGAATCTTGCTGAGTATTTATTGAATAAAACGTACTAAAAAAGAAAGGTGTGTGTAAAATGGATTTAGGATTGAAGGATAAAGTCGCGCTTATTACAGGTGGAAGTAAAGGAATCGGTTTTGAAACGGCCCTTACCTTAGCTGGAGAAGGTGCGAAAGTAGCGATCTGTGGAAGAAACGAAGAAGCACTACTGGAAGCTTCCCAAAAAATCTATGAAAAGACAGGAACCCGACCACTGCATGTAGTGGGGGATGTTACGGTGGAAGAAGATTGCAAGCGCATCGTCAATGAGACAGCAAGTCATTTTGGCGGGGTGGATATTTTGGTGAATAACGCCGGGACGAGTTCAGCGAATCCCTTTGAAGAGGTGGATGCCTCTCTTTGGCAATATGATCTCGACTTGAAATTATTCGGGGCCATTCATTGTGCCAAAGCCGCAATCCCGTTCATGCGTGAAAAGGGAGGCGGCGCCATTTTGAATGTAACGGCAGCCATCGCCAAAACGCCATCCGCCTCTTCGTTGCCAACTACTGTCAGCAGGGCTGCGGGAATGGCGTTGACGAAGGCGATGAGCAAAGATTTGGGACCGGATAACATCCGCGTCAATACGGTTTGCATCGGACTGATCCGAAGTGATCAAATCGAAAAGCTGTGGAAAAAGACTGCGCCGGATCTGACTTTCGAAGAATACAGCCATGATGATAGACACCAAATTCCGCTAGGTCGGATCGGGGAGACGGAAGAAGCGGCCAAAGCGATTGCATTTCTCGTCTCCGACGCTGCTTCCTACATCTCGGGGACATCACTTAATATTGATGGAGGAAAGGCTGGAGTTTTATAAATATCCTTGCATCCGAGCCGGTCGATCGGCATTTTATATCGCTTCTAGAAGTTTTTTTATTAGATGAAAAAATAAATTGAAAATATACATTATATACCTCTATACATTAAAAAACCTTTCTATTACTATATAGAAATTGATATGTGTAGAGGTGTTATTGTGAAGAAGTCTATAATTTTAGCGTTCGGTTTGTTTTCTTTTCTGCTGACGATGTCTGATGTCCAAGCTGCCAGTTGGCAAGAAGGTGACGTAATCACAGGTACTTTTATGCCAAAAGTGGTCGATACAAACACCATTACAATTGAAGAAGATGCACGAGTGACATTTACATTAAAAGATAATGAAGATGAACACGAGTATAGTTTTCTTACAGATTATAACGTGATGTTGTTTGACAGCATGGAGCAGAAAATTGCATCTATATCAACCTATCGTGCCGATGACGATCAAGAAAAAACGGTGCTACCCGTGAATTTTAAAAAAGGCACATATCGAGTCAAGGTTGCTGGTACGGGGGTGGATTCTCAAGGTGATTATGCCGTGAGCTTTAAAACGGGTCCAATTGTAGGGAATGATTTGGAGCCAAATAACGGAAAATCAACGGCAACCCCCTATAATATCGGTGAAACCTACCAAGGCGATTTGAATGGCTCAGTTTTTTCAAATGATAATGACCTATACAAAGTAGAAGTCCCGACATTTGGGAAAGTAAAGGTTCAGCTGCAAAAGACAGAAGGCACATCGGTCGGGAATGCCCATTTTGATATGACTATTATCGATGAGAAGGATGTAAACAGATTCTCCTTAACAAGTTTTTACGGCAATTTGAATGATATCGAAGTCTTACTCCAACCAGGCACGTACTATTTTAATATTCGTTTAGGAAACACAAAACAAGCCATTGCTAAATACACGTTTACAACTTATTTTGTACCGTTAAACGAACAGGATTGGGAAAGTGGGCGCAATACGAGTATAGCAAGAGCCGATGTGCTCGAAAATAACAAAACATATAATGGCTTTTGGTACAGTTCACCTTATGCCCATTCGCAGACGCACGATTATTACAAGTACACATTGGCGAAGGATGCAAAAGTGACGTTTATTGCCGATTCACCTGGAACTTTAGGGGAACTCACTTTTTTAGATGAAAACGGTGTACAGTTGCCATATCTCGGTTACGTAAACAGTGACACGAGTAAAATCATTACGACAAAAGAGTTGGAAGCCGGGACGTATTATTTGATTTATTACTCACGCCACGGAGGAAGAAAAGGCTATGAAGGGTATAATATCAAGTTGCGTATCGAAAGCTTTTCTGACGTTCCCGCGACACATTTGTATTACGAACCAATTGAAGCACTTGCACAATTAGGTATCAATAAAGGGTATATGGATGGCACGTTCCATCCGCATGAAGCGATTCAACGAAAGCATGTCTTTGCTTTACTAAACCGTGTTGAGGGATTATCATTGTCAAAAATACGTGCAATGAAAACTTTCAAGGATGTAACTGTCAAGCATCCAAATTACCCGGAAATGAAAGCTTTTTATGAAGCCGGGATCATTGACGGAAACGGTTCATACCTAAATCCCGGGTCAAACTTGACGCGCGCACAACTAGCAAAAATTTTAGTGAATACGTTTGATTTAAAAATGAATGGCGAAGGGATGCTTTTCAGTGATGTGAATCCAGCAAATAGCTTTTATGAATATATTCAAATTCTAGCAAGCAATGGGATCACCATAGGGTCAAACGGAAAATTCATGCCAAACGATCCAGTCACAAGACAGCATTTCTCGGTGTTCTTATTACGAACATTGGAATTGAAATCTTAAACAATCGAGCTACATCCTACATCCCGTGGACATCGCTTAATATGGACGGAGGAAAGGCCGGGGTCTTATAGACGTCGGCTTTTTCGCGTGACCAATATTCCTTCAAAATGGGCGAAGTCATGTCGTTATCCCTCTCTCTAATTCATACATATAAAATAGAAACCAATTGTTTGTAATAGCTTTCATTCATCCCAAATCCAAAACTTCGTAAAACATTTTCTCCTATGCTATCATGGTAACGTCATTCTGTGTCTAATAGCATAGGTGACTGTGAATGAAAACCAAAGGGCATCGTTTGCCCATCACTATAAATTTTAGATAGAAGGAATGATTTTATGCTGCAAACGAAGCTGGAATCAAACGCGCTTGCTGTCTTACAAGGAAAAATACAATTGATCGAGGCGGACGAGGGGGCCATCTATTTGGTCGGTCCCATCAAACTGCCGGTGAACCTATATGGGGAAACGGTCATTTTTCAATGGTATTGTTGGTTGCGTCATAGTCTTGTAACCGAAGATTACCAGGAAATCATCGATCAGCTGGCGACCGCTAATTTGGCGGACTATCAACAGTCCAGCGTGCTCGTCTATGGAGACTTTCAAGAAGCGGATGATGCGCTGATCCGCATGCATTCCATTTGTCATACAGGAGACATCTTCGGCAGTAAAAGATGCGATTGCGGCTATCAATTAAAACAATCGATGCAAAACATCGTCGATCATGGAACGGGTGCGTTGTTTTATTTAGCCGATCATGAAGGCCGGGGAATCGGTTTGTTCAGCAAGGCGATGGCTTATGTGCTCCAGGAAAACGGCCACGATACAGTGGAGGCGAATGAAAGCCTCGGATTCGTCGATGACTCCAGAAATTATGATGACGCCATCCGTGTTCTCAAAACATTGCGCTCCAAGCCCGTTAAGCTCATGACCAATAATCCAAAGAAACTGGAAGCGCTCCAGCAAGCTGGTCTTCCGATAGCGGGACGCGAACCGTTATGGGGCGACAAATCGGAGTTCAATGCGAACTATTTGCAAACCAAAGTCCTGCGTTCCGGACATATTGGAGAAGAAGGGGCTTGTCCAAATGACTAACCATGAATTTTATATGAAGTTGGCTCTTGAGAATGCACGTGCGATGAAAGGGCAGACGGATCCGAATCCTCTCGTCGGGTCGGTCATCGTGAATGATAACCGCATTGTCGGAATCGGCACGCATTTGAAAGCTGGGGAACCCCATGCGGAAATCCATGCGATCGGAATGGCTGGCGACAAGGCGAAAGGCAGCACGATTTATGTCACGCTTGAGCCATGCTCGCATTTCGGGCGGACAGGGCCGTGCGCGAAGGCTATTGTCGAAGCGGGAATACAAAAGGCAGTCATTGCCACATTGGACCCGAATCCGGTTGTTGCCGGAAATGGAGTTAAAATGTTGGAAGATGCGGGAATCGAAGTGCTCGTCGGGGTAATGGAAGAGGAATCCCGCATGATGAATGAAGTCTTCAATAAATTCATTGTTGAACAGAAGCCTTTCATTACGATGAAAGCCGGAAGCACATTGGACGGAAAAATTGCCACCCATACGGCGGACAGCAAGTGGATCACATCCGCCGAAGCGAGACAGGATGTCCATCTGTTGCGCAATGAACATATGGCGATTTTAGTTGGCGTTACGACCGTAATCGAAGATGATCCCGAATTGACAACAAGAATTCCGAATGGCCGCAATCCGATCCGCCTTATTTTGGACTCCACATTGCGGATTCCGCTGAATTCGAAGGTTGTGACCGATGGACAGGCGGAAACATGGATTTTCACGGCGCAGGAATATGACCAGGATGCCAAGAAAGAATTGGAGAAACGGGGCGTTTCCATTTTCCCGACTTCCGGCGCCCAGCAAGTGGATCCGAATGATGTCGTGCGGATTCTCGGTGAAAAACTGATTTCTTCGGTTTTGATTGAAGGCGGCGGCACGATCCATGCGGCTTTCCTGGAAAACCAGCTCGTCGACAAAGTGGAAATCTATCTTGCGCCTAAACTGGTTGGCGGCGCACAAGCCCCTACTTTCCTAGAAGGAACGGGCGTTGAATTGATGCGGGATGCGGTGGATTTGGAACATCTTCAGATTACACAAATAGGAAAAGACTTCAAATTCACGGGTTATCCGAAATATACTACTAAGCAAACTGAGGGTGTTAAATGAGATTCGGTTTTGATATCGATGATACGTTGATTAATCTGAGGGAGTATGCGTTTCATCTGTACAATAAAAAATTGAACCAGAATGTGGAGATAGAACTGTTTCATGCTTTGGAGAAGGTTGAGATTCACGAGCTTTTTGGCATGACAGCCGAACAAGGCAGTGAGATGTGGGGCAGTTCAATGGAAGAAATTTATTTCACCTCTTGTCCGCCTTATCCGGATGCAGTCGAAACTTTGCAGCGGCTTGCGAGGGAAGGGCATGAAATCTATTATATTACGGCAAGACCGGGAGTACATGGCGAGCGAACGATGGAATGGATGATGGACAACGGATTTCCGGTTCGCCCAGATCGGTTTTTTTGTGGAATGAAGGATGAAGACAAGGTACATATCATCAAAGAATTGGAACTGGACTATTACTTCGATGACAAACCCGCCGTTCTTGACACATTAAGGGACGGCACGTTACAAGTGTTTGCGAAGACACAATCCTATAACAAACATCTGGACATCCCCCGGATTACAGGTTGGACCGAACTATTCGAATTGCTGTAACTTCACGTAAAATAAATAGGCTGAATTTTAATTTTTCATGGGGACTATAGTTGATTGGAGTGGAAGGCGGGCGACTCCTGCGGGAATAGCATGAGCTGAAGACCCCGCAGGAAAAGCCGTAACGCAGAACGGCTTTTGCGCCAAAAAGCGCAGCGTTTGGCAGCACAGGATGCCTTAATTTCCGCAAAGTGCGCGGAAATACGGCAAGTCGAACCCTTCGCTGTTCGATTGGCTGAAGCCATGCCCGCGGAAAGCGCCCGCCTGCTCCTGTCGCTGCGCTTTCGTCGCAAACGAAAATTTGGAACGGAAAACAACGGTGAGATGAAATTTTCTAATTCAATATATATAGAAGACATCTTTTTTGAAAGTGCTGTCGGCTCGGAAACTTTTTCCGTTCAATAGGTGCCACTTCCCTTAAAAATTCCGGGGAAGTGGTCTTTTTTTCGTCCTTTTCGAAAAGGATAGGTTTTTATTTAATAATGTAGAATGTCTGTGCTATATTGGAGGAAGGAAAGAAGGTGACAGGTTGATGCGAAGGAAGTACGGGAGACTTCGGAAGAAAGGGAATATGATCGTATTTCCGGGGACATATGAAAAGCTTGTCGAAAAAGGATATACATACGTGGAGAGAGCGCAGTTCGACAAGGCGGTGGAAGCGTTTGACCAAGCCGTCCGTTATGAACCGGATTCCGTGGAGTTTCTTGGACCTTACGCAGTCGCCTTGTATGAGACGAAGGATTTCACCCGGGCAAAAGACGTGGCGAGCCGCTTGCTGCATAGCGGGACAGCCGATTATGTGGATGCAATGGAACTGTATTTGACGATCAGCATGCAGTTGCAGGAGTACGAGGAGGTGGAAATGACGATTGGGGCCTTGCTGGAAGAAGGGGCGGTCCCCCAAGAGCTGTTGAACAAGTTCCAGTATTTGCGGGAATTGAATGAGCGCCTCATGAAGCGTTATCCACCTGAAAAGGAAACGGATCCTGCACCGATGCCTTATTCGGTAGAGGAATTCCTGCAATGGGATCGGGATGCCCAACAGATGACCTTGGCTTCCATGGAGGGGACCGAGGTGACGCATCTGATTCCTTTCCTCGTCGAAGTGGTGGAGCGGGAAGAAGTGGCTCCGCTCGTCATCACATTTGCTCTCATTCTTCTTCAACAGGCAGGCTACGATGGCGAAGTGACCATTCGGAAGTACGGATCGGCCCGCACGATCATTCCTACGCAATTCGATTTGCCGACAGAAGACGAGCAAACTGTGGAGGTACTGCGCCAAATCGAGATGATGTTAATGAAAGACCCATCCCAGCTTGAACTGGCAAAAGGGCTGATTAAGAAATATTCGTTTCTCACATTTCCATTTGGTTGGGGGGATTTTCCGCCGGAGGAGATTGCGGCGGCGTATAAATCCTATTTGGATTGGCTATTTGATGGGGTGCCGTTAGCGGATACCGAGTTGATGACGCGCATCCGGGAAGTCGACGAGGGCTCGGAGTTCTAAAACTGCAATTCGGTTGAAGGAAATCTGTTGAAAGATGAAGAGACTGTGATATACTGAAATGGTTGTCAATGAGAATTAATCACGCCTCGGATGGCGTCTTGATTTTGAATAGTGTTATCACTTCCAAAGTCCATGACATCCGCCGGAGGCTATATCTGAATTTCAGTGGGTGTATGAAAACCCGCTGAGCAGAAAATCGCTTGCATTCATCCTATCACTTAATAGAAGTGGGGATCTTCTACTGAATTCAGATATACGTGAGAAAACATATTGTCTAAAATGATTCGGAGGTTTTTGGTTATGTCAGTTAAATGGGAAAAACAAGAAGGAAATAAAGGGACGCTCACTGTTGAAGTTGCAGCGGAAGAAGTCGACGCAGGTCTTGACAAAGCGTTTAAAAAAGTTGTGAAACAAGTCCAAGCGCCTGGATTCCGTAAAGGGAAAATGCCGCGCAAAATGTTCGAGAAAATGTACGGCGTAGAAGCTTTATACAATGACGCTCTTGATTTCATCCTTCCAGACGCGTATGCAAACGCAGTCGAGGAAGCCGACATCGAACCAATCGACCGTCCGGAAATCGACATCGAGCAAATGGAGAAAGGGAAATCCCTTATCTTCAAAGCAGTCGTTACATTGAAACCGGAAGTGAAGCTAGGAGACTATAAAGGTCTGGAAGTGACACGCCAAAACACAGAAGTGACGGACGAAGAAATCGAAGAGCAGCTAAAAGACCGCCAGCAGGCATTTGCTGAAATGATCGTCAAAGAAGACGGAGTAGTCGCAGATGGCGACACGGTCAATCTTGACTTTGAAGGTTTCGTCGACGGCGAAGCATTCGAAGGCGGAAAAGCAGAGCAGTATGATCTCGCGATCGGTTCCGGTTCTTTCATCCCTGGATTCGAGGAGCAATTGATCGGCTTGAAAACAGGTGAAGAAAAAGACGTTGAAGTAACCTTCCCTGAAGAGTACCACGCTGCTGAGCTTGCTGGTAAACCAGCCGTCTTTAAAGTGAAAATTCACGAAATCAAATCGAAGGAACTTCCGGAGCTAGATGATGAATTAGCGAAGGAAATCGATGAAGAAGTCGAAAACTTGGATGCACTTCGTGTGAAATTGAAGGAGAAAACGGCAGAAGAGAAAAAAGCGGCATCGGATACTTCTTTGCGCGATGATCTTGTGGAAGCGGCAGCGCGTAATGCTGAAGTCGATATCCCAGAAGTGATGGTGGAAACGGAAGTCAATCGCATGATGGACGAGTTTGCACAACGTCTTCAAATGCAAGGCATGAATCTTGACCTGTACTTCCAATTCTCAGGACAAGATGAAGAAGCCCTTCGTTCACAAATGCGCGATGACGCATTGCAACGTGTACGCGTATCCCTTACGCTAGAAGCAATCGGCAAAGCGGAGAACATTGAAGTGACTGAAGAAGAGATCAACGCAGAACTTCAAAAAATGTCAGAGCAATTCGGAATGGAAATCGACCAGATCAAAGCGACACTTGGTGGAACATCCATGCTTGAAAACGATCTTCGTTTCAGCAAAACAGTTGAGCTGCTAGTCGATAACGCCAAAATTACCGAATAAGCAAGTTTAGATAACAAGGTACGGAACACCGTGCCTTGTTTTTCATAGACAGGAAAATCATATACTCAGTAGAGATTGCGTTTTGAATTGCAGTGGAAGGCGACAGCATTAGAAGGTAAAACTGTTGCGTGAGCGGATTGGCGTCACAAACCGCGGCGTTTGGATACACAGGATGCCTTGATTTCTGAAAAGTCCGTAGACGTATGGTGAATCGTGGCTTCGCTGCTGTTCAAAAGCGATGCCTTGTTTTCGGCAAGTACACAGAAATACGGCAAATGGAACCCTTCCCGGTTCGAGAACCGTGTCTTAATTTCTGCAAAGAGCACAGAAATACGGCAAATCGAACCCTTCGCGGTTCGATTTGGTGTAAGAGTTCGTATTAGTTGATAAAATGCAGGGAATCTTGTAAGATTGTCACTTGAATAGGGGTGAGCATAATGTTCAAATTTAACGATGAAAAAGATAACCTGAGCTGTTCTTTTTGCGGAAAATCCCAAGAACAGGTCCGTAAGCTGGTCGCCGGACAAGGCGTCTACATTTGTGATGAATGTGTTGAACTTTGTGCTGAAATCGTAGAGGAGGAAGTCGGACTCGAAGAAGGATTCGAGTTGAAAGACGTTCCGAAACCGAAAGAGATACAAAGTATACTTGATGAATATCTGATCGGACAGGACCGCGCCAAGAAATCTCTTGCGGTTGCTGTTTATAACCACTATAAACGTATCAATTCCGGCAGTAAGATTGATGATGTGGAGCTTTCCAAGTCCAATATCGTCTTGATCGGACCAACGGGTAGCGGTAAAACATTGCTGGCGCAAACATTGGCGCGCATCTTGGATGTTCCATTCGCCATTGCGGATGCTACTTCGTTGACGGAAGCCGGTTATGTCGGGGAAGATGTCGAGAACATCTTGTTGAAATTGATTCAAGCAGCGGATTACGATGTAGAGCGTGCCGAAAAAGGTATCATTTATATTGATGAGATTGATAAAGTGGCCCGCAAATCCGAAAATGCTTCCATCACGCGGGATGTTTCCGGAGAAGGTGTGCAACAAGCCCTTCTGAAAATCTTGGAAGGGACTGTCGCAAGCGTTCCTCCGCAAGGCGGCCGGAAGCACCCTCACCAGGAATTCATCCAGATCGATACGACGAACATCCTGTTCATCGTCGGCGGCGCATTTGACGGCATCGAAGATATCATCAAACGCCGAATCGGGCAAAAGGTGATTGGTTTTGGTGCAGACCCTAATACTGTGGTCGAAACAGAATCGGTCTTGTCCAAATTGATTCCGGAAGATTTACAACGATATGGACTCATTCCGGAATTCATCGGGCGGTTACCGGTATTGGCCAGCTTGGAGCAGTTAAGCGAAGAGACTTTGTTCCAAATTCTCACTGTGCCTAAAAACGCGATCGTGAAACAATATCAAAAAATGTTGGAACTCGATGATGTGGCGCTTCGTTTTGAAGAAGACGCATTATTGGAAATCGCGAAAGAAGCCATTGAGCGGAAAACAGGTGCCCGCGGTTTGCGTTCCATCATTGAAAATATCATGCTTGATGTGATGTATGAGTTGCCATCGCTTGATGAAGTGACAGAATGTGTCATCACAAAAGAAGCCGTCCTGGGACAATCCACTCCGATTTTGTATGGAGAAGACGGTAAACGGGTAGAGCTGGATCAGGAGAAAAATTCAGCATAAGGTGCTTGAAGGATGGAGCCGACTCCGAAGACGCGCATGTTACGATGCGTTCATCGGTTGTCGGCTTTTTCCAACTAATAGATTAACCCATAATGGACATACATATTATATGGAGGTGACGTTCGCATGCCAATTCAACTGAAGAAAAACATCCCTTTATTGCCTCTTCGTGGTTTGCTTGTCTACCCAACAATGGTTTTACATATTGATGTAGGCAGAGAGCGTTCCGTTTTCGCTATTGAACATGCCATCGCACAGGATAATCTGATTTTTTTAGCGACGCAGAAGGACATGAGCGATGAAAATCCGGAGCCCGAAGATTTATACAAAGTGGGAACGTTGGCTTTCGTCAAATCGATGACCCATTTGCCGAACGGAACATATCGCGTATTGATCGAAGGAATTGAACGGGGCGAATGGTCGAATTATGAGGAGGCGGACCTTTATCCTGTCGTGGAAGTGGAAAGCTCTCCCGATAGCGAAGAAGTGACCGCGGAAACCGAAGCCTTGATGCGCACTTTATTATCCCATTTCAAGAAATTCACGAAGATCTCCAAAAAAATCAGCAATGACACCTTCGAATCCGTGGCATCAATTAAAGAGCCCGGTCGATTCGCGGATATGGTCGCGTCCCATTTGCCGCTCAAAATGGTGGCTAAGCAAGAAGTGCTGGAATTGCGGGACGTTCATGATCGGCTCGAATGGCTCATCAAACGTCTATACAATGAACAGGAAGTCCTCATTCTGGAACGCCGGATCAACGAACGCGTAAAAGAAGCGATGGAGAGGACACAAAAAGAATTTTATTTACGGGAACAAATGAAAGCGATCCAGACCGAGCTCGGCGACAAAGACGGGAAAGGCTTGGAAGTGGCCGAGCTGAGCGAGCGGATCGAAGCGGCCAATATGCCGGAAGGTGTGAAAGAGACCGCTCTTCGTGAACTGGACCGCTATGAGAAAATACCTGCTGCCGCTGCGGAAAGCGGGATCATCCGAAATTATATTGATTGGCTCGTCACCCTGCCATGGTCGGTCGCTTCAAAAGACCAACTAGATATCAAACGGTCGGAGGAAATCTTGAACCGGGATCATGAGGGGCTGGAATCCGTCAAGGAACGGGTGCTTGAATATTTGGCGGTCCGTCAATTGACAAATTCCTTACGCGGTCCGATTCTTTGCCTTGATGGACCTCCAGGAGTCGGGAAGACGTCATTGGCCCGTTCCATAGCTGAATCATTAGGTCGGAAGTTTGTCCGTATTTCATTGGGAGGCGTCCGGGACGAATCGGAGATCCGTGGCCACCGAAGAACGTACGTTGGTGCTATGCCAGGTCGGATCATTCAAGGGATGAAAAAAGCCGGCACGATTAATCCTGTCTTTTTATTGGATGAAATCGACAAGATGTCCAATGATTTCCGTGGAGATCCTTCCTCTGCGATGCTGGAAGTACTAGATCCGGAACAGAACAGCACGTTCAGCGATCATTATATCGAAGAGCCTTATAGCTTATCCAATGTGCTTTTCGTCGCGACTTCCAATGACTTGAGCGCTATCCCAGGTCCATTGCGTGACCGGATGGAGGTCATCTCCATTGCCGGATATACAGAGATCGAAAAGAAATCGATTGCGATGAATCATTTGATTCCAAAGCAATTGAAAGAGCACGGCTTGACGAAATCGCAAGTCCGCTTCAATGATGAAGCCATTCTTGATATCATCCGCTATTACACGAGGGAGGCGGGAGTGCGGGGCTTGGAGCGGGAAATCGCAGGGATTTGCCGGAAAGCTGCCAAGCAGATTGTCACCGGTGAAAAGAAAAGTATCACCGTGAGTCCGCGTACGCTGGAAACGTTGATCGGGAAGAAGAGGTTCCGATATGGGCAAGCCGAACGGGTTAACCAGATTGGTGCAGCGACAGGGCTTGCTTACACGCAGGTCGGCGGTGACACTTTACAGATTGAAGTTTCACTTTCGTCCGGAAAAGGTAAATTGATCCTAACTGGAAAATTGGGTGACGTCATGAAAGAATCTGCCCAAACGGCCCTTTCCTACGTCCGCTCCAAATCGGAGGAGTTCGGGATAGATAGTGATTTCAGTGAAACATGTGATATCCATATCCACGTACCGGAAGGAGCTATTCCGAAAGACGGACCTTCAGCCGGTGTGACGATTGCGACGGCTCTCGTTTCAGCATTGACAAAAAGACCGGTGAAACGAGAAGTTGGCATGACGGGGGAAATCACTCTCCGCGGCCGTGTCCTGCCGATCGGCGGTGTGAAGGAGAAAACGCTTAGTGCGCATCGCGCTGGCTTGACGACCATTATTTTACCAAGTGAAAATGAACGGGATATTGAAGACATCCCGGAAAGTGTGCGGAATGAATTGACTTTCAAATTGGTTTCGGATGCAGAAGAGGTTCTTGAAATTGCATTGGAGGCGAAACGATGAAAGTCAATAACGTGGAAATGATCATGAGTGCTGTAAAACCGGAGCAATATCCGATTGAAGGCTATCCGGAATTTGCGTTGGCAGGTCGATCAAATGTCGGAAAATCGTCATTCATTAATAAGATGATCGGACGTAAAAGCCTGGCCCGAACGTCTTCGAAACCGGGGAAGACCCAGACTTTGAATTTTTATAAGATAGAGGAACAGCTATTTTTCGTCGACGTTCCCGGCTATGGATATGCCAAAGTGTCCAAGTCGGAGCGGGAGGCGTGGGGCAAGATGATCGAACGCTATTTGACTGGACGCGAAGAACTGAAAGCCGTCGTGCAAATTGTTGATCTTCGGCACCCGCCTTCCGCCGATGATTGCACGATGTATGATTTTCTGGTCCATTACAATATCCCAGCTATTGTCGTGGCGACGAAGGCGGATAAAATCCCGCGTGGAAAATGGGAAAAGCATAAGAAAATCGTTAAGGAAAAGCTCGAGATGCGAAAGGGTGATCCATTGATCATCTTTTCATCGGAAAAGGGAATCGGAATAGAAGATGCCTGGAGAGAAATCGAGAGCCGCATGTGACGATTCGAAAAGGGAACGCCTAATTCATAGGTTGTTCACAATCCCATAAAGAAATGGGACAGAAGTATGGTATAATAAGAAGCATGAATAAGAATGTGAGAGGTGTGAACACCTGATGCATACAATCGTAGTCGGTGTCAATCACCGGACAGCACCCGTGGAAATCAGGGAAAGATTTTCGTTTGCGGAAGAGGAATTGTCCCAAGCGATGCAAACTTTACAACAGCAAAAAAGCATATTGGAAAACATCATCATTTCGACATGTAATCGTACTGAAATATATGCGGTAGTCGACCAGATCCACACAGGACGTTATTATGTAAAACGGTTCTTGGCGGATTGGTTTGGCGAGCCGTTGGAATCCTTTTCCTCCCATCTGGTCATCCGGGAGAATGACGGAGCAGTCGAGCATTTGATGAGAGTAGCGGCTGGCATTGATTCGATGGTATTGGGTGAAACGCAGATTCTTGGGCAAGTCCGCGACAGTTTCTTGCAAGGCCAGGAAATCGGAACAACCGGCACAATCTTCAATGAATTGTTCAAGCAAGCCATCACGTTTGCGAAACGGGCCCATACTGAAACGGCAATTGGCGAAAATGCGGTTTCCGTCTCCTACGCGGCAGTGGAGCTAGGTAAGAAAATCTTCGGATCATTGGATCGCAAACATATCGCCATCTTGGGAGCCGGGAAGATGGGTGAATTGGCCATTAAGAACCTGCATGGCAGCGGAGTGGGTAAAATTACGGTCGTCAACCGTACCCTTTCCAAAGCGGAAGAATTGGCAAGCCAATTCAACGGGGTGGCCAAATCGATGCAGGAGCTGCAATGCACGCTGCTGGAAGCGGATATTCTCATCAGTTCCACAGGGGCAAGCAATTTCGTTATTGATTATGAATTAATGCAATTCGTAGAGAAATTGCGGAAAGGAAAGCCGATTTTCTTAGTCGATATTGCGGTTCCCCGCGACTTGGACCCACGGATTGGCGACCTGCCGAATGTTTTCCTTTATGATATCGATGATTTGCAAGGCATCGTGGAAGCGAATCTGGCAGAACGGAAACGCGCTGCAGAGGAAATCGGCATCATGATCGAAAAAGAAATCCATGAGTTCAAAGATTGGGTCGCTACGCTTGGTGTCGTACCTGTCATTTCCGCTCTTCGTCAAAAAGCGAATCGGATCCAATCGGAAACGATGGCCAGTATTTTGAACAAGATGCCGGAATTGACGGAACGTGAAAAGAAAGTATTAAGCAAACATACAAAATCGATTGTCAATCAATTGCTGAAAGAGCCGATCCTGCAAGTGAAAGAATTGGCGACGGACAAAAAAGCAGCTGAAAAGTTGGAGTTGTTCCAACAAATTTTCGGCATTGATGAAGATGTCGAGAAAGAAAAAGAACTGCTTGCACGGCAAGCGAAAGAGCGGCTGAGGGTCAGGGCAGAAAAAAATGCTGCAGCACAACCCGTTTTCTAAAATGTTGGTCAGTAGGGATGTTTCTGCTAAACTGAAGTTGTGCAGAAACATCCTTTTTCTTATGGTTTGAAAAGGGATGGTCCTGTTGCGTGGAAATATGGCGAATCGAACTTCTCGCGGTTCGAGAACCATGCTTTAATTTCTGCAAGGAGCACAGAAGTTAAGGAAATCTAACCCTTGGCTGTGCCTTAATTTCTGCAAAGGGCGCAGAAATACGGCAAATCGAACCCTGCGCGGTTTGATTCTTAATTGATTTGGAAAGGCAGTGGGGTCATCATGGCAGAGATTACGATGGCAAGGCTGCAGGAATTAATGGTCGTTTTGTATGCTGTGGGCCTGGTCTTTTACTTTATCGACTATTTGAATAAGGATAAAGTGGCACATCGTAGTGCATTTTGGATTGTCATGACCGTCTATGTATTGCAGTCGGCCTATCTGGTCGTGAAAATTATCGAGACACAACGGTTCCCGGTACTCTCCCTAGTAGAAGGAATTTATTTTTATGTATGGCTTCTGATTACATTATCGATTGTCCTGCATCTTACTTATAAAGTGGGGCATGCGGTCTTTTTCTTGAATGTCGTGGCATTCACTTTCATGACAATCCATACTTTCGCTTCCGAGCAGCAATCTCAATCCCCGATTGGTGAAGCGCTCATATCCGAATTATTATTTATCCATATCACCTTCGCGATCCTGTCCTATGCAGCTTTCGCGATGTCTTTCGTTTTTGCAATACTCTACTTGCTAGTCTATAAAATATTGAAAAAGAAGAAGTGGTCCAAGCAATTCGGTCGACTCCCGTCATTACATCAAGCTATCATTGGGATGAAGTCGGCCCTCTATGCAGGGATTCCGATCCTGCTCGTCAGTCTTATTTTAGGGATCCGTTGGGCATCCATTGCTTTGGAAGAGTGGAACATCTTCGATATGAAAATCATCGGTTCGTTCTTCTTGATTGCCATGTATGGGGTGGTATTGTATCTTAACCGGAGTGGCAGACTGACTTCAAATGACTTTGCCTGGGCGAATATCATCGCTTTTTTATTTGTCATCGTCAATTTCTTTTTAGGAAGCAAACTCTCGCAATTCCATTTTTGGATGTAAGGAAGGAAGATTGTATTGAGAAAAATTATTGTTGGTTCCCGAAGAAGTAAACTTGCGTTAACCCAGACCAATTGGTTCATCGATCAAATGAAGGCCGCTGGCGCGCCATTTGAGTTCGAAGTGAAGGAAATCGTCACGAAAGGGGACCAAATTCTGGACGTTATGCTATCGAAAGTTGGTGGAAAAGGACTTTTCGTCAAGGAAATCGAGCAAGCTCTCTATGATAAGGAAATCGATTTTGCTGTTCATAGTATGAAAGATATGCCGGCCGTTTTGCCGGAAGGACTGACAATCGGCTGCATTCCTCCGCGTGAGGATGCACGAGATGCGTTCCTATCCAATGATCATGTGAAATTCATGGATTTACCTATTGGTGCTGTCGTCGGAACGTCCAGCTTGCGCAGAAGTTCCCAACTTCTTTTGTTGCGTCCCGATCTGGAAATCAAATGGATTCGTGGGAATATTGATACCCGTTTAAGAAAGATGCAGGACGGAGAATATGATGCTATCTTGCTCGCCGCAGCCGGGATGAAACGGATGGGGTGGAGCGAGGATCTGATTACGGAATTCATGGATGCCAGCGACTGCATCCCAGCGGTCGGCCAAGGCGCACTTGCCATCGAATGCCGTGCTGATGATGAGGAACTGCTTGCCGAGCTTTCCCGCCTGACAGATGAAAAGACTTGGAAGGAAGTCGAAGCGGAGCGGGTATTCCTATCCGAGATGGATGGTTCCTGCCAAGTTCCGATTGCAGGGTTCGCGAAATTTGATGGCCAAGAAACCGAATTGACCGGATATATCGCCTCCCCGGATGCGTTGGAAGTGTTCAAGACGACTGTACGGGATGCAGATCCGGTCAAAGCCGGGAAGGAAGTCGCCCGGATTCTACGCGAGGAAGGCGCCGCTGAAGTGATCGAGAAAGTGAAGGCGGAGATGGATGCGTAACGGAAAGCCATTGGAAGGGGAGCTCGTCATCTTCACGGGGACGCCGAAGTCATTGGAAGTGCTCGATCAGGTGAGACAGTACGGCGGAACCCCGGCCTCCTTTCCTTTGATTCAAGTCGAAGAAATACTGGAACCGACGGACGAACTGCGGTTGAATGCCTGTCCTTTGTATGATTGGCTCATCTTCACGAGCCAGAGTGCCGTTGCGGCGTTCGGTGCCAAAATGGAAAGACATTCGATCTCTTCGGAGTCCATTCCCGGGAAAATCGGGGCGGTCGGAAGCCGGACAGCGGCGGCATTGGAAAAGCTCGGGTTCACGGTTGATTTCATCCCGACGGTCTTCAGTGCAGATGTGTTCGTCAAGCAATTTAAGCCGTCCGAAACAGAGGCTAGGCGACTGCTCTTTTTGCGCGGTTCGATGGCGAGCGGGACGATTAAGGACGAATTGCCGTTCGACGTGGATGAATGGACTGTTTATTCAACGGAACCAGCAGTTGGGTCGGTTGATGGATTAATGGATGCTTTGCGGCAAAATATGCCGAAAAACGTCCTATTTGCCAGCCCATCCGCAGTGGAGGTATTTGCACGGGAAGTCGTACCTCACCTTGGTTGGGAAGGCTATACGATCGGCGCCATCGGACATGTGACGGAAACAGCGCTGGAGGAAGCCGGGGCAACCGTCCATGTCAGGCCCGATACATACACTTTAATGGATCTCGTCAAGGAATTGGCGAAACGAAAGGAAGTTGACTGATGACGAATTTAGAATTCAGACGGAACCGGCGGCTGCGCAGTTCCAAGACACTTCGAGCGATGGTGCAGGAAACCGTTTTGCGGAAGGAGGATTTCATTTACCCGATCTTCGTCGTGGAAGGAGAGAACGTGAAAAATCCTGTTGTTTCCATGCCGGGCGTGTTCCAGTTTTCGATGGATCAATTGGGGACGGAAATCGACGAGGTCGTCTCCTTAGGTATCCCATCCGTCATTTTGTTCGGTGTTCCCGCTGAAAAAGATGCCGTCGGATCAGGAGCTTATCATGATGAAGGCATCGTGCAGCAGGCGACCCGCTTCGTGAAAGAACGCCATCCCGAATTGATCGTCATTGCGGATACTTGCCTATGTGAATATACCGACCATGGACATTGCGGCGTCGTGGAAGGGGAAAAGGTTCTCAATGATCCGTCCTTGGAACTGTTAGTGCGTACAGCGGTGAGCCAGGCCAAAGCAGGCGCCGATATCATCGCACCATCCAATATGATGGATGGATTCGTTGTGGCTATCCGACAAGGGTTGGATGAAGCAGGTTTCATCGATATTCCGATCATGTCCTACGCAGTCAAATACGCATCGGCTTATTACGGGCCATTCCGGGATGCAGCGGATTCGACTCCGCAATTCGGAGACCGGAAGACGTATCAAATGGACCCGGCGAACCGTTTGGAAGCCATGCGTGAAGCGGAATCGGATGTGGAAGAAGGCGCTGATTTCCTCATCGTCAAACCGGCTCTGTCCTATCTTGATATTATGCGCGACGTGAAAAATTCCGTACTGTTGCCGGTTGTCGCATACAATGTAAGCGGCGAATACGCAATGGTGAAAGCCGCGGCTATCAACGGCTGGGTGGAAGAGAAGAAGATTGTTTTAGAGACATTGACAAGTATGAAGCGTGCAGGAGCGGATCTCATTATGACATACCATGCCAAAGACGCGGCACGCTGGCTGGAGGAGAACTAATTGGGAAATCGTTATGAAAAATCGAAGCAGGCTTTTGCAGAGGCTGTGAATTTATTGCCCGGCGGAGTCAACTCGCCGGTCCGTGCATTCAAATCGGTGAATATGGATCCGATTTTCATGCAAAGCGGAAAAGGTGCCATCATTACGGATATCGATGGCAATGAATACATCGATTACGTCCTTTCCTGGGGACCCCTTATTTTAGGGCATACCGATCCGGACGTTGTGGCAGGCATTCAACGAGTAGCGGAGACGGGGACAAGCTTTGGCGCACCAACCTTGGTGGAAAATGAACTCGCTCAACTCGTCATCGAACGTGTACCATCGATTGAAATGGTCCGCATGGTATCTTCCGGGACGGAAGCGACGATGAGTGCGTTGCGCTTGGCGCGAGGATACACAGGGCGCAATAAAATCTTGAAATTCGAAGGATGCTACCATGGTCACGGGGATTCCTTGCTTATCAAAGCGGGATCCGGCGTAGCGACATTGGGTCTCCCGGATAGCCCGGGCGTTCCTGAAGGCATCGCAAAGAACACCATTACAGTCGCATATAATGACATGGAAAGCGTTCAAGCGGTCTTCGAGCAATTCGGGGACGACTTGGCGGGTGTCATCGTAGAACCGGTAGCAGGGAATATGGGGGTTGTTCCTCCGGAGCCTGGTTTTTTGGAAGGCTTACGTGAATTGACGGAGAAAAATGGCACGCTTCTCATTTTCGATGAAGTGATGACCGGCTTCCGCGTCGGCTACAATTGTGCCCAAGGCTATTTCGGCGTCACGCCGGATTTGACTTGCCTCGGTAAAGTGATCGGCGGCGGCCTTCCGGTAGGTGCATACGGCGGCAAGCGAGAAATCATGGAGAACATCGCGCCGGCAGGTTCCGTATACCAAGCGGGGACGCTATCTGGAAATCCGCTTGCCATGACGGCAGGAATTGAAACGTTGAAGAAGCTGACACCGGCTTCCTATGAATATTTCATGAAACTTGGCGATCAGCTGGAATCCGGTTTCCGCGAAGCGGCGACGAAATACAATATTCCGCATACTGTCAACCGTGCAGGCTCGATGATCGGCTTCTTCTTCACGAATGAGAAAGTATCCGATTATGACAAAGCCAAAACATCGGATTTGGAGTTGTTCGCAGAATATTACCGTCTGATGGCGGAAGAAGGCATCTTCTTGCCACCATCTCAGTTCGAGGGTATGTTCCTGTCAACTGCTCATACGGAAGCGCATATTGCAAAAACAGTAGAAGCATTCCATAAAGTGTTCGCGCAGTTGGCGAGATGATAAACAGCGGCCATCCTTTTTTAGAAGAGGATGGCTGTTGTTTTATTCTATCAGCCCTAGCAATCCACTCCAGTTTCCAACCCACAACCTTTCTTCTATTGTCCCTCGATGCTGCATACAATAATCAGTGAATGAAAAGAGGAGGGACGAGGATGGATAAAAAAAAATGGACGATGCAGGAGAACTTCATATTTCCATCAGAAGCAGGGATGCCGTCGGAGGCAGTCTCGTTACGGGTGACACCAGGATTCATGGAAGAGCGGACGGAACAGGCGGTCCGTCTGTCGGGAATCTATCATATCGCCGCGGAAATCCTCTTTACGGAAGAGGGGCCAGCTGGGGAACTGGAAGATCAGGATGCAGCGGTCTTGATCGAAGATGTCGAGATGGACGGGAATCGAGGATATTTTGAATATGCAGTGCCGCTTCATATCGATTTGCCGCCGGAAGCGAAGAGTCCGATCCATGTAACAGCGATGCGGGAGCGGAGTGAAGAGGACGGACAAGGCTCGATCGGCATTGTCTGGGATGTCGAATGTGAATTCAATGAGGCGGTTGCTGAGGCAGTTGAATCCTCTTCACTTCGGCAGGTAGCGGAAGCCGTGGAAACCGTGGAAACTCCGGAAGTCGTTCATCTGACGGAGGAGGAAGAAGAGCCTGTCCCATCCCCGATTGTCCTGGCGGAGGAAATACAGGAGGAAGAGGCTCTCGCTGAGGAGCCTGTCGCCCAGGAAGAGACAGCTACCGCTATGGCGGAATCAATGAATGACAGCACTTCGTACCAAGGATCGGATGAAGCCCTGTCATTCATTGCCGGATTGGAGGACGAATATTCGACGACCCTCTTCCGGTTAAATGATATTTTTATAAAACAGAAAGGCTAAGCCAGCCAATCCGCATAGCAGCAGGAAGTCGCCTGTCGTCGGGACGATCAGCAGCCGGATCAGTTGGAATACGCAGATCGGAATAATGATCCCTTTGCAATAAAATCTGGTCTTCCGTAGCCAGGGGGGCAATAAGTACGGATTATACCCTTTTCGCATTACACCATCCTTTCATCTTTATTCAGTGCATACTTGACGTACCCGGCCCGTTTCCGTACAATGATTGTAACTGCATATCATTGCGAGGAACGGGAGAGTACGCAATAGGGTTTAGCAAAGAGAGGGCGCCGGTGGTGAAAGGGCCTGTAAACCGATTGCCGAATGTCACCCGCGAGCAGTTTCCGTGAACAGTTTGGAGTAGCGGAAACCGGTTTGAAGCCGTTATCCGAGATTGAGGTGTACTTTTTTCAGTACACGAACTAAAGGTGGTACCGCGAATTAACTCCTTCGTCCTTTTTGAGGCGAATGGAGTTTTTTTATTTTTTTCAGCGGTGTTGAGAGGAATGTGGGTTAGTGTCCTGTTCAGTGGGTATCAACGCCCGCCGAATTAAGATAGCCTCCGGCGGATGTCATAAACTTTGAACGACGCCGGAACGTAATTGATTTACCTAAAGGAGGAACAACAAATGGCAAATGATGAATTAACAATGCCGACCAAATATGATCCCCAGTCGATCGAAGCAGGTCGCTATGAATGGTGGCTCCAAGGCAAGTTTTTTGAGGCGCAGCCGGATAGTGGAAAGGAACCGTACACGATTGTCATTCCTCCTCCGAATGTCACCGGGAAACTTCATCTTGGGCACGCATGGGATACGACTTTGCAAGATATCCTCATCCGGATGAAGCGGATGCAAGGGTACGATGCGCTCTGGTTGCCGGGAATGGATCATGCGGGCATTGCGACGCAAGCGAAAGTCGAAGAGAAATTGCGTTCGGAAGGCAAGACCCGCTATGATCTTGGCCGGGAAAAATTCCTAAAAGAGACGTGGAAATGGAAAGAGGAATATGCAAATCATATCCGTGAGCAATGGGCGAAACTGGGCCTCGGCCTCGACTATTCCCGCGAGCGTTTCACGTTGGATGAAGGTCTATCACGCGCGGTTCGGGAAGTATTCGTCAAGTTGTATGAAAAAGGATATATTTACCGAGGCGAATACATCATCAACTGGGACCCCGCTACGAAAACGGCGCTTTCCGATATTGAGGTCATCCATAAAGATGTGCAGGGTGCATTCTATCATATGCGCTACCCACTCGCCGACGGCACGGACAGTATCGAAATTGCGACAACCCGTCCGGAAACGATGCTCGGCGATACGGCGGTTGCTGTTCATCCGGAAGATGAGCGATATAAGCATTTGATTGGGAAAACAGTCAAATTGCCGATTGTTGGCCGGGAAATTCCGATTGTAGCAGATGATTACGTAGATATGGAATTCGGAAGCGGAGCGGTGAAGATCACACCGGCCCATGATCCGAACGACTTCGAGATTGGCAATCGCCACAATCTGCCTCGCGTTCTTGTTATGAATGAGGACGGGACGATGAATAAACTCGCCGGCAAATACGAAGGGATGGATCGTTTCGAATGCCGGAAGCAGATTGTGAAAGATTTGCAGGATATGGGTGTCTTATTCCAAATCGAAGATCATTTGCATTCGGTCGGCCATTCGGAGCGAAGCGGTGCGGTTGTCGAACCGTATCTATCGACACAATGGTTTGTCAAAATGCAGCCGCTCGCCGACGAAGCGATTAAATTGCAGCAGGGCGAAGGGAAAGTCCATTTCGTACCGGAACGCTTTGAGAAGACGTACTTGAATTGGATGGAAAATATCCACGATTGGTGCATTTCCCGTCAGCTTTGGTGGGGCCACCGCATCCCGGCTTGGTACCATAACGAAACGGGTGAAGTGTACGTCGGTCACGAAGCGCCGGCGGATAGCGAAAACTGGACACAGGATAACGACGTGCTCGACACTTGGTTCTCCTCCGCGCTTTGGCCGTTCTCCACGATGGGCTGGCCGGATGCTGATAATGAGGAATTCAAGCGTTATTACCCGACAGATGCCCTTGTTACAGGATATGATATCATTTTCTTCTGGGTGTCCCGGATGATTTTCCAAGGTCTCGAATTTACGGATAAGCGCCCATTTGACGATGTACTCATCCACGGCCTCGTCCGTGCGGAAGATGGTCGGAAAATGTCGAAATCGCTAGGCAATGGGGTCGACCCGATGGATGTCATTGACCAATATGGTGCCGATGCCCTCCGTTATTTCCTATCGACCGGTTCCTCGCCAGGTCAAGACCTCCGTTTTTCGAATGAAAAAGTGGAGGCTGTCTGGAACTTTGCGAACAAAATCTGGAACGCATCCCGTTTTGCGTTGATGAACATGGACGGCATGACCTATGCGGAAATCGACTTGTCTGGTGAAAAATCCGTGGCGGACGCCTGGATTTTGACACGTTTGAATGAAACGATCGAACAAGTGACGAAACTGGCCGATAAATATGAGTTCGGTGAAGTGGGCCGTGCGTTGTATAACTTCATCTGGGACGATTTCTGCGATTGGTATATCGAAATGGCCAAATTGCCGTTGTATGGAGAAGACGAAGCGGCCAAGAAAATGACGCGTTCTGTCTTGGCGCATGTATTGGACAATACGATGCGTCTACTACATCCGTTCATGCCGTTCATTACGGAAGAAATCTGGCAGAACTTGCCGCATGAAGGTGAATCCATTACAGTGGCTGCTTGGCCGGTTCCGGATCCGGCATTATCCGACAAATCCCGCGCAAGTGACATGAAGCTCCTTATGGACATCATCCGGTCCGTGCGGAATATCCGTTCAGAAGTGAACACGCCGCTAAGCAAGAAAGTGCCGCTTTATATTTCCGCCAAAGATGAAGCGACAGCCACAGTGCTGGAAACGAACCGGAAATACATCGAACGGTTCTGCAACCCGGAAACGTTGACGATCGGAAAAGACATTGCAGCTCCAGGCAAATCGATGTCCGCCGTCGTCACAGGAGCGGAATTGTTCCTGCCGCTCGAAGGACTGTTGGACATCGAAGAAGAACTCGCCCGCTTGACGAAAGAACTGGCGAAATGGGACAGCGAAGTGAAACGGGTCCAAGGCAAACTGTCCAATGAACGTTTCATGTCCAAAGCGCCTGAAAAAGTCGTCGCAGAAGAACGCGCAAAAGAAAAGGACTATCTAGAAAAATACGCTGCCGTCGAGCGCCGTATGCAGGAATTGAAGGAAATTTAACACGGCACACCCCTTTCCTTGGTAGTGGGAAGGGGTGTGTTTTATTTTTATGGGGTGTCGACTCTTTATATATAGCGGAACGGCCGCTGATAGTTTCTTGCCCGGGCCGATAACTGGGTGCGAGTGCTGATAGTTTGTTGCGACTGCTGATAACTAGTTGGGAGTGCCGATAACTTGGCGCGAGTGCTGATAACTAGTTGGAAGTGCTGATAACTAGTTTCGACTGCTGATAGCTAGTTGTGTACGCCGATAACTTTGCACAGCCGCTGATAACTCCCCGCAAGCTAGTTCCAGAGCTGCGTTCATAAGCCCGGGTTGCGCGCTCATAAGTCCGCGTGCCATGCCCATAAAACGTGGGCCGCGCTTCATAAGCCCGAGTCCGCGCCCATACCCCGCACCCCGCGCTCATTCCCCTCGAAAACAAGCTTTTTCTCACAGGTTATGATAGAATGAGAGGGCTTACATTCTACAGAACATTATGAAAGAAAGTGGGGAAGTTGAATTGATCAATTATGAGACTATTCGTGAATTGAAAACCAAGTTTGAGAACAAAGAGGTTTCTCCTGTCGAAGTGACGAAGCAGATGTTGAACCGCATCCATCAATTCAAAGACCTGAACGCTTTTATTACCGTCAATGAAACGCAAGCTTTGAAGCAAGCGGAACTATCGGAAAAGAAATATGCGCTAGGCGAACAAATCGGGTTCCTGGAAGGAATTCCGATCTCGTATAAAGATAATTTGTCTACAGCCGGTTTGCGGACGACGAGCGGGTCGCATATCGACGAGTCGCTCGTTCCGAAGAAAAACGCCGGTATCGTGGAAATCCTTCAGAATGAAGGGGCGGTCAATCTCGGAAAGACGAATATGCATGAATTCGCATTCGGTATTACGTCGAACAATCCGTTCTACGGCCCAGCCAAAAATCCTTGGAACCCGGAGTATACGCCGGGAGGATCCAGCGGGGGATCAGGTGTCGCGGTGGCCGCTTCGCTTGGTGTCGCGTCGATCGGCACGGATACAGGTGGATCCATTCGGATTCCGGCAGCTGCCTGCGGCGTAGTCGGATTGAAGGCAACGCATGACCTGATCGACTCTACAGGCGTGAAGAATATTTCCTGGACGCTCGACCATGTCGGACCGCTCGTGAAAAACATGGACGACCTGGCCTTCATGATGGAAGCGATGACAGGGGAAGACTTTTCGACATTCCTGAATGAGGACATCCGAGGATTGCGGATTGGCGTGCCGAATAATTATCTGAATGAACGGATGGATGATGAAACCGCTGCCTTGTATGAAAAATCACTCGAACAGTTGACTTCATTAGGGGCCGTGCTGATCGAAGTGGATATCCCATTCTCGAACGACGATCTGGGACTTCTGACAGTGCTTGCCGTATCGGAAGCGGGCTATGTCCATGATGCATATATCGATAAGCCGGAATCCCGCTTTGGAGCGGATGTCGAGGCTGTCCTGAAATCGAGCCGCGATATTTCCGCATTGCAGTACATGCAGGCGTTGAAGAGAAAAGAGGATTTGCTAGCGCAATTCGAAGACCTGTTTACGAAAGTGGATGTCATCGTATCTCCGGTTACGCCGTCATCCTCACAAAAAGTAGGGGTGGACGAATTGACGATCCACGGACAAACGGAAGATATTTTCAGCGGCATGATTCGCTATCCTTCCGTATTCAATATGACGGGACAACCGGCATTGTCCGTCCCGCTCGGCTTCGGGGCAAATGACTTGCCAGTCGGTCTTCAGTTCGCCGCAGCTTCTTACTGTGAGCCGATTCTGATGCGTGCAGGCTTTGCGTATGAACAGAATTTCCTGAAGGAGTTCTACGCCAAACGCGATCAACTGCTTGCTGCGGCTCCGACTTTGTCTTAATAGGAAAAGCCATTCCACCGATTATATATTGCGGTGGAATGGCTTGTTTTAATTTCGGAAATAAATCCATTGTCCTTCTTCGAATCTGCGCTCGCACTTTCCGGCACGGCGTAAGTATTCCAGATGAGCAATTGTCTCCCCGATGGCAAACCGTGTTTCATGGACGGTCAATTGCTGCTTGAACAGGCGACCGCAAGTTTCATAAACTGAAATCGGCTCTACTATAGCTTGCATCGTGTCTTCCAACCGGTCCTCGTGGTGGCCGATGATTTCATCAATCCGTTCATTCGCCCCGGCAAACGGTTTTCCGTGGGACGGAATGACGTAGCCGATATCCAAGCGTTTCAGGCTTTCCAATGAAGTCAAATATGAATGCAATGGGTTTTCATCCCCGTGGAACCAATACGAAATATTCGGCGTGATTTTCGGAAGGATATGATCTGCGGAAAGGAGAACACTCTCTTCCTTATTATAAAAGCAGACCATGCCATCCGAATGGCCCGGTGCATGGATAATCTCATATTCATACCGGCCGATCGGCAGTTTTTCGCCTTCCTTAAAGTAATGATCAATCGTCGGATAAGGCGTAACGAGCGCGATGAATTCTGCTGTGTTGCCGACCATTTCCCGGGCAATGTCCTCCGGGATGCCCGCTGTTAAATAATGCCCATACAAATCGTCGACATAGGATTGCTCCCATACAGTCAACGCGGAACGTGCGTCTACCTCGCTCATGGAGACACGAGCGCCGGTCGTTTTCTGAAGCTGTCCCGAATGGCCAAAATGATCGGGATGATAATGAGTGATGAACAGATCGGAAACTTTCCGGTCCCCAATCCGCTCTTTCCACATATTTTGCGTATATGTATTGTTCAAGCCGGCGTCGATGATTGTCCATCCAGCTTCTCCCTCTGCCATGAAACAATTCACGTGGTTCAGGCGGAAAGGCAAGTCAATCCGCACCATTTCGATTCCCAATTTCTCCAACATTAAAATTCCCCCTTAATCAGTAAGTTCCCTTTTTATATGATTCACCAGCCGCGCCGCGACGGAAAAGTCATGCGTTTCGTACAAGGACCGCGCGCCGACGGGATCTTCGATTTCATTCAACAACCAGCGGCCGTCCGGCAATAAAAGAAAATCGATGCCGACATAGTCGCTATTCAACGCTTGTGTGATAGTTTCGACCTCTTTCGACTGCGCGATACCCAACTCGAATTTGGCAATGGAGCCGCCTAGTGTGTAATTGGATTTGAATGAATCCTGTCCTCTCCGCAAGACGGCGCCGAGGACTTCATTGCCGAGCATGAAGACCCGGATATCTTGCGCATTCGTTTCAACAAATGGCTGCACGATAATGGAGCGTTCCCCGAACTTGTGGAAAAACGTTTCCGCATCCTGAATGGAGTGGCACAGGAAAACCTCTTCGCCACCATGTCCATCGGTCGTCTTCAGGACGCATGGATAGGAGCGGATATCGTCCGCCGTGCGGATTTTCCTTGTCGGGACAGTAGGTATCCCTAGCAAGGTGGCCAGTTCGAATGTTTTATATTTATCATTCGCAATCCGATTCACTTCCGAACGGTTGAAAACCCGGATCCCGTCCGCTTCCCATCGAGCCGACAGTTCGGAATCCCTTCTTCTGGATAGAATAAAGTCGAACGGCTCCTCCGGTATTTCGTCATCCGTCCACAAATTCAGACCGATTCCGACTTTTTTCGCTTCATTTAATAGGTCCTGAATAAATGCTCTGTTCCGTTCCGCTTCAATCGCGGTATATGCCAGAAGCCCTCTCACGGCAGTTTCCTCAATATATAGGCGATCATGGCATCCGCAACATTGATGCCCGTCACATTATAAATATTGCGGATATGAGCGGCGGCGTTCACTTCACAGACCAGAGGCCCGCCATCTTCGCCATACAGCAAGTCGACACCGGCAAATTTAGCCCCGACCGCCTTGGCTGCCCGCAGCGCAAGTTGACGCTGTGCGGAAGTGAGTTCCACCGGTGTGGCGGTGCCTCCGTTCGTAATATTGGCACGGAAATCGGTTTCGGAAGTACGGGCCATCGCTGCGACAATTTCATTCCCGACGATATTGACCCGTATATCCCGGCCCCGACTTGACGCGATGAATTCCTGGAAGACATAATCGACTCCGCGCAACGCATCGGTCTTTTCAAAAAACTGTTCCTTGGTTTCCACAAGATAGACTTTCATTCCAAAAGAGCCATGGCCTTCCTTGATGACCATCGGCAACCCGAGTTCTGCCAGAACCTTCTCGTAATAGCCCGATTCCCTGATGGTGAAGGCGGGATAGACTTTCGGCGCAATAATTGTCTTTGGCATCGGTATGCCATGCCGCGCCAGCTCCAAATACTGTTTCGCCTTGTTGTCGCAAGTTTCGATGACATCCGGGTCATTGAAGATTGGGACCCCCAATTGTTTCAGATAGGTCGCCAGCAAAATATCCTTGTCGAGAAAGACGACAAAGTCAGGAAGGTCAACCGGCTCCGCCTGCAAGTCCATCAGCACTTCATAATTCTTCTTTGCGACCGCGGCCACGCCTGCGCGCTCCGCCGCATCGCGCAACAGCTCCGCCTGATCGCTGAATTTATCGCTCGTCAGGCTGCCGTTATAGATTACCCAGCATGTACTCATTCGACTGTCCTCCGACCGTGCTATACTTGTAAAGTATCATTGACTTCTGAACTAATCTTACCATACGGAGGGATTCGATTGATTCCTAAATTGGATGAATATAAAGAACGTTGGGCTATAACAAGTGAAAATACAGTGAAACCCGGGTTGGAAAGTATACAATCCGCTTTGAAGAAAGTCGGAAATCCGCAGAAGCAGTTGCAAGTGATCCACGTAGCCGGGACGAACGGCAAAGGCTCGACGATTGCGTTCATGGAGTCGATCTTGCGGGAGCACGGGCATTCGACGGGTGTGTTTTCATCGCCCGCCGTTGTCGATATCCATGATCAAATCCGGCTGGACGGCGTCCCGGTGTCCGAAGAGGAGTTGAACCGCTCTTTTTCGGAAATGAAAGAGGCAGGACTTAGCGGAATGCTGACCGATTTCGAACTGTTGACGGCAGCGGCGTTCGTTACTTTCGGATGGCTGAACCCGGATTATGTTCTATTGGAGACGGGGATGGGCGGCGCTTTGGACAGCACGAATGTCGTCACTCCTCTCGTTTCCGTCATCACGTCTATCGCACTGGATCATACGGCTATCCTTGGTGACACGATCGAAGAGATCGCGGCGCAGAAGGCGGGCATTATCAAACAGGGGATCCCGGTAGTCACGGGGCCTTTGACAGAGGAAGCAATGAAAGTCGTCTCCGATATTGCACAAAAGTCGGCAAGCGATCTCTTAGTCTGCGGGACCGATTTCCAGATTGATGCAGGGGCCCCGACAGAAAAATTCAGAGGGACGGAGGCTTTCGTAATAGCCGGCCGGAAGATGAAAGGTCCCCACCAAGCAATCAATGCAGCAATCGCCATCCAAGCCTTGCTGGCAGCCGGCATCCCGCTTCAAGAGGATAAGGTGAGCCAGGCTATTGCGAATGCTGGGCTGGCCAATCGATTTGAAGAAGTGGCTTCGGGTGTCTATGTGGATGGCACGCATAATCCGGCTGCTGCACAAGCACTCGCCGAAACGATCCTGCAGGAATTCCCGGGAGAGAAAGTGGATTTCTTCATCGGTATGCTGAAAGGGAAGGACATTCAAGGAACGCTTGACGCCTTGCTGCCAGTCGCCGCATCATTCTCTTTCCTGGCATTTCCCCATCCGCAAGCGGAAAACCCGAAGAGGATGATGGAACTTTGCAATCATCCGAACAAGCGAGTGCTAAATGATTTGGATGAACGTATACTACTAGAAACAGAAAAAAATCAGAAGAAAATAGTAACAGGTTCACTTTATCTTTTGATAGGACTATATAATCAATTAAGAGGGAAATAAGACAATTTATATAGTTGGTTATTCCTTGGTATGATAGTATCATATATGAGTTAGAAGAGTCTGTAAATTCAAGAAGTGGAAAAGAAAGGGCGGGGTTGCTTAATGGGGAAAGAGAGGAAATCCATATTGAGCAGCATCTTCATGTGGTTGTTAATCGTCCCTGCTGGTTCTCTTTATCTATACCGAAATCACCCGCCCGTCGACTTGAATTGGATGGCCATTTTCCTGTTCGCATCCCTTAGTTTCCTCACCATTTACGGCATGATGGATCATCGGGGGAGGCCGGTGTTCCTAGTTCTATGGCTGACAATTCCTGCATTTTTATTATACGGCGTATTTATCGAGATGGTCATCATGCAGCTGGCCGTTCTCGCATTCTTGTTGTCGGAAAATTCACGCTTCAATTGGTACCATCTTTTCTTCAACTCGACAATTGTTTTTCTACTCTCCATTTCGGCGGCCGCAGCTTTCCACCTTGCTGGGGGCCAAGTCGGATCGGAGGCATTTTGGCCGACCGCTTTCGCCGTATTGGCGTATCAGCTAACACATTCCGTCTTGAAGGAAGTCCTTCTTAGACCTTTTGGATTTCTGCAAAAGGATCCGTGGTCATTTTCCGATTTGGAGAGGATTCTGATCATTGCCAGGACGTTTGTAATCATCCCGCTTGCTTTGTCTTTATTTTACCTGATCCAGTCGGTCGGGTGGGGGGCGTTCTTCCTGCTTGGCATGCCCTTCTTCCTCATCATGATTGTTATCCGGCTTTATACGGATAGAGAAAAAAGCAATTATTATTTACGGCAATCGGGGATGATCGGCCGCGAGCTATCTGATCTTTTGGATGAAAATGAAATCATGGATCGCTTCGTGGAAAAAGCGGCAGATCTGTTCAAGATGGAGTATGCGATTTTATTCGACCATCAAAAGAACTGGTTGAAGGTGGAACGGTATTTTGACCATAGCCGGTATATCCAAGTGGATTTTGTCCCCTTGGCGTCGGGCGAGGGGATTGCCGGAAGGGTGTTGAAGAAGGACAAACCTGTTATTTACCGGAGCCGGGACGAGTGGAATTATTTCACGATTAATCGAGCGCCGGCTGATATGGAAAGCATGATCGGCGTGCCAATCAAACGTAACCGGCAAACGGAAGCCGTGCTATTATTGGCAGCCAAGAAAAAGCGGGCTTTCAATGAAAACCAATTGAAAATCCTCGATCTGCTCTGTTCCTATTTCACCGTTTCAATCGAAAAGGCGCGTTATATGCAAGACGCAAAACTAGTCGGTGAGCGGTGTGCATTGACCAAGCTATACAACTATCGATATTTGGAAGAATGTCTGGACCGGGAGATGCAGCGAGTGAATGATGGGACGCTAGTAGCCCTGGCCGTCATCATGCTCGATATCGACCATTTCAAAAAGGTGAATGATACGTATGGGCATCAGGGGGGCAATGATATCCTCTGTGCGCTAGCGGAAATGCTGGAGGCGTATACACCCGATGGATGTACAGTGGGACGTTATGGAGGAGAGGAATTCGTCTTCATCATGCCGGGCTGGACGCAGGATGACGCATATCAATTCGCGGAGAATCTCCGAACGGAAGTGGCCGGACATGTTTTCCGTCTGCAATCGGATTTGGGAGAAGAAGAGATGCAGGTGGAAGCGCAAGTTACAGTCAGCATCGGTGTATCATCGGCCCCCGAAGATGCAGATGAAGCCATCGCCTTGTTGCGGAACGCGGATCGGGCCTTGTATATCGGCGCGAAACAAGCAGGGCGGAATCGGGTGGCATCCTATCGGAAATGAAGGAGGGGAAGGATTTGACGAGGAACAGACAATGGTTACTTTTTCTCATCTGGTTGGCAACCGTCCCGTCGATTATTTATATGACGTGGAATCACTTCCCTACACGGGCAATCGACTCGGTCACTTTTCTACTGATCTTGGCAACCCTCATTTTCCTGGCCCTTTTTCCAATCCATGTGGATGAAATCAAGATTACATTGGATCGTTGGGTAGTATTCGCTGTGTTCTTCCTGCACGGCGCGTTCGTAGAACTGATCATGATGCAGATTGCGCTCGTCTTTTTGCAATGGCGGACAAAATCGGCGATACCCCCATTGCAGCGGTTCTTTATCAACTCAACAATGTTTGCTGTCATCTCCGTTGTAAGCGCTTCCGCTTTCCGATTGGGGGAAGGCACGCCCGGGCTCTCGGAATATGGGACGCTTGTCATGGCAGGAATCCTTTATGCGGTCGTATACTCGTTGATGAATAGCGCTTTATTTTTAGCTTTTTCCAAGTTGGCAGGCAGACCGATCCGTGCGATGAAAAGGGCGGTCGCCTGGGATTTCTTGTTGACAATGTTGTCATTGCCATTGGCCGTCTCATTCTGCATATTGGCGGCGCGTCTAGGGAATATCGCGATTTTTTTGACGGGCATCCCATCCGTCCTCATTTTGTTGGTAGTGCAGCTGTATCATAAATCGGATCGCCTTCAAGCGAAATTATCATCCGCGACGGAAATCGGCCATGAGCTTGCAGACCGGCTCGTGACCGAGGAAGTTTTTAAGACGTTCATCCGTAAATTGCGGGACGTGCTGGAATATGACCAAGCCTATTTATTCGATTTTCATCATCAGAAGAAAAGGACGTTTATCTATAGTACCGATACAGGTTTTTTGAAGAACGAAGCTTGTGATTTTAAGGGCGATCCCGTCCAACTGTTCGGAGGCCGCATCGATTTGGAAGAAATCCGGATCTACCCGAATCGGAAAGCGATCGAAACATTACGGCCGTTGGACTTCGAACCAACCACGGGAAGCGTATTGACGGCGCCGATCCATTGGAAAGGGAAGACGGAAGGGATCTTGATAGTGGCTTCTGATCGCCCTTACTTCTTCAGGGAGTTGGACAAAGAGATCGTCCAACTGCTGACCGGCTATTTCGCAACCGCCGTAACGAAAGCGAAATTATACGAAAAGACTATCGAGAAAAGCGAACGATGTGGCTTGACCAAACTCCACAATTTACGCTACTTGCTCGGCAGGTTGGATGAAGAACAAGTTCGCTACGATAACGGTGAGATCGGTGCCATTTCTGCAATCATGATGGACATCGACCATTTCAAATCCATCAACGACACATACGGGCACCAAAGTGGCAATGACATCTTGGTGGAATTCGCAAAATTGTTGCACGGATTCGCAGGGGAAGAGCGGATACTGGCCCGCTATGGCGGCGAAGAATTCGTCCTCATACTGCCGGGAATGGAAAAGGAGGAAGCGATCCTCCTTGCCGAAACCATTCGCGCAGAAGTCGCAAGCCTCATTTTCCGCATCGTACCCGACCTTTCGGAAAACCGCGAACCGATGGACGTCCAAATCACCCTCAGCCTCGGCGTATCGTCCATCCCGGAAGACGTCAAAGACAAAAATCACCTACTGCGCAATGCGGACCGTGCGATGTATATTGGCGGAAAGCAGGCGGGGCGGAATCGGGTGGGGGTTTATGGGGAGGAGTTGGTTGGGAGTTTGGTGAAGTAAATATGGTAAATAGAAAAGAAGAAGGAGACCGTTGCAAAGCGGTCTTTTTTACGGTGTGCCCGGCATGGGCTATAACTTGGTGGTGAAAGTCCACTACAGGCTTGGCAGTAGGAACTGTTAGCTTAAGGCAAGGGTGTCCACCGTGAGGTGGAATCTGAAGGAAGCCGGCGGCAAAATCCCGAACCGACGGACAGAAACTGCATATGAGGCTGAATTGGAACGGACGAGTTTGCCGTACAAAACAAAGTCCAATACTGCCCGAGTTCCATACAGTAAATGCAGCGGTTACATGGGAGGAAGGTTATAGCTCTTACCCGGGGAGGTCTTACAGGGGTTCCCGACAAGAGGGATGGAATATCCCACAGGAACAAACCGGTCAGTGATGGCAGGTTGAACTGTAAGAAGTCAGCAGAAGCCATAGTAGTCCATAAGGACGAAGGGCTGAACAATAATAATCCTGAAATGAAATGGAGGTAAAGACAGTGCAAAGACCACAGAAAACATCGGCAGATGGCTGGCCGCAAAGGGATAGGTTGGAAACCGAAGAATATGCGGGAGCGTGCAGTCCTGTCTTTACAGAAATGGAGCGACAGGATGGTATCGATTTGATTGATAAAGTAGTCGACATCAACAACCTCTTTAACGCTTGTAAGAAAGTGAAGGCAAATAAAGGGGCGCCGGGTGTCGATGAAATGACAGTAGATGAACTTTTAGGTCATGTAGCCAAATACCGAACCCAACTTATTAGAAAGCTGAAAGACGGTTCGTACGAACCACTGCCAGTAAAACGTGTTGAAATTCCAAAGTTAGATGGGTCAATGCGAAAACTCGGCATACCGTGTGTACGGGATCGAATGGTTCAACAAGCCATCTATCAGGTGATTGGTAAAATCATTGACCCTCATTTTTCGGAGAGGAGCTATGGTTTTCGTCCAAAACGGAATCAGCATCAAGCCATTAAGCAATCCATCACATATTATGAACAAGGTTATAGAGTGGTAGTCGATTGTGATTTAAAAAGCTACTTCGACACCATTAATCATCAGAAGCTGATGGAATATCTAAAAGAGTTCATAAACGACAAGATTGTCCTAAAGTTGATATGGAAGTTTCTAAAGAGTGGCATCCTTGAAGATGGACTTATCAGTCCAACAGAAGAAGGTGCTCCGCAAGGTGGCGTACTCTCCCCGATTCTTAGCAATGTCTATTTGAATCAATTAGATAGGGAACTTGAAAGACGGGGGCATAAATTCGTACGATTTGCGGATGATTTCTGCATATACGTGAAAAGCAGGCGAGCAGGGGAACGTGTTTTGGAAAGCATTACAAAGTTCCTTGAACATGATTTGAAGCTGACAGTGAACCAAGAAAAGAGCAAGGTGGGTTCTCCGGTCAAACTCAAGTTCCTCGGTTTCTGCCTCCATTCCACATCTAAAGGTGTGGGTTGTAGACCACATCACTCCGCAAAAAGTCGATTCAAATCAAAATTAAAGAAAATCACCAAACGGAATCGCCCGGGCCGCTTTGACGAGATTGCCAAAGAAATCAACCAAGTGACAATAGGTTGGATAAACTACTATGGAATTGGCTTTATGAAAAGTTTTATCAAATCCATGGCACAATGGCTGAACCATCGGTTACGTCAACTGATATGGAAACGTTGGAAGAAGATATGGACAAAATACCGTCAGTTACGAAGGCTGGGAATTTTACATGAAGAAGCTTGGAAAGTATCAAATTCCCGAAAGGGATATTGGAGAGTCTCCAAAAGCGAAACTCTACATAAAGCAATCAAAGCAGAAACGCTCACCAAGTGGGGTCTGAAAGACCTGAATCACTTGTATGAGCGTCGATACTTAAGTTATTGAACCGCCGTATACGGAACCGTACGTACGGTGGTGTGAGAGGTCGGGAGCTAATCACTCCCTCCTACTCGATTACCAACTAAATTCCTAAACAGCGTGTTTTTTCGTGACAAACTTGGACGTATCTATGATAATAGTAATAATAGATTATATGAAGAGAGGAGAGCGGGCAATGCGGAAACAAAGAAGTCTTCAAAGTCAAAAGGGTTTGACTTTAGTGGAAGTATTGGCAGCTCTTGTTATCCTCGGAATCTTTTTTGTGGGATTTATGACAGTCCTTCCGCAGATGACTAATTTTAACGCGAAGACAGAGGATAAGTTGAAGACGATGAACTTGGCAAAAAAAGAATTGGTCGAATGGAAAAATAGAACCTACAACCTAGGCGATTTTGAAGGCCCTGACTATACAGAAGAAGTAGTAGACGGTAAAGCAGTGAAAAGAGATAAAGAAGAAAAAAATGGATATTTTTATGAGGTTGACTTTTATGAAAATCCAGACCTTAAACCATCTGGAGGCAAAGGCGACTATTTACATAAAATTCATATCAAAGTGAAGCGCAGTGCTACTGACGCAGTTCCAGTCAGCGAGACATTCGGATATATAGTGGTAGAGAATAAATAGAGCGTGGAAAGGAGATAGATTATTGAAAAAGAATGAAGATGGAATTACATTAGTCGAACTCCTGGCCAGCCTGATTTTGGTTTCAATGGTAGTTGTTTTGATTTGGACCACGTTCTTTATCTCCGCTAGGCACAATACATCAGAAACAACCAAAATGCGCCTTCAGCAAGAGGCGAACTATATTTTGACTGCTATACAGCAGCAACATAGACAAAAAGAATGCTATGACTTAATCGTGGCTGTTGAAGAATTAAAAATTAAGGATTGCGATTCAAATGAAGAAACAACATTAAGTAGCGGATACATATATAAGTTGTATCCCGAAAACCCAACAGACATAAGGCCGAAGGAGCAAGATCTTGAGCTAACTTTAATTATAAAAGACGGCAAGGAAAATAGCAGATTGCAAGTAGAGGTCGAGAGTACTATTTCACGATACAAGTCTTGAAGGGGGAAGTGAGTATGAAAAATGGGAGAAATGAAAGTGGCTATGTGCTGATTGTGGTTTTGCTTTTAATTGTTTTTATCACTATCATTTCTGCTGTTTTTATGAGGGGCTCCCTAAGCACGGCCAGTCAGGATAGAATTGTAGATGTTAACAATTTGGCAGTCGTAGCAGCAGAAATGGGAGTTGATTATTATAAAACAGCAGTGCAGAATAAATTTGAAAATGAAAAAAGTACTATTACAGACAAGGCGCAGGAGAGAGTTAACAATCTATTTGCCAATCAAAAAGAGTTGACTTCAGCGCAAATAACTAATGAGCTAAATGAGATTAAAGTACAAATGGAAGAAGAATTGAAGGGACTTTTAAGTGAAGCGGTGGAAGAGGCGGATTCCCACCCTGCAATTGTGAAGGAAGATATGTTCTTTACCCGAAACTCATATACCTTCCGTGAAGTTATAAAGGACGACCAGTCTGACAAAAAGTTTATAGAGCTACAAGTTATTATAAAAGGCGACAAGAAAGAAGCGGACAGTAGATCACTTGATTTTACAATGCTGTTTGAACTCCCAGTAATCAAAGCTCCCCAGCAAGGAACAGATTCAGGTGGTGTTAATTCTGGAGAAAACGGGAATGTTAACCTTTACCAACTTTATCCTACTACAGTTAATGCCCCCGAATGCGGCACCGATTTAAAAGACAAGGTATGTATTGGCGATGGAAATACCAAACTTGGGAATTTAAACAACACTACTATTTATTTTCCCAATGGGAATGTTTCTTGGAATGACAACAATAAAAATTTAAACGGCTCTAAGGTCTATAGTAAAGGAAATGTTACAATGAAAAATATTAATGGATTGCAGAATGTTTCTTTCTTTATTGATGGACAAGTTACAACGCAAAACATGAACGGGCAAGGATTAAGAAACTCCCAAGTTATTGTAAACGGAGGCATGGAGTCGGATCATGTGAAGTTGTCCAATTCTTCAATCATCATAAGGGGAGCCTATAAAATTAACAAAGATTTAACACTTAAAAGCAATTCAAAAGTTTGTGTTGCTGGATCTATTCATGTTGTGGGAAAGTTTGAAAAAGATAGTTCTAGCAAAGTTTATGTTTGGGATTCGGTTACTGGGATACCGGAAAGTGAATACATTAAAGTTAGTGGTGTGGATGAAATGATGAAGTATTGTACGGAGAACGACGGAGAGAATACACCACCTTTAGTGGAAGGAGAGTGGCAAAATCCGACCGTCAATGTAGAATACATTCATTGATTTGTGTCTTTAACAAAGGAGTTTATACAATGTCCGCTTATTTTATAGTAATAATATTGGCAATCGTTTCTATTCCTATATTGTTTTGGTATTCAGCAAAGGACAAATCTAGAAAGCAAATAGTATTGCCTACCTTTTTCGGCCTAAGCATCGCCATCATTGGCATCTTCCTCCAACAAAACTTCTCGCTTTACTACGCTATTCTTGCTATGGCGGGATTGGTGTTTGCCATCTCTGTTCTACTAGCTAAGCGCCAGGAACGTGTAGGTGCGGAGAAGTTGCCACCTGAACTGAAGGAGCCGGCTGTCGTGTTGCCGACGGAGTCAATTCGTGTGGAGGAAGAAGTGGCCGCTACGACATCGGGTGAGGCCGATGACGAGTTCACATTGACTCCGTTGGAAGATGATTTAGACCGCTGGATGGCGGCGGATCAGAAGGATATTTCATCAGGGCAGGAGAGGAAGGGGGAGCGGGATGAACAGTAAAACCTTTTTAAGAACTTTTCTGGCGGTGCTAGGTGCGACAGTTTTCTTCTACGGGTTTTCTTCTGTAGGTACTTTAGCGTACACGAAAATTGTTTCGCCCGTGAAGCAATTCAAGGAAAATACATACATAGGCCCGTTCGATGTTCGTGGCTTGGATGAGAAAGGCGCGAAGGACAAGCTGGCCGATGATTTTGCAGAGTTGCACGGAAAACTCGGTGCTGAACTGACGTACCAGGACGCGACAGTGGAATTGCCTTCAGAGCTGATCACATACGACGTAGATCGGACAGTTGACCGCGCCGTTCCGGGTGAAGAGAATCCAATCATTGCTGAAGTATCGCAGGAAGGGCTTCGAACTGTCTTAGACCAGCATTTCTCCCATTTGAACTGGACGGATGATGATGTGGAGGCGGTCGCAAAGGGAATCGAATCTGAACTGGAGAGCGGAATCGTCCCCGTGAACGTACATATCACCGACTTTCTCGACTCAACCTTTGGGGAAACGGAGGTAGCTTCTTTCGCGATTGAAGGGATCCAGTTTTCTCCCGCCTTGGAACAACTGGCGAACGAGCTTGACGGGACTGCTATTGAGTTCAACACGGCATTCTCCATTATGGAGTTTGCAAAAATGGATGAAACGGTCACTGCAACGAACGAAGATTTGACTTTGCTTGCTTCCGCTTTATACGGAGCCGTTTTGCGTACAAATCTCGATGTCGTGGAGCGGAATATTGGCAATGCGTTGAATCCATTCGTTCCGGCAGGTTTTGAAGCTGCAATCAATCAACAGCTTGGTCTTGACTTTGAAGTGCGGAACCCGAATCATACGCCGTTCCGTATCAAGATGGAAGTTACGGTAGATCAAATCCGTGTAGCCCTCGTTAGTCTTCCGCTGCAATATACATACGAGCCGTATGTGGCTAAGACGGAGAAATTCACCCCACGTACTGTCCGTCGCTATAGCGCTTCGGTACCTATTGGACAAGTGCAATATGCGAATGAAGGGCGTGACGGGATGGAATTGACCGTCAATCGTCAGGTGCTGGATGACGGCACTGTTGTGGACGACGAAACTGTTTCATCAGATTTTTATGCTCCTTTACCGATTATCGAAGTTCATCCGCTCCCACAACAAGGGCAGTCGGATAGTGACGGAACTGGGACAGATGGAGATGCCGACGGTGGAACGGACAATTCCGAACCGTTACCGGATACGAATGGTTCTACTAATGGATCAAGCAACAGTTCTAATGGGTCTGATCCAAGTTCTAACAACGGGACAAGCGGCACAGGTTCAAATGAGGGGAAATTCAGGAATGGGTCTACTAATGGAACTTCAAACGGAGCCTCCGGCGGAACGGGTAACGACTCAAACACGAAACCCGGCCATACGAACGGAAAACCTTATGTCCCACCAGTAGATGACGGAAATCGGTATGACAAAGGCGGCAATCTCATCAAATAAGGAGTGGGTGACAGATGGCGACAACACGAAAACGGTTAGGGGACCTGCTGGAGGAATCCGGCTTGATTACGGAGGAACAGCTACAGTCCGCCTTAGCGGAAAAGCCGCGTGACCAGAAGCTCGGCGACCTTCTCCTGCAGCGCGGGTACATTACTGAGCAGCAGCTGATTGAAGTGCTCGAGTTCCAGCTAGGCATCCCCCATGTCAACCTGTTCCGTTATCCCTTTGATCCGAAGTTGTTCAACGTTGTACCGAAGGAATTTGCGAAACGGAATCTTCTCGTTCCTTTGAAAGCGGAAGAGGATAAGTTGTTCGTCGCAATGGCGGACCCGATGGACTATATTACCGTTGACAATCTTCGCCTGTCGACGGGCTTCCAAATTGAGACGGCCATTGCATCTAAGGACGATATTTTACGGACGATCTCCAAGTACTATGATGACGTTGCGTTTGATGAACTGTTCGTCGAGCAGCCGATTGAGGTGGGTGATCCTCAGGAAGAACTCACGGATCTGGATTCACCAATCGTTCGTCTCGTTAATCAGCTGATGTCATCCGCAGTCACTCAAAAGGCGAGCGACATCCATATCGATCCGCAGGAAAATCAAGTCGTCATCCGCTTCCGTGTGGACGGTATGTTGAAAAATGAACGATTCCTGCCGAAGTATATGCAGGCGATGATCAGCGCCCGTATCAAAATCATGGCGAAGCTTGACATTACCGAGCACCGGATTCCCCAGGATGGGCGAATCAAAACGACGGTTGATTTCCGTCCGATCGATCTTCGGATTTCCACGTTGCCAACGGTGTTTGGCGAGAAAATCGTTATGCGGATTCTTGATTTAAGCAGCTCATTGAACGATTTGACGAAGCTCGGTTTCAATCGGATCAATCTGGAGCGCTTCCTTGAGCAGATTACAAAGCCAAACGGGATTGTCCTTATTTCCGGTCCTACCGGTTCCGGGAAATCGTCGACCTTGTATGCGGCATTGAACCGGTTGAACACGGAGGAAGTGAATATCATCACTGTCGAAGATCCAGTCGAATACCAACTTGAAGGGATCAATCAAATTCAGGTGAACCCGAATGTCGGGCTGACATTCGCGGCCGGATTGCGCTCGATTTTAAGGCAAGATCCCGATGTTGTCATGGTCGGGGAGATTCGGGACCGGGAAACGGTCGAAATCGCGATTCGTGCAGCACTGACGGGGCATCTTGTATTGAGTACAATCCATACGAACGACTCAATTGCTTCAATCACCCGGCTGCTTGATATGGGCGTCGAACCGTTCCTCGTAACGTCTTCTTTGAATGCGGTGATTGCCCAGCGACTCATCCGGCGCGTTTGCCGGGATTGTCGCAAAGAGATGAATGCAACTGCAAGAGAAAAAGAGATTTTCGCAAAACGGGGCCTCGAAATTGAAACGGTTATGCGCGGCTCAGGCTGCCCGTCCTGCAATATGACGGGATACCGGGGGCGGATTGCGATCCATGAAGTGCTCGTTATCAATGACGCGATTCGGGATATCATCAACAACAACGGATCGATTGCCGAGTTGAAGGATGCGGCAATCCGAAACAAGACAATCTTTTTGATTGACGACGGGCTGCTTAAAGTGAAGCAAGGGATCACGACGACGGAAGAAGTGCTTCGCGTCTCGTTGATCGAATAGGGGTGAGGGCAATGAAACAAGTGATCGACAACTTATTGACAGCGGCATTTAAGGCGAAGGCGTCCGATATTCATCTTACAGTCGGCGTGCCACCGATATTCCGGGTGCATGGTGATTTGAAACGGTATGGAGAAAATCCAGTAGATGAAAATTTCACAGAGTCTGCTGCCCAATTGACCGTACCTGGAAAATTATATAGTCAATTCAAGGAACATGGCCAAATCGACTATTCGTACGAAGTGGCAGGCGCTGCGCGATTCCGGGTGAACGCATTCCAACAGCGTGGTAATGTCTCCCTTGCATTCCGGACGATTCCTACGCAAATTCCGACTATCGAAGATTTGCAGATGCCACCGACGTTAAAAAACTTGTCCGAAACACGCCAAGGGCTCATTCTGGTGACGGGTCCAACCGGGTCGGGGAAATCGACAACATTGGCTGCGATGATCCGTTATATCAATGAATCAATGCGGCGGCATATTATTACGTTGGAAGATCCGATAGAGTATGTCCATCAACACGGAGCCTCCATCATTGATCAAAGGGAAGTCGGATTCGACACTGATTCCTTCGCGGACGGCTTGCGGGCTGCATTGCGGCAGGATCCCGATGTCATACTTGTCGGGGAGATGCGGGATTTGGAGACGATTTCGACAGCTATTACCGCAGCAGAGACTGGTCACCTCGTCTTTGCGACACTGCATACATGGAGCGCGGCGTCGACAATCGACCGGATCATCGATGTATTTCCGCCAGGACAACAAGCGCAAATTCGCGTGCAATTGGCAGGCGTGTTGACAGCCGTCATTTCCCAGCGTTTATTCCCGACAGCGGATCGACAAGGTAGACGGGCGGCGACTGAGATCATGATCAACAACCCGGCAATCGCAAACTTGATCCGTACGGAGAAGGTTCATCAGATTCCGAACGTCATTCAGACGAATCGAGGGGCAGGGATGCATATGATGGCGATGTCCGTCAAAAACTTCCTTGATCAGGGGATCATCACGTATGAAAACGCTAGGCCTTATATAGAGGGTGAAGAGTAAAGATGGCCCGATATCGTTATGAGGGAAGGGACTACCGATCGATCCGCAAGGGTGTTATCGTGGCAGCCGATAAGAGGGAAGCGACGGAAAAACTGAAAAAGCAGGGTATCCGTGTCACCAACCTGACGGAACAGGCAGAGACGACATTGACAAAGGAAATCCATATCGGCAAACCGGTGAAACGGGCGCAATTTATCATGTTCTTGCGCCAATTCTCGACACTGTTACGCGCGGGAGTGACCATTGTGGACGCCATCCGGATCTTGTCCGTGCAGGTCGAATCGAAACCGTTCCGAAAAATTCTCGTGGCGGTCGGGGACGATCTTCGTGCGGGCGGTTCGCTGTCCGATGCGTTTGCTAAGCATCCAAAGGCGTTCGAGCCATTAGTCGTCAACATGGTCCGCGCAGGCGAAATATCGGGGACGATCGATGACTCACTTGATCGGCTCGCAATCCATTTTGAAAAAGCCTATCAGACGAGACAGAAAGTCATGTCGGCATTGTCCTATCCAATTGTCGTCGGAATTGTCGCGATTGGAGTTGTCATCTTCCTATTGACTACAATCGTACCAATGTTCGTTGACATGTTTGATAGCATCGGCGGGGAGTTGCCGTGGTTGACACAATTTGTCATGAAGGCAAGTGAGTTTGCGGTTCATTATTGGTATCTGTTCGTCCTGTTGGTCATCGCTGTTGTGGTCGGTGTCATCCTTTTACGCAATAACAAAGAAGGCAAACTGTTGCTCGACACGTTCCTGTTGCGGCTGCCGATTTTTGGGGACATTATGAAGAAATCGGTGCTCGCGACGATGACAAGGACATTGAGCTCGTTGTTTTCCAGCTCAGTCCCGATTTTGCAGGCGCTTTCCATGGCAGAGAAAGTAGTAGAGAACGAAGTTATTTCTCGGGTTATTGCGAAGTCAAGGGAGTCGTTGGAACGGGGTGGCTCGTTGACAGAGCCGATGGATGGGCATTGGGCGTTCCCGCCGTTAATTCCCCATATGATTGCCATCGGGGAACAAACCGGGTCTTTGGACTCCATGTTGGCAAAAGTGGCGGATTTCTACGAGAAGGAAGTCGACGCTGCAACAGATAGGTTAAAGGCGTTGATTGAGCCAATGATGATCGTTCTGCTGGCAGGACTCGTCGGGACTATTGTCCTCGCAATTTTAATGCCGATGTTCGGTATGTTTGAAAACATCGATTCTCTATAATAGGACAATCGATAGATTTAGTTAAAAAGACATAAAAGCAGTAAAATTTTAGTTTGCTAGATTCCTCCTCGTGGTATAATAGTAATGTAAAGGTAATAGTAGACAATTAAGGAGGAACAGACATGAAAAAATTCTTGCAGAAACGCATGAAGAATGAAAAAGGTTTAACGCTCGTCGAGTTACTAGCGGTTATTGTGATTTTGGGGATTATTGCGGCGATTGCGGTGCCTTCGATTGGGAATATTATTGAGAATACTAAGTATAATGCCGTAAAATCAGATGCTGTTAATGCGTTGAATGCTGCTAATATGTACTTTGCAGAGGAACCGACTGCTTCAAAAGTAACCGTTGAAAAATTAGTCACGGATGGGTATCTTGAGAATAAAGGTAAACTGACTGACAGCATAGAAATTAATAATGTCAAACCTGCAAAAACTATAGATGGAACATCAGAAGCATTTGCTGGTGGGAAAACCGTCATATTCAGTGCTGCGACATTAGAAGGTATTAATAATGATAAACAGAAAGGGAGCAGCGATAACTCTAAAACAATAACTGGATCAGGAACAACCAGCCCAACACCGCCAGCAGAGTAAAAGTAATTAGAAAGAGTAGAGAGCGATACGTCGACCTCTACTTTTTTTATAAAATTTGTTATCGAGGTGTTCATTAATTATGAAGTGGATTAGAAATGATAAAGGTCTCACTTTAATCGAACTTCTAGCCGTTATTGTGGTACTAGGTATCATCGCGGCAATTGCTGTGCCGTCAATTGGAAAAGTCATTGAAAATAATCGGATCAAAGCGGCGAAGAGTGAAGCAATCATTGTACTTGAAGCTGCTCAACTATATTTCGCTGAAACACCTGTAAACTTCGGTAGAGAATGGCAAACCGCCAATCTTCCCGTTCTCATTGAAGAAGGCTATATGGAGGATAATGGATATTTAAATGATACATCTTATGTAACCAACGTTAGCCCAGCCCGTATTTGTGCAGGCCCCAAAGGAAAGAGTAAAGTTACTTTCTATGACGCTACCGCTGAAGAAATTATAAACAGTAAACATGAAATTCATGTTGGAAATATAAAATGTGGTGAACTCGAACTGGATCCGGCGAATAAGGATTAGTTTTGTATTATTAGGCATCCGTACAATTCTAGACTAATTTTTTATGATCGTGCTCTCAAAAAAAGATTCGAGGAAAAAATCACAACAGCTGCCCATAAGAATAAGGAGAGCTGTTTTTTATTTGTCGACAAGATTGAAAGTATTGGCTCCCTTTGTATATACTACTCTTATAGAATACTGTCGGATTTTACATAAACGAAGGAGTGCCTCTTATGTCCATCTTCACCCGCCGCAAAAAAACGGCATCCCTAACAATTGAAGAAGATGCTATCCGATTCGTGCGGTTGAAGTCGCTGGATCCGCTTGTAGTCGATGTGGCGGAGGAGGTTCCGCTTCCTCTGAACGTCGTAGCGGATGGGAAGATTGTGGATTCCGAAAATCTTGCTGCGATTTTAGAGGGACTGTTGAAGCCGTGGGGAATCGCGAGGCGCCCGGTGCAGTTTCTGGCGCCGGATTCGTACGTAATCATCCGCAAGGTCGGTTATACAACTGACGTGAAGGAAGAGGATCTAAAAGGGTATTTCTTCATTGAAATCGGTTCGACACTTTATCTGCCTTTTGATGATCCGGTATTTGATGTCGTGAAATATACGCCGAGCACGGAGACGAACGAGGCGATTATTATCGCGTCGAAGGAGAGTGTCCTTGCCGGGTATGAAAAAGTGCTAGAGAACGTGAAGCTCGATCCACTTGTGGCCGATATCGCTCCGCTTGCACTTTATCGCCTGGCGTACGCCCAGCACCGGTTCACTGGGAAGGAGCATGTCTTGATTGCGGACTTGCAAAAAGGAAAGATGACCGTTTCGATTTTCCACGAGCATTTCCCGTTGTTCATGCGGCCGGTTGAGCTGGAGACTTCTTTCTTCCCTGGGGCATCTGTTGGGGATACCGTCCCACTCGGTTCCATCGTGGGGGAGTTGGAGAAGCTTATCAATTTCTACCGTTATAATCTTTGGAACGGCACCGCCTCAATCACCCATATTCTGATCAATGGCGATTATGTTTCTATGAACGAGTTGCTACAGGTCATCCGTGAACGGCTGGATGTGCAAGCCTCGACCTTACTTAAACGACCATTACAACTTGCGACAGGCCAATCCTTGCCAGCCGCGTTCAATCGGACGATCGGGCTTGCGCTAAAAGAGGTGTAGCGATGTTAGTCGATATTAATCTATTGCCTGAAAAGGAGAGGGAGCGCTCAACGCTTCTGTTAGCTGCACTGGCCATTCTCGGTGTGGCTGTTTTGTTTTGGGCGGTGCTGTTTTTCATTTCTAACGCGATGGAGGGGGAGACAGCCGACCTGGAACGTCAGCAAGCCGCTTTGCAGGAGGAGCAGCAGGCTGTCCAAAATCTGCTCCCCGTCTCCGATCATCTAGATGTCCGGAAACAGCTCGAGTTCACAGTACAGTGGGCGGAAAAAGTGCAATTCGACACTGTCCCGCTGTTGCAGGATATGATCAGTGCGTTGCCAGAACGCGGATTTTTCCGTTCCTTCGAATTCCTTTCGCCAAATTTGGCGACGGTCGTTGTCCAGTTCGATGACAAGCCAGAAGCATCCCATTACTACTCCCGGCTCGCGGCATCGGAATCGATCGAGCATGTCGCTCTGGAATCGGTGACAGCCGAAACGATGGATGAGGAAGCATTCGATGTCACGCATGACGTTATGCCCCGGTACTTGGCCACCTATTCGGTCACTTTCGTCGACCAGCGCAATTTGACGGAGCAACCGGTTGAAGAATCGGCAGACGAATTGGACATAGAAGGGGGCGGAACGGATGAGTAGTTGGTCGAAACGACAAAAGGAAGGGGCGCTCTTGGCCTTGGCCATCGTGTTCCTTATCGCTCTTTGTACATATTCCTATTTCATCATCTATGCCCCAGCGAAGGAAGCGAACGACCAGATGAAGCAGACGATCGCCAATGAACGGGACGTTCTGTTTGCGCTTCGCAAGCAGGCTGCGGGACAAACGTTGTCGAATGAAACCTCGGGAAGTTCGCAGCCATTGCAACGGAAAGTCCCTGTCAAGCCATTGGAGGAAGCGGTGCTCCTGCAAGTCGAAAAGGCGGAAGTCAAATCGGGAAGTTTTGTGCAAGATGTGACATTCACCCACAGCGATTATGTCATCGAAAATCCGCCGGATCATGTGGAAAATGTCAGTCGGCTGTTGACGGAAGTGTATCTCGAAGCCGCGTCCTATTTGGATGTCCAGAAGTTCATCGATGAAATCGAGAAGATGGAGCGGGTCTACGTGATCGAGTCCATTATGATCGATGCGCCGGAAGAGCTCCGTGACATGGAATCGGAAGTGGAACCGATGCAGATGACGATTGCATTCAATGCGTTTTATCGCGGCGATCTTATCGAGCTGGAGCCGGAAGCACCGAAGACAGATGCACCGCTGCCAGCCGACAAGGCGGACCCGACGCCGTACAATAGCGGGGTGGATCGGGAGGACGAGAAATGATCGTGCTCTGGACGTCGTTCTTTTTCCTTTACGGACTCATTTTCGGTTCCTTCTTCAACGTTGTCGGCTTGCGCATTCCAAAGAAGGAGTCCATCGTCTCGCCGCCGTCGCATTGCACGCAATGCGGCAGGCGGCTTGGTGTGCTTGACCTTATCCCGGTGTTCTCCTATCTGTTTCTGAGAGGGAAATGCAGGGGATGCGGTACGAAAATCAGCGTCATCTATCCGTTCATGGAGCTTGTAACGGGCGTACTCTTCGGGCTGTCCTATTATTTACTCGGGTTCAGCGCGGAGTTGATCATCGCGATTTTATTCATGTCGATGCTTGTCATCATCACGGTGTCCGACCTCGCGTACATGCTCATCCCTAATAAAGTGCTCCTGCCATTCGCCATCGTTCTTGGGGTGCTTCGGCTGTTTATCCCCTTGGCCCCATGGTGGGATGCGTTTCTGGGGGCTGCGGTGGGCTTCGGCATGTTGTTTTTGATCATGGAGTTGTCGAAAGGCGGCATGGGGGGCGGCGATGTAAAACTGTTCTTCGTCCTCGGACTCGTGCTCGGCACGAAATTGGTCCTGTTGACGCTATTCTTTGCGTCCGTCATCGGTTCGATTGTCGGCCTTCTCTTCTTAAAAAAGACAAAGCAGGGACGGAAGACGCCGATTCCCTTCGGCCCATCCATCGCACTTGGTGCTGTCCTGTCCTATTTCTGGGGGGCCGATTTTGTCAATTGGTACGGCAGTTTGTTTTTTTAAGTCATAAAATTTCCTCGAACAAGGCGACACACGTCTTGTTCTTTTTCATGCCCATTTTGTTACGGTTACTTATAAAAGCGAAGTTGCTTGGCCGAGGCTAGGCACGTGAGCTGAATACTGTAGAACGGGGTGGTTGGACATGAAGTTCGGAAAACGTTATTCCAAGATGACCGTTTTTGCTGCGATGCTGCATGGGGTGCTGATCGGGATTGCCGCAGTTGCGGTCATCGGATTTTTGATGCTCGGCACGAAAGGGAAAGAAACAGCCGGTTCCGCAACGCCGGAAGTGCCGACAGGGGGGCCGGCACCGGTTGAGACGACAGCACCCGCAGAGGAGCAGCCGATCCGCATGTATGCGAAACAGCATGGCGCCTTTTCTACGAGCGAAGCTGCGGCTTCGTTCATCGCGGAACAGCCGGCCCTTGCAAAGGCCGCCATCATTCAGGCAGACAATCAGTTTTATGTCTGGTCCGCAATCGGCTTGAAGGAAGGGGACATCGAGGCAAGCGAAGCGGAAGGGACCTATCGGAAAGCATTTTCCGTCGAAACGGCCGCATGCCAGTCGGTGGGAGCGGGCCAATTGAAAACGGTCTTGATGGAGACTGATATTGCCAAAATCAAAACTTTGGCGAGCCCAGAGAAGGGTGCGAAAGAGGATGCCCAAGCGAAGGGGTTTGCCCAGAATCTCTCGGCCATTACGGCTTTTACGGAAGATCTGGGGATCGTGCGGCTCCACCTTCTCTCCCATTACTCGCATACGGACCGATGTGCCAAAATTTCGTTTTAACCTCGAAAAACAGGGCAAAATGAAATTGTCGTCGTTTGGACACAATTCATTTATCCGATATGATGGGATAAAGGAGGTTAGGAACAATGAAATTCATGGCTGCAAAACCGGTCATTTTGGCGTCGGGATCGCCGCGTCGAAAGGAACTGCTCGGTCTGCTCGGTTTTCCGTTCGAGATTATTCTGAGCCAGGTTTCCGAAAATCTGGCGATCGGCGATATGGATAGGAAGCAATATGTCGAAGCATTGGCCAAGGAAAAAACAATGGCAGTCGCTCAATTGCATGATTCGGCTATCGTCATCGGTTCTGATACGATCGTTTCTCTGGACGGGCGGATTTATCCGAAACCGGAAGATGCGGAAGAAGCCAAACGCTTTTTGCAGGAGCTTTCGAATAACACCCATACTGTCACGACAGGGGTCGGCATCTACGTCAATGGCGAAGTCGTCACATTTTCCGTGGAGACAAAAGTGACTTTCCGGAAACTGGACATGGCCCTTATCGACGCTTATGTCGCTTCAGGGGATCCGATGGACAAGGCGGGGGCCTACGGGATCCAGACGGCGGGCGCCTTGTTCGTGGACAAGATCGAAGGGGATTACCATGCGGTCGTCGGTTTGCCAATCGCGAAGCTAGCGGCCTATTTACAAGGACTCGGATTAATTTCAATAGGAGGTCCCGTCCATTGACCACTGATCTGGAGAAAGAGTTGGACGTCGGTTTGGACATGGAACCGAAACTGATGATCCGGGACGTACATATTGCGGATCGGCCACGCGAGCGGCTCATCCGGCAAGGGGCGGACAGTCTTTCCAACCAGGAGCTGATCGCCATTCTTCTGCGGACTGGGACGAAAGAAGCGTCCGTCCTCGTGTTGGCCAATCGGATCTTGTCCACATTCGACAAAATCCAGGATTTGAAATATGCAACGATCGAAGAGATGACATCCGTGAAAGGGGTCGGCAAAGCGAAGGCGGTACAGCTTCTCGCAGCTGTTGAAATCGGTAAACGGCTGTACCGACAACATTCAGAAGGCCGGTATGTCATCCGTTCACCGGAAGACGCCGCCGCATACCTCATGGCCGATATGGCGTCCTTGAACCAAGAACATTTCGTCGCCCTGTTCCTGAACGTCAAAAACGAAGTGCTGCATAAGCAGACGGTATTCATCGGCAGCCTGAACTCTTCCATCGTGCATCCAAGGGAGATCTTCCGCGAAGCTGTCAAACGGTCGGCTGCATCTATTATCGTGTCGCATAACCACCCCTCCGGGAATCCAGCGCCGTCGCCAGAGGACATCGAAGTGACGAAACGGCTGACAGAGGCCGGGTCGATCATGGGCATCGATGTGCTGGACCATGTGATCATCGGCGATCATAAATTTATCAGTTTGAAAGAAAAAGGATATATGTGAGCTGCGCTAGTGGAAAGGACTTTTTCCACTGGCGCTTTTTTAGGGGTATAATGTAATGTGTAGATTAAAAAAAGGAATTTACTGGACTGGGACACTAGGCGTTCGTTCATAGAATCAAGATAGGATATATGTGACACTGTGAATTTGTTCTCCATTCCGTTATAATGTGTTGTATGATTTTAACTTGATTCAGCCAAATCTCTTTACCTGCCTTCTCGGTACAATAATGATTTGCTTGTTCAAGTTTTAACTGCCGGTGGATTTTACATTTCGCCGAGGACAATTGATGAATGCCGTCATGAACGGTTTAGAAGAAAGGAAGAACAATCTTGTTTGGATTTGGAGCAAAAGATGTCGGGATCGACTTGGGAACTGCGAACACTTTAGTTTTTATAAAAGGGAAAGGCATCGTATTGCGCGAGCCTTCCGTCGTTGCAAAAAATACGGTGACTGGTGAAATCGTGGCTGTCGGTAGCGCCGCGAAAAACATGATCGGCCGGACGCCGGGCTCCATCGTGGCCACACGTCCGATGAAAGATGGAGTTATCGCCGATTTCGAAACGACGACCGCGATGATCGAACATTATATGAAAGAAGCGATGAAGGCTTCCGGAGGCAACTTTAAAAAGCCGAACGTCATGATCTGCGTACCGTATGGCATCACATCGGTCGAGCAGCGTGCGGTTATCGATGCATCCCGTCAAGCGGGGGCAAAAGATGCGTTCACCATCGAAGAGCCGTTTGCCGCTGCAATCGGGGCAAATCTCCCAGTTTGGGAACCTACCGGCAGCATGGTCGTCGATATTGGTGGAGGTACGACGGAAGTTGCGGTTATCTCACTCGGCGGTATCGTGACGAGTGAATCGATCCGTGTTGGTGGGGACACGATGGATGGCGCCATCATCAGCTACATACGGAAAACGTACAATCTGACAATCGGTGAACGGACTGCAGAAGCGATTAAAATTGAAATTGGTTCTGCCAAAGTGGCTGGAAAGTCTGAAAAGATGGAAATCCGTGGACGCGATCTGTTGACCGGCTTGCCGAAAACGATTGATATCAGTTCTGATGAAATCGTCGAAGCATTGCGCGAATCGATTTTGCAAATCATCGACGGCGTGAAGAAGACGCTGGAAACGACACCTCCTGAATTATCGTCCGACGTAATGGAGCGGGGCATCGTGTTGACAGGTGGGGGAGCTCTTCTCCAAAACTTGGATAAGGTCATCTCCGATGAGACGAACATGCCTGTTTTCATCGCCGAAGATCCGCTTGACTGTGTAGCAATTGGCACAGGCAAAGCGTTGGATAATATTGAAATCATCAAAAAAATGCAAGCGAGATAATTGAGGGAGGATTCAGGCAATGCCGCGATTTTTTTCAAATAAACGATTGATTTTATTGCTCGTGGGCATCATTGTCCTCGTCGCTTTAATATCATTCTCCCTACGAGACCGGCAAAATGCCTCCCTACCGGAGCAAATTGTTAATGATGTCGTCGGCTTCGGTCAGTCCATTTTTTCGAAGCCGACGCATTATGTAACGAACGTCATCGGAAATATTGATGCAATCTTGAATACATACGAAGAGAATAAACGGTTGAAAGCGCGTCTAACGGAATATGCGGAGAACCAGGCAGCTTTGATGGATGTACAAGCTGAAAATAAACGCTTGCGCGACATCATCGGCAAGGAAGAGGACCTGCGTGCCTATGAACCAGTTCATGCGACAGTCATCTCTCGGAACCCCGATCAGTGGGAAGAGAAAATCATCATTGATAAAGGGCAAGTTCATGGGGTCAAAGAGAATATGGCCGTCATCACCGCCAATGGATTGATCGGCAAGATCATCCTCGTGAATAAATTCACCTCGACTGTGGAATTGCTTTCGACGGAAAATCGGAATTTCCGGGTCGCTGCCGTCATTCCGGGCGATAAGCCTGCTTTTGGCTTAATTGAGGGGTATGATCGGACACGCCGTGAATTGATCATGAAGCGAATTGATTCTTCCTTCGAAGTGGAAGAAGGCCAAAAGGTCATTTCATCTGGTCTTGGCGGCATTTTTCCCGCAGGTTTGCTCATCGGGGAAGTGACGGAAGTGTCGACGGACGACCACGGTTTGACGAAGATGGTGTTTATTCGTCCGGCGGCTGATTTTTCCATGTTAGATCATGTGATGGTCACGAAGCGCCAATCCGAGACGGTGGACGGAACTGATGGGAACGGGACGGCAGGTACCGAGGGGGAGGATGAATCATGAGCCGGTTCGTCATCCCTCTTATTGCTGTCCTTCTCTTTTTCCTGGAGCCGGTGTTCAGCCTGTTTTCGCCGATTGAGCTCGGGGGAGAGCGCTATACGCTAGTACCTCGGTTCGTCATCGTGTATCTCATTTTCATCACGGTTTTCTATAGCCGGCAACGGGCAATTGTCTACGGCATCATTCTCGGACTCTTGTATGATATGTTTCACATTGATATTATTGGCTTATATGCATTTCTTTTTCCGTTGATCTGTTTCATTGCCTCCTTGATAATCCGTCAAGTGCATCGGCATATGATGACAGTCATTTTGTTGATTTTATTTCTCATTGCGGTTCTCGAATTGCTTTCGTATTTCTTTGCCGCATTGGTTTCGTTGACGTCGATCGGGTTCGACGAATTCCTATCCAGCCGGCTTTTGCCGACTATGATCGCCAATTCGATATTCATCGCCCTTTTCGGTTGGCTGTTTAAAAATCTGATAGATAAGAGGATATTGCAACGACAGGGCGAAATTCTATGAATAAGGGGACTGCGGGGTGTCGCAAATGACGAAGCAGCAATATGTGACGATCAAAGGGACGAAAGATGGTCTTGTCCTTCGTCTTGATGATAAATGCGCGTATTCGGATCTGATGGCAGAGCTCCGCGATAAAGTGCAGGACAGTGCCTTGGAAGGGCTTGCGGAAGTACGGGTTCATACCGGCAACCGCTTTTGCACCGAGGAGGAATTGCGGGAAATCATGGGAATCATTCATGAATCTCCGAATCTCCGTGTCTCGAAAATCAAAAGTGATGTGATCACGATGGAAGAGTGCAATCGAAAAGTGATGGAGCAACAATCCGAGACGTTCGTCGGCATCGTACGCTCCGGACAAATTATTGAAGCGGAGGGCGATCTGGTCGTCATCGGCGATGTTAATCCGAATGGACAAGTCATCGCGGCGGGCAGTATTTTCGTCCTTGGTCGGCTGAAGGGGATGGCCCATGCCGGAGCGAACGGGAACGAGCAGGCGGTGATCGCCGCGTCGTGGCTCGAAGCGACACATCTCCGGATTGCCGATAAATTGGAAACGATGACAGATGAATTGACCATCTTATCCGAGCATCCGGAAATGGAATGCGCTTATTTGCATCCGAACGGATTCATCGCCATTGACCGTCTGCAGGAATTGCGAAATCTCCGGCCAGGTCTATCATCGTTCAAAGGAGGAAGCTAATTTGGGAGAAGCGATTGTAATTACATCTGGCAAAGGGGGCGTCGGCAAGACGACGACTACGGCGAATCTCGGAACAGCGCTTGCTCTGCAAGGCAGGAAAGTGTGCTTAGTGGACACGGATATCGGCTTGCGGAATCTCGACGTCATCCTCGGGCTGGAGAATCGGATCATCTACGATCTCGTCGATGTCGTCGACGGACGTTGCAAGATCCAGCAGGCGCTCGTCAAAGACAAACGGTTCGAAGACGGCCTGTTTTTATTGCCAGCCGCCCAAACGACCGATAAAAATGCGGTGACCGCCGAACAGATGAAGGCGTTGATTACTGAACTGAAACGCGATTATGATTATATTTTAATAGATTGCCCTGCGGGGATCGAGCAAGGGTATAAAAACGCGGTGGCGGGTGCTGACAGTGCCATCGTCGTCACCACGCCGGAAATCTCGGCCGTCCGAGATGCTGACCGGATCATCGGGTTGCTTGAGCAGGAGGACATCGAACCGCCGAAACTCATCATCAACCGCATCAAGCGGCAGCTCATGGATTCGGGGGATGCGTTGGATGTCAATGAAATCACGACCCATTTATCCATTGATTTGCTCGGCATCGTCTTGGATGATGAAAATGTCATCAGCTCATCGAACAAAGGCGAGCCGGTCGTCATGAATCCGGCGAACCCGGCCGCGACTGGCTACCGGAACATCGCCCGCCGCATCCTCGGCGAATCGGTGCCGTTAATGTCCCTCGATGGAGGGAAGCCCGGTTTCTTCGGGAAATTGAAATCCATCTTTGCAAGATGATTGGAAAACCTTCGACTTCGGTTGGAGGTTTTTTTGGTGGGTTTGGGGTTGATCTTTCTGCATTTCTAATTCCAGCTTTGGGCAACCGGGAAGGGGAGGCCAGGCCAGGCCGGTCCCTGCCAGTTTAGCTGTTTGCCCTTAGAGTTTGTGGGATTGTCCTTACAGTCGCCTAAATTGCCGTGACAGTTTCCCGGAGCCCTGACAGTTAAGGAGTTTTCCCTTAGAGTTTGGAAGATTGTCCTTACAGTTGTCCGAATTGCCATTACAGTTTCCTCGGGCCCTGCCAGTTTAGCTGTTTGCCCTTAGAGTTTGTGGGATTGTCCTTACAGTCGCCTAAATTGCCCTAACAGTTTCCCGGAGCCCTGACAGTTAAGGAGTTTGCCCTTAGAGTTTGGAAGATTGTCCTTACAGTTGCCCGAATTGCCATTACAGTTTCCTCGGGCCCTGACAGTTTGGCTGTTTGCCCTTAGAGTTAGGGAGATTGTCCTTACAGTCGCCTGAATTGCCGTGACACTTCCCCAGTTTGTTTCTTCCAAGATTAATTTCTACCTACTATTCCGGCCGCCTCCGACATATACTGAAAAAAACGGGTGGTGCGGACGGATGAAATGGAGGACGAAGTGGTTTTTGGCGCTCCTGTTGACAGTCGGGGTTTTCAGTGCCGCCAAGATGGAGAATCTAGGCGTTATTCAAAAGCCCGTCACGCCATACGTCACTTCCGGTAAAGATTTCGTGGCCATAAAGAAATGGATTGCTTCTATGATCGGCGATTCGGATGATGATACCATTGCGGTCATGGCAGGCGACCCCCATCGGGATGATCCATTTTCAGGATATGACTCCATGCAGCCGTTTCAAGACGGGGTCATTGCATCCTATTCGCAATCGTTGCCAATTGAGGCGCAGGGAAATGGGCTCGTCGTATTTACCGGGTTCACCCGTCAATCCGGGAAGACGATCACGGTTCTCTACGACGATGGCGATGAGGTGACGTACGGCTTTGTGGAAACCTTTTCAAAGCTTCCTTATACGACCGTCAAACGGGGGGACACGCTCGCGATGATGGGGGAAGGGACTGTGTATTTGATGGTGAAGCGTGACGGCGTTCCATTGGATGCGTCCTTGCTGCCGACGTATTTTTCGGGAGTAGGCAAATGAGGATGCGGCTTCATCCCGTGTTGTTGCCATTTTTCCTATTCCTTATCGGAACGGGGGGCATTGCCATGTATGCCCTCCTTTTTGTTTCTCTGCTGTTCCACGAAGCGGGGCATTTGGCAGCGACCCGTTTAGTCGGCATGCGTGTGCGGTCTTGTACGATCATGCCCTATGGCGGGGAATTGATCATCCCGGATCGGCAGCTGGCCCCGAAACGGGATCGGCTCATCGTCGCACTAGGCGGCCCGATAGCGACTGCGTTCTTGTTGCTGCTTGTTTCGGTCATTCCATTTCCGGGGCAGGATGACATGATTTTCATCCAACAAGCATTGTTGTTGTTGAATTTGCTGCCGATCCTTCCGCTGGATGGAGGACAAGCGCTCTGTGCCCTGTTGGAGAAGGAAGAGAACCGGTACCGCATCCGGTCTTTTTTTCTTCTTCACTCCATCTTCCTGTTATTGGTCGGAAGCATGTTGCTTGCAAGCTTTTTGCCCCAAAGCCTGCCTTATCTTCTCCTCTCGGCCTTTCTTCTCTTCCAGAATATCTCGGCGTTCCGGTTCCGGAAATACGGCCGGGCTTATGAACAGTTGAAAAAGCACGGAAAAAATATTAGCGAGAAAAACGAATAAACTATCAACTTAATACATAAGATAAATTCGGATCAGAAAAGAACAACAGGGTAGGAGGATTTCATGGATAATTCTTCTTCACAGAACAATAAAAAAGTTAATGAAAATAGCAAAAATGAGCAACTGGAACAATTCCGAATTCAAAATACAGGAAACCCTTTGACGACCAATCAATCTAAAAAGTTATCAAACGATGAGGACCAATTAAAGGCTGGTGTTCGCGGGCCTTCCTTGCGTCAGGACTATGAATTCTTTGAAAAGATGACACATTTTGTACATGAACCGATACCGGAAAGAAAAGTTCATGCAAGAGGCTACGGAGCCCATGGTGAGTTTGAATGCTACCAGTCGATGAGCCAATTTACAAAAGCCGGATTTTTGCAGGAGGCTGGAAAAAAGACTCCTGTATTTGTCCGGTTTTCTACTGTGCAAGGAAGCAGAGGGTCTAAAGATACGGCAAGGGATTTACGCTGTAAGGGTGTTAAGTTTTATACAGAGGAAGGCAATTACGACTTAACAACGATTGCCATGCCTGTATTAGTCAATCAAGACGCGATGAAGTTCCCCGATGTCATGCATGCATATCAGCCTGAGCGCACGATACCTTTTGGGATTATGTAGCGAATAACCAGGAATCGCTTCATATGGTGTTGTGGATCATGTCCGATCGAGGCATTTTAAGAAGTTATCGAATGATGGAATCATGGTCGATTAATACGTACCTACTTGTTAATGAACAAGGAGTAGCGACCTTTGTGAGGTTTGTTTGGAAACCTGTCTTGGGTGTCCATTCTTTGCTACAGGATGAGGCACAGAAAATCGGCGGGATCGATCCGGACTTCCATCGGCGGGATCTTAGAGAGGCGATTGACCGCGGAGCTTATGCTGAATACGAATTAGGCGTCCAGCTCATTTCGATGGAGGATGAGTTTAATTTCGATTTTGATGTTCTCGATCCTGCAAAGTTTTGGCCGGAAGAGGTCGTCCCTGTTCAGATGATCGGCAAGATGACCTTAAACCGGAATGTGGACAATGAATTTGCCGAATTGGAACAAGTCGCATTCAATCCGGCAAATGTCGTTCCAGGGATTGATTTCTCCAATGATCCCGTTTTGCAAGGTAGGTTGATCGCTTATCAAAGTGCGCAATATCATCGGCTGGGCAGTGCGAACTTCCAGGACTTGCCGATCAATCGGCCGATCTGTCCGTTTCATAATAATACAAGACAAGGTTTCATGAGATATCGGATCGATGTAGACCAGGTTAGCTATCATCGCAACTCGCTGGCGGATAATACGCCATATACAACGCCTCCGGAAGAAGGAGGTTATGAATCCTATCCGAAAAAAATAGATGGGCACGCCATACGGGCACGGAGCAAATCGTTCGATGATTTCTTCAGCCAGCCAAGGATCTTCTGGCATAGCTTGACACCCGTTGAAAAACAGCACACGATTGAGGCATTGAGCTATCAGCTAGGCAATGTAAAGAGTGAATCGGTCCGCCAGCAAAATGTCGATGTGTTAGTCAATGTCGATCAGGAAATGGCCACCATTGTCGCGGACAATATCGGTGTCAATCGTCCAAGCGGAACGAATGTCCCTGTGTCAACAAGCTACGCTTCCCTTAGCCAGGCGAATACACCTAGTTATGCCTATACGCAAAAAGTGGGCATCCTGATTGGCAATGGTTTCAATGGGAATGAAGTAAAAAATGTGCTGGATACGTTACAGCAATATGGAGTCTTCATCGAAATCGTAAGTGAACAGCTTGGTACAGTCACGGGGGATGATGGCACAACACTTGAAGTTACGAAGACTTTCCTTACGACAAACTCGGTTTTGCTCGATGCGATTTATGTTGTAGGGGGACGTACGAAAAGTGAAGGAAGATTTAATCAAAACGTCGTGCTTTTTGTCAATGAGACCTACAGACATTATAAGCCGATCGGTGTTGCCACATCCGGGCAGCCGTATATCCAAACGTCAGAAAACAATAATTTGGCTGGTGTGATTTTTGCAGCAGATAATCCCAACTTCGGGAATGATTTTGTCTCTGCCATTGCACAGAAACGGTTTTGGAACAGGAAATAGAATGAGGGATCCATTCGGGGGAATAACTTATGGTATTTCCCTGTTTTCATTCACTCAAAGGGAGATACGTTTGCTGAATTTTACGAATTATATAAGCTGCGGATTGTCTAAGGGTTGCTCTTCTCCTATACGCAACGTATTTTGCGCATTCAAGCTTAAAATTCTATGAAAACATTTCCCAATATGGACAGGAAGCTCGATGAAAATTGTTGTTAAGAGGTGTATTTAATAGCAGGATTAGTCTTCTAGCTCCATGATCAAGTCCAAGCATTATTCTTTTCTATAGCCCTCCATAGAAAACTTTGATTCCATCCTCTATACTTATAAAAACTATTTTTATGAGATGCCGTGCAAGAGATAAAGCCCTCTTCATGTCCTTTATCCGTTATATGCCGGGGAATCGAGCTGAGGCAACAGTGCAGCCTTGATGCCAACACTTGCGGGACAAAAATCCGCTATGGGTTAATAAAAAACAATTGCTCCAGATGGGATAGAACAAATCTCATACGTTCTCAATTGTAATGGAGAGGGAAAAGAACGGCTTGACGTAAAACTTTTGATATGGTAATATTCAAATGTTATTGTTTGTAGCACCCGTGCTACAACCGCTCTGAAAAGGTACAAGCATCCGTTGCGGATCACCTCGGAAGGCGAGTCTGAGTATAAAGGGGAGGTGCAAGGTATGTACGCAATCATTGAAACTGGCGGGAAACAAGTCAAAGTGGAGCAAGGTCAAGAGATCTTCATCGAGAAATTGGTGGGAGAAGCTGACGATGTCGTCACTTTTGACAAAGTCCTATTTGTAGGCGGAGATGACGTGAAAGTCGGAGCTCCATTCGTAGAAGGCGCAACTGTCACAGGCAAAATCGTGAAACAAGGTCGCGACCGTAAAATCACAGTCTACAAATATAAACCGAAAAAGAACTACCACAAAAAACAAGGTCATCGTCAACCATACACGAAAGTCGTTATTGACGGGATCAATCTGTAATTCGGCATGATCGAAGTTACGATTCATGAACAGTCGTCCGGCCGGATTCGGTCGTTTGAGATGAAAGGCCATGCGGATTACGCGGAGCACGGCAAGGATCTTGTCTGCGCCGGTGCATCTGCGGTATCATTTGGCGCTGTCAATGCGGTGATCGCCCTGACAGGTATGACGCCATCCATCCAACAAGGATCGGACGGCGGCTACTTGCAAGTCGAGTTTCCGGAAGGACACGAAGCCGAGCATGACATCCAAGTGATTTTGAAGACGATGGTCGTTTCTTTACAGACGATCGAACAGGATTATGGACAGCATATACAGATACGATTTATCAAATAGGAGGTGAAACCAATGCTACGCTTGGATCTTCAGTTTTTCGCATCGAAAAAAGGGGTAGGTTCGACAAAGAACGGTCGTGACTCCGAATCGAAACGTCTTGGCGCAAAACGTGCAGACGGTCAATTCGTTTCCGGCGGCTCGATCCTTTACCGCCAACGCGGAACGAAAATTCACCCGGGTGAAAACGTAGGCCGCGGTGGAGATGATACTCTATTCGCAAAAGTTGACGGCGTCGTTCGTTTCGAACGCTTCGGCCGTGACAAAAAGAAAGTCAGTGTGTACCCTGCTGCGCAGGAAGCATAATGATCGGAAAAGACCGCCGCGCGCGGTCTTTTTTTGTTGGTTGGAATGAAAGGCTGGATTCCACGTACGCCCATAAACTTGTCAGCTGCGCCGAAAAGTCCGCAGGGCTCGATCATCCCCCGTGCCCATAACTCCCCTCCAGCCATCCCCCTTCAAAAAAACAACATCAATTCTTTTGGCGTAGAAAGGGACGGAAGTGCTATACTGTATACATGTAAGAGTTGGCGGTGAAGGAAGATTGAAAAATAAACAGTTGTCTGTGGCAGAAACGTTAAAATTTGCAAGGCATGACTTTTTAAATGATCTTCAGTTAATTCTGATGCATATCGATCTGGGGCAACTGCCCGAGGCCAAGAAAACCATCCAGGCGGCGACAGGGCGGATGCGCCAAAGCGCGCTATTGGAAAAGCTCGGGCTTCCGAAAACCGCCCTGTGGCTCAGTACGTTCAGCTGGCGGTTCCCTTCATTCACAACGAAGTTGAATTGCGAAATCCAGCAGGCGATCGGGCAGGTGGAGGACGAATTGCTTGTGGAGTTTCTTGAGATGGTGTTCCAGGAAGCGGTGAAGCGGTTGGATGTTACCGCAGCTTATGATTTGCAGATCGATGTCCATTCGTCGAAGACTGATTGGTTCATCCGGTTCCAAGTGGAAGGGCCGCTGGAGAATCAACAGCCTATACCAGCGGTAGCGGGTGCGTTTACGGTCGACGGGTCAATTTCACATAATCAATGGATGTTCACTGTACGTGGACAATAGGAGGATATCAATCAATGTTTGTCGATCATGTAAAAGTGTATGTCAAAGGCGGTGACGGAGGGGATGGAATGGTCGCCTTCCGCCGGGAGAAATATATCGCCTACGGTGGTCCCGCCGGTGGGGATGGAGGCCGGGGAGGCAATGTCATCTTCATCGTGGATGAAGGACTGCGCACCTTGATGGACTTCCGGTATCAACGCCATTTCAAAGCGTCAAAAGGGGAGAACGGCGGCAGCAAGAACCAGCACGGCCGTGGGGCATCTGACATGGTTGTCAAAGTTCCGCCAGGCACGGTCGTGACCGACGCCGAAAGCGGTACAATCATCGCCGATCTCGTGGAACATGGCCAAAAAGCGGTCATCGCGAAAGGCGGCCGAGGCGGGCGCGGGAACAGCCGCTTCGCCACTCCCCGTAACCCAGCACCGGAATTATCCGAAATGGGCGAGCCGGGGGTAGAGCGCGAAGTCATCCTGGAGCTGAAAGTATTGGCGGATGCCGGACTGGTCGGTTTCCCGAGTGTCGGCAAGTCCACTCTATTGTCCGTTGTTTCCGCTGCGAAACCGAAAATTGCCGATTACCATTTTACGACCCTTGTTCCGAACCTCGGCATGGTGGAAACGGAAGACGGCCGGGCCTTCGTTTTAGCCGACTTGCCGGGATTGATCGAAGGAGCACATGAGGGGGTTGGATTGGGTCACCAATTCCTGCGCCATATTGAACGGACGCGGGTCATCGTCCATGTCATTGATATGTCAGGGCTGGAAGGGCGCGACCCATACGAAGATTACGTGACCATCAATGAAGAATTGGAAAAATACAATTTGCGTCTCACTGAAAGGCCGCAACTCATCGTCGCGAATAAAATGGATATGCCGGATGCTGAAGAGAATCTGGAGCGATTCAAGGAACAGCTAAACGATGAAGATGCGAAAATCTTCCCGATTTCCGCCATCACCCGGAAAGGGTTGGATGAGCTTTTATTCGCCGTGGCGGAACTGCTTGAAACGACGCCGGAATTCCCAATTCATGAAGTTGTCGAGGAAGAGGAACATTCGGTATTGTACAAGCATGAATCGGAAACGCCTGATTTTGAAATTTCCCGTGATGATGACGGGGCCTATGTCCTGTCAGGCTATACGATCGAGCGCCTATTCAAGATGACGGACTTCAACTTCGACCAATCCGTCCGCAAATTCGCGAGACAAATGCGCGGGATGGGCGTGGACGACGCGCTGCGGGAACGTGGGGCGAAAGACGGCGACATCGTCCGAATCCTGAATTTCGAATTTGAATTTATTGAATAAACAACGGCAAAGCCGGATCGACTCCCGCATCGGAAGGAATTAGATGAATTGCGTCCTCCGACTGGGCATTCACCGGACTTTTGCGAACCTCTATAGATGAAATAGAAACTGTCCAAGGGGGATCGTGATGAAACAATTGGGGGAAGGGCAGCATTTTTATTTGGTCAGGGAAGATGCTTTGACCGAATCCATGCAGAAAATGCTGGAAGCCAAACGTTTGCTGGCAAGCGGGGAGGAAACTACGATTCAAGAGGCGACAAAACGGGTTGGTTTGTCGCGCAGTGCGTTTTATAAGTATCGCGATACGGTGTTTCCTTTCGAATCGATCACAAGCGAAAGGATCTTGACGATTTTCATTCAATTGGAAGATCGGAAAGGCTCGCTCGCCACTTTGTTGCGGATCATTTCGGAAGCGAAATGCAATGTCTTGACCATTCACCAGACGATTCCAGTTCAAGCTCGGGCGAATATCACCTTATCGCTCAATGTGACGGAGATGTCCATCAAATTGGAAGAGTTTTTAGGGCGGCTCAAGGCACCTGAATTTGTCGACTCTGTCGTGTTGATCAGTTCGGGGGCCATTTGAGCCGGGTTTCCCTCCCGGATAGTGTTGCATGCCGTCCGTGATGGGGCGGCGTTGTTATTGATTGGAACAATTGGAGGCTAGATGTATGAAGAACTCAACATTTTCACCGACGGTTGCCTATTTGGGGCCTGAGGGTTCATTCACCCATATTGCGGCGACCCATTTATTCGGGTCGATGGGGTTGGTGCCGCAGCAGACGATACCTGATTGCATCGAAGCGGTCACGGTCGGTCATGTCGCCTATGCGGTCGTCCCATTGGAAAACGCGTTGGAAGGCTCGGTCCCGATGACGATGGATTATTTATTCCACGGAAACGACCTGTTCATCAATGCGGAATTGTCGATCCCGATTGAACAGCATCTTCTGATCCACGAACGGCAACTGGACTACGTGGAGGAATTGGAGTCAATCCATTCGCACCCGCATGCGTTGGCGCAATGTCATAAGTATTTGCAAAATCATTACCGCCGGGTTCCGCTCATTCAGACGACATCCACAGCGGCTGCTGCGAAATACGTTCAAGAGCATCCGGAAAAGCGGATTGCAGCAATCGGCAACCGGCTGGCGGCGGAAAAATATAATTTACGCATTGCGGAAGAGAGCATCCATGACTTCCGCACTAACCATACCCGTTTTGTGGTCCTGTCGTTGCGTAAGGAATTTTTGGAATTGGATGGAAAATCGGAAAGCGCTAAAACGACTTTGATGATCAAATTGCCGGATGAGGACCGACCGGGTATCCTGCACCAGATCCTATCCGTCTTCGCGTGGCGCCGTCTGAACTTGAGCAAGATTGAATCCCGTCCGATGAAAACCGGATTGGGCCATTATTTTTTCATCATCGACGTTCTGGAGGATGAACAGCATCCGATGATGAAAGGTGCGTTTGAAGAATTGGCCGCACTGAATTGCGCCGTCCATTCGCTTGGTTCCTTCTATACATATGAACAACAACCGTCACGCTGAACAAGCATGGCGGTTCTTTTAATTTTGGATTTCGACAAATGGCTAACCGTATACTACTCTTTGCACTTTCATATACATGATTAGAGGGAGGTTCCGCTTTGTGTCATAAATTGGGCGTCACAAAGCGGGCCATCCGTTCATACGATGGAATGATGGAAGGGGGAAATTTGTTAGTGGAAGTCCATGTTGTTGTCAAAGGGGATACCCTATGGAAAATTGCCAGACAGTACGGGATCCCATTCGAAGAGCTGAAACGGGTGAATGCACATCTGGCGAATCCCGATTATATCGTACCCGGCATGAAAATTTTCTTGCCCGCCACGCATGTGAAAAAGGGGGAGACAAAACCCCAAGTAAAGCCGGGAGATAAAGGGCAGGCTCCGAAGCCACCGCAACAGAAGCCGCCAACATCCAAGCCGATTCCGCTGCCGCCCGCTCCTGAAGTGAAGCCTGAGCGGCCGCCTGTCGCACCGCCGTCGCCGCCAGTCACTGAAATGCCGCAGATGCCGCAGATGCCGCAGATGCCGCAGATGCCGCAGATGCCACAGATGCCGCAGATGCCACAGATGCCGCAGATGCCACAGATGCCGCAGATGCCGCAAATGCCGCAGATGCCACCAGTTCAGGAAATGCCACAACAGCAGCCGATGCCAATGCCAATGCCTCCAGCACAGGTTCATCCGATGCCATGTTGTCCGCCGATCATTAGCATTCCATGCGGTTGGCTTCCAATCTTTGATGCGGACTGCTATCCATTCATGCATTCCGGTCAAATCCAAGCAATGCCGACACCAATGCCTGAAGTGTTACCCGAAAGGGATATGGACATGGTCAAGGATGAATCTCCGATGCTGCCAATGACACCTATGACACCGATTGCGCCAGCTACTCCACCGCCGCCAATGCCACGATTCGCAACTGAAGGATGGCAAATGTTGGAGTCGCCGGATATTGATGCGGATGAAATCCCGTTGATGGAATCCGTCTATTGTCCACCGGAAGATGGGTATGTCCCGCAAGCTGTCTCGCCTATCATGCAGCCGGAGCAGTGGGGTCCTCTCATGCCGATGCCTCACCACCATCATCATGGATGCGGTCAAGGCCATGGATGCGGGTGCGGTTGTGGAGGAGGACATCAGATGCCGATGGTGTCACCGATCCATGTTATGCATCCATGCGGTTGCCATATGATGGCACATCCATATGGATACAATTGGCACGGGAACCACTGACGGGTGTATGGCACTGGATGAGCGATATAAACAAATAAAAGAAAACGTATGGAAATGGGAACAAGGGAAGAATTGTTTTTCAGTGAAACGATACCGTTCCATGTCTACCGCCATGAAAGTCCGACATATCCATGAAGAATTGCGCTCAATCGATTTTCCACACCTCATCCCGGTTGCCGCAGAGAGTGGCGATGGCCCTCTGACGTTTGTTCAACCTTGGCTGGAGGAGGCAAGGGCGGTTAATTTTAAAAAGAGGGCGGATCGGACCGATTCCCTTGCCGCCCTCCATGCCTTGCATGCTACTAGGAAAGACGTGGAATGGGCCGTTTCACCTTATTTGCATATCCACCCGCTCGTTGCCAAATGGGAAGACCGGATCGAGAGGTTCCATGACATCAGGGGGCCTTGCGAAACGTTCCTCGGGAAAGGGCCGGTGGATGACATTTTGTTCTATGCGACAGAGGCGATGAGCGTCATCCGGAAAACGTATGTCGGAACGAAGGACCTCACTTTGCTGCATGGCGATGTCGTACATCATAATATCCTTCGGGACCAATCCGGCATTATCCGGTTCATCGACTTCGACCTCGCTTGTTCGGGCCCGGCAGGTACGGAAGTCGCCTTGTGGATTCACCGGGTGATGCCTCAAATCGGATATGATATTGAATTCCTGTTTGATGAACAGCCGAGCCTGAAGGAATTGGATCCCGACTTGCTGCCGCTTTTGCTTTATCCTAACGAATTGCTTCGCGAATGGCTTCATTTATTCACACTGCCTGCCGACAGTCGGGCGAGGCAAGCGAATCGCCTCCTCCCATTCACACAGAGCGCACTCTCTCATTGGCCGAAACTATGGTATGATGTAGAACGGATCAATATATGAGGAGTGAAGTCATGGCAGGGCATTCCAAGTGGAAAAACATCCAAGCGCGCAAAGGGGCACAAGATGCAAAGCGGGGGAAGATTTTCCAGAAGATGTCGAAAGAAATTTATGTCGCGGCTAAAGCGGGTGGATCCGACACGGATTCCAACGCTGCATTGCGGCTAGCCATCGAAAAAGCAAAAAGCGCCAACGTCCCGAATGATGTCATCAAACGAGCGATCGACAAAGCAACTGGAGCGGGGGCAGCCGAGCATTATGAAGAAGTCGTCTATGAAGGATACGGTCCCGGCGGCGTCGCCGTATTGGTGTACTGCTTGACCGAAAACCGCAACCGGACGGCGCCGAATATCCGGGTCGCTTTCAACAAGAACGGGGGCAGCCTCGGGGAAAGCGGATCGGTCAGCTACCTATTCGATCGGAAAGGCCGCTTGTTCATCGAACGGACAGCCGACACCGACGAAGATGCCGTTATGATGGCGGCACTGGAAGCAGGCGCGGAAGATATCGTGTCGACCGAGGAAGGATTCGAAGTGTTGACAACGCCTTCCGATTTCCTAAGTGTCAAGGGCGCATTGGAAGAGGACGGCATCGAATTCGTTTCAGCTGAAATCGAAATGGTCCCTTCCATGTACAACGAACTTTCCGGGGAAAATGAAGAGCTGTTTGAAAAGATGATCGACGCGCTTGAAGATGATGATGACGTGCAGGATGTCTATCATAATGCGAGTGAATGAGGAATGGGCTGTCCGGGCGTTGATACATCAAGGGTTTGAAGAGGGTTATCATGATTCATGATTTTAACATGTAGAAATATCCGTTTTGTTACGATATACATGTAAAAATAAACCCGATTTTCTTATGACATTTAAAAAAGACATTTCCGTCAAGTATTGTTGAAAAACAAACTTAACAGGAGGTGTCTTTTTTGTTGTTGGTCGATGTTTTAAAAGGGTTTATTTATGACATTGAATCAAATAACTATTCCCATCGAGCCATAAGAGGTTACAGAAATAAACTTAGCTTCTTTAGATTCATAGCAACAGATTTTGAGATTGAGGAAGTAGAAGATGTTAGATCGATTCACATTGAGTCATCAAGAAACACAACTAGAAATTCACAAGTAGAGATATACGTGAAATTATTGTTAGATGATTCAAGGAAAAAGATGGAGGAAACTGTTAAACTTAAGGGGGAAAAGAAAATTTAACTTTCAATTGTGGCAGATAGTGAAAAATTACAGGTATTTATCAAATTGAGGTGATTATATTTGACGGAAAATAAGTTATATTCTAAGACGAAAATGTCTAAAATGCTTGGGTGGTCAGAAGGCGGCGGAAGAAGATGGGTAAAAGAGTTTGAGGAATATATCCCCATTACTGTGTTTAATAACAGAATAATGTATGATGATGAATCGGTTAGGATATTAAAATTTTTGAAAGACTTAAATAAGTCAGGTTTAACTATGGTAGAAATTAAAAAATGGGTTGTGAAGAATGGTATTCCCGAAAATGAAGGAGAATCTAAGAAGGTAATTGCAAAAAATGAGTCTAAAATTGTTAGTCATGAGTTCAATCCTCAAATTGCTTCAACAATTCCAACAGTCAAAGAGCTTTTAATTCCATATTTAAATGAGTTGAAAGACGGGAGCCCCTATACGGCTAATGAACTAACTCAGAAAATTGTTAAGCTATATAATTTATCAGAGCGACAACAAGTTATGAAATATGAAACCAACACAGATGCAATCTTTTTATCACGCATTCGTGGGGTTAGATACAGCCTAAAGAAAGAAGGTTACATTAACGAAATAAACAAGCTCACATATCAAATTACTCCTGATGGATTGGCTTTGTTAGATGAAAACATTGTGGATATTGCAGAAGAAGTTAATGAGATGGAAAAATTGATCGATCCTTTGACTGCAATTAAAGACAACATCAATGATCTACATGAGCAATTATCAAAAGATTTATTGAAAACGCTATCAAATTTAGACTGGAAGAAGTTTGAAGACATCGTGGTTGATCTATTGACCAAGATGGGTTATGGAGACGGAGAGGTTACCCAAAGATCAAATGACGAAGGATTAGATGGAATTATTAAAGAGGATAAATTAGGATTGGAAAATATTTATGTTCAAGCCAAAAGGTATGGCATGGGGAATTCTGTAGGTAGGGAAGCTGTTCAAAGTTTTTCGGGGGCATTAGATGCAAAAGGGGCAAGAAAAGGTGTTTTTATAACAACATCACATTTTACTGATAAAGCTAAAGCATATGCCGATAGGCTAGAGTCAAAAAGAATTATTTTAATAGATGGAAAAGAACTTACAAATTTAATGATAGCATATAATGTTGGCGTTAATAAAAAAGTATCTTTTGTGATTAAAGAAATAGATTTCGGTTATTTTGATGAAGAGTAAATTGTGTTAGGTGTTTTATATGTAACCGATATAATACTAAAATCATCATTTTATATAGAACGAACAAATGATTTGTAAGGGTTGGCTCCAGTTGCTTGTAGTGGAAGGCGGCGACTCCAGCGGGAACAGCACGAGCTGAAAGCCCCGCAGGAGCGCAGCGACGAGGAGATTGAAGCCGTGCCCGCGGAAAGCGTCCGCCTGGAACGGAAAGCAACGGTTTGTTGATAATGTCCCTTTTCCTTAGTTCGTTTTATATAGATTGGAAAATCCAGATGCCAACAAAGGAAAAAGTGGGGGTTTTAGGGTCATTTGGTATCTAGTCACTTCGGATAATGAGATTTATCCTTTAACAAACTATTCGAAAAATGACGAAGAGGATCTCCCTATAGGTGAAATTAGAAGGATCATAAGAAAATCTGTTGGAACGAAATAAAGGATTCGACATCCAACACTTTAGCCGGATTGGTTGAGGTGTTTTTTGTGCTCGGAAATTATAAAATACACCCCCTTTTTTTGAATTAATCTTCAGTCTTCAAAACACGATGGAAAGTGCGTTCGTATGCTATAATGAAAGTTACGTTGAAAATTGTGTTCAGAATACCTCACTGTAGGGGGAGAAGTGGTTGTACGATTACATAAAAGGGATTGTCACCCGAGTGACACCCGAGTATATTGCATTGGAACAGGGTGGAATCGGCTGGCAGATCTTGACGCCGAACCCGTATGCTTTCCATATGACGGATGAGATCCAGCAAGTGTTCATTTACATGCACGTCCGGGAAGACACGCAGATGCTTCTTGGCTTTAAAACGCTGGAGCAGCGGGAGTTGTTCAAGAAATTGATCACCGTTTCCGGCATCGGGCCGAAAGGGGCGTTGGCTATCTTGGCGAGCGGCATCCCTTCCCAAGTGATCGGCGCGATTGAACGGGAGGATGAATCCTTCCTCGTCCAATTTCCGGGAGTGGGCAAGAAAACGGCCCGCCAGATGATCCTTGATCTGAAAGGAAAGCTTCACGACTTGTTCACGGAGATCGATCTGCCGGATGAAGAAGTCACCTTGTTGACGATGGCTGAAAACGGAGCTCTCGATGAAGCGATGCTCGCCTTGGAAGCGCTTGGTTATTCGCAAAGGGAACTGGCGAAAATCAAGCCGAAGCTCGAAAAAGAAGAGCGAGACACGGAAGGCTATATGAAATGGGCCCTTCAGCTTTTATTGAAACAGAAATGATGAACGTAGAAAGGAGTACGGATGATGGAGGAACGGGTGCTATCGGCAGAAGTGACGAATTTCGATGAACGCTTTGAACAATCTTTGAGACCCCAATTCCTGAACCAATATATTGGGCAGGATAAGGTGAAGGACAATCTCGGCATCTTCATCGAAGCGGCGAAGGGGCGGCAGGAAAGTTTGGACCACGTTCTGCTCTATGGTCCGCCCGGCCTCGGGAAGACGACGTTGGCGAACGTCATTGCGAATGAAATGGGAGTCAATGTCCGGATGACGAGCGGGCCCGCAATTGAGCGTCCGGGTGATCTGGCGGCGGTCGTGTCGTCGCTTGAACCGGGGGATGTGCTGTTCATTGATGAAATCCATCGGTTGAACCGTTCAATCGAGGAAGTGCTTTATCCGGCGATGGAGGATTTCTGCCTCGATATCATCGTTGGGAAAGGCCCTGCCGCCCGTTCCATTCGCCTTGATCTGCCCCCGTTCACATTGATCGGTGCGACAACCCGTGCAGGATCCTTGTCGGCGCCTCTCCGTGACCGCTTCGGCGTGCCGCTGCGGCTGGAATATTATGATGTCGAGCCGCTGAAAGAGATCGTCATCCGCAGCGCTCATCTGTTTGAGGTGGAAATCGATGGACAGGCTGCCATGGAAATTGCGCGCCGTTCCCGTGGAACCCCACGGATTGCGAACCGGCTATTGCGCCGTGTCCGTGATTATGCACAAGTGCGCGGGACGGGAGCGGTGACGCTGGAGATGTCAAAAGAAGCGCTTGAAATGTTGCAGGTCGACTCGCACGGCCTCGACCATATTGACCATAAGCTGCTTACCGGGATGATTGAACGGTTCCGGGGAGGCCCGGTCGGGATCGACACGATTGCCGCAAGCATCGGGGAGGAATCGGTGACGATTGAAGATGTGTATGAACCGTATTTATTGCAGATCGGTTTCATCCAACGGACTCCGCGCGGACGAGTGGCGACCCCGCTGGCGTATGAACATTTCGGCTATCCGATTCATGATCAGGATGGAAATTAACCTTTAATAGAGGAGACGTTATCGAGTATGGAAGTAAATGATTTTGATTTTGATTTGCCGGAACGGCTGATTGCGCAGACTCCGTTGGCGGATCGTACGGCGAGCCGGCTCATGGTGCTCGACCGGGAGACCGGGGAAGTGGTGCACCGCCATTTTCGTGATCTCGTCGATGAGCTGGAAGCGGGCGATCTTCTCGTCCTGAATGACACACGTGTCTTGCCTGCGCGGCTGATGGGAATAAAAGAGGACACGGGTGCCTCGATCGAAGTATTGTTGTTGAAGGAAATTGGGGAAGATGAGTGGGAGACGTTGGTCAAGCCCGCAAAACGGGTGAAGGTCGGAACAATTGTGACATTTGGGGATGGCCGTCTGAAAGCGCGTTGCACGGGCATCTTGGAACAAGGCGGGCGGACATTTCAGTTCTTATACGATGGCATCTTTTACGAAATTTTGGATGCGCTCGGCCAGATGCCGCTGCCTCCTTATATTACAGAAACGCTTGATGATCAATCCCGCTATCAGACAGTATTCGCGAAGGAGCGAGGCTCGGCAGCGGCTCCGACTGCGGGCCTTCATTTCACAGAGGAAATTCTGGAGGAACTCAAGGCGAAAGGCGTCGGCGTCGAATTCATCACGCTGCATGTCGGGCTCGGAACGTTTCGGCCGGTGAGTGTCGATTCGATCAAGGACCATACGATGCACTCCGAGTATTATCAAGTGTCGGAAAGCACAGCCCAGGCGATCAATGCCGCAAAGGAAGCAGGCGGCCGGATTATCGCCGTCGGTACAACTTCTGCCCGGACGCTTGAAACGATCGGCTCGGCCCATAATGGAAAGATTGTGCCGGAGAGCGGTTGGACGTCCATTTTTATTTATCCAGGCTATGAGTTCAAGATCTTGGATGGTCTAGTAACTAATTTTCATTTGCCGAAATCAACATTGATTATGTTGGTGTCCGCTTTATCGACGCGTGAACATGTACTAAAAGCATATCATGAGGCGGTTCAGGAAAATTATCGCTTCTTCAGTTTTGGAGATGCGATGTTCATGAAACCGCCAAAGAGGAAGGAATCATAAAAGATGGCAGCAATCACCTACGAACATATTAAGACTTGCAAGCAGACCGGCGCCCGGCTTGGCATCGTCCATACACCGCACGGATCGTTCGAAACGCCCGCATTCATGCCGGTCGGAACACAAGCCACCGTCAAAACAATGTCCCCGGAAGAATTAAAAGAAATCGGTGCGGGCATCATCCTAAGCAATACGTACCATTTATGGCTTCGTCCAGGACACGACATTATCAAAGAGGCTGGAGGACTTCATGCCTTTATGAATTGGGATCGCCCGATATTGACCGATTCCGGCGGATTCCAAGTGTTCTCCCTGAGCGAATTCCGGAAAATCGAAGAAGAAGGGGTTCATTTCAGACATCACTTGAACGGCAGCAAATTGTTCCTGAGCCCGGAAAAAGCGATGGAAATACAAAATGCGCTCGGCTCGGATATTATGATGGCTTTCGATGAGTGCCCTCCATTCCCAGCAACGCATGAGTATATGAAAGCGAGTGTTGAGCGGACTTCGCGCTGGGCTGAACGTTGTTTGTCCGCGCATGCCCGTCCCGAAGACCAAGGCCTATTTGGGATTGTCCAAGGCGGGGAATATGAGGATTTGCGCAAACAAAGTGCGAAAGACCTTGTGTCCCTTGACTTCCCGGGTTATGCGATCGGCGGCTTGTCGGTCGGGGAACCAAAAGATATCATGAACCGCGTGTTGGAGTTCACAACGCCTCTCCTGCCGCAAGATAAGCCGCGCTACCTCATGGGGGTCGGGTCTCCGGATTCACTGATCGACGGCTCCATACGCGGCATCGATATGTTCGACTGTGTATTGCCGACGCGTATTGCGCGAAACGGTACACTTATGACGAGCAATGGCCGCGTTAATATCAAAAACGCCCAATACGAACGCGACTTCGGACCACTTGATGAAAATTGCAGCTGCCATGTATGCCGAACGTACAGCCGGGCGTACATCCGCCACCTTATTCGGGCGGGCGAGACATTCGGCATCCGGTTGACGACCTACCATAACCTTTCATTCCTCCTTCAGCTGATGGAGCAAGTTCGGGAGGCCATTCGGAATGATCGTCTCGGTGATTTCCGTGAAGAATTTTTTGAGCAATATGGATTCAACAAACCGAATGCAAAAAACTTCTGAATCTTGTATAATGAATCGAGGTTGAAAGGGGGATGACTCAATGGAAAATTTAGCAGGTTTACTGCCATTTGTGGCCATGTTCGCAGTAATGTGGTTCTTGCTGATCCGACCAGCTCAAAAAAGACAAAAAGCGACGAAGGCGATGCAGGAAGGATTGAAACGTGGAGATCACGTAATTACAATTGGCGGCCTTCATGGCACCATCGATGCTGTCGACGAAACGTCCGTGTTTTTGAAAGTCAACAATGGTACGATACTTCAATTCGATAGACAAGCAATCGGACGTGTGACAGAGTCCGTCTGATTTCGAATGACTCATCAAAGAGGCCAAGCTCTAAGGGACACCCCCTCGGACCTTGGCCTCTTTTTCGTGTATAGCTGGAGTCGAGGTATGGGTATCCTTCTTAAAAAAGGGGAGGATTTTTGGATGTTCGATTTGTTAGTCATCAGTTATCGGACTGTGTTGCTCTATGTGCTGATTTTGATCATCCTCCGCATCATGGGGAAACGGGAAGTCGGTGAACTTGGTGTCATTGATGTAGTGGTGTTTGTCATCATGGCGGAGGTGGCGGCGTTCGCATTGGATTCGCCCGACAAGAAACTGATCCAATCCATCGTGCCGATGATCATCCTGCTCGTCATTCAATATGCTTCTTCCTTCCTTTCATTAAAGAGCAAGAACTTCAGGGATATAGTGGACGGAGATCCCGCTCTTATCATTCGGCATGGAATCATTATGGAAGAGGAAATGCGGCGGCAACGGTACAATTTGGATGACTTGTTTCAACAGCTCCGGGAACAGCAAGTCGGATCCATTCATGAAGTCTCATTCGCCTACTTGGAGCCGTCCGGAAATTTATCCGTTTTTAAGCATGATAGCGTTCAACCGGTCCTCGCCCTTATTTCGGACGGCGTCATCCAAGGCAAGCATGTGAAAATGATCGGGAAAACGGAAAAATGGCTCGAAACCGAACTGCGCAAAATGGGCATTTCGGATCCGAGCCATATCTTCTATTGCTCTTATGAAAACGGGTCGCTGCAGTATCAATTGAAAGAGCAGCATCAATGATGCTTCAATAATCTCTTGAACATTAAAAAATCACGCTTCTTCACTTGGCCTGTCAGAACGAGGATGGCCAATAGAAATAGGGAAGTGATGAGGCATTCCGTAAAAAGATGATATTCGCCGATCGGGATGAACAATGGCCGCATGATAATGGTCATGATAAAAGAGGCATACGGCAGGACAAACATTGTGAATCCGGTATTCGTCGATTTGTTTTTCCGCAATGTGGCAATGTGAAGGAACGAAGTGACCAGGACCCCGAAACCGATGGCGAGCACTGCACCCGTCTCTTGCAAACCGGGTTGCGAGGCCAAAACGAACATGACACCCAGCTTTGCAATCCCACCATAGACTGAGTTCATCATCCCCGCCTTCGCCTCGCCAGTCGCCTGTAAAATGGAGTAGAGCGGGCTTTGGATGTAATAAAAGAAAAAAACCGGAGCGAGGATGGACATATATTTGCCGCCCTCTGTCACATGGAACAGCGTTTCAGCGAGTGCCTGGCCATGTATGAAAAAGACGGCCGCCGCAAAAGTGCCAGTCAACGCGGAAAGTCGGAGGGACAAATGGATCCGTTCCCGTAATTTCCCTTTATTCTTAGATGCTGCCGCTCCGCTGACAGCCGGGACGAGGACGACCGCCAGCGCATAAGGGATGAAGGACGGGAATAGCAGGAGCGGGATGAGCACTCCCGAAATGACGCCGTACAGTGAGGTCGCGGCAAGTGCGGTGACGCCTGACACAGCCAACGCACGTAAGAAAATGATCGGTTCGAGAAACCATGTGAAGGTTCCGAACAATCGGCTGCCCGACGAGGGAAGCGCGATGGAAAGCAACGGCTCGAACGGATAGCGATCCGGCTTTTCCTTAGTTGGCGGGACTCTCTTTTTCTTCTGCCAATATTTGAAGAGTAAATAAAGGACGGAGAGCATTTCAGCCAACAATGTAATCCCCATTGCGTAGGCGGCATTCATTGCAGAATTATCGGCGACCAGAACTGAGGGGAGCAACCAGGTGATGAGTGCGATTCTGCAGATTTGCTCCAAAATTTGCGACCAGGCCGTTTCTTCAATCCGGGCAATCCCTTGGAAATAGCCCCGGATCAGTCCACCGATAGCCGCGATCGGAACGATGGCAATCCCTACATACAACGTTAGAGAAGAGGCGGCATTGCCGAGCAGCGTCTCCGATAAATAAGGGACGAAAAGAACCGAGGCGGGTATGAATACCATGCCGGTCAGGATGGTAATGAAAGTGGCTGTCCTCATGACGGCCGGGAGTTTAGCGCTTTGCCCTTTCGCCTCTAGTTCGGCAATCACTTTGGCGATAGCGATCGGAACACCGAGTTGAACTAGCGATAGGAAAAAAATGAACGCGGGATAAGCCGTCATATAGATTCCGACCGCTTCTTCACCCGCGACCCGCATGAATTGCATCCGATATACAAAACCTAGCAGTTTCGATAAAAAGACTGCGGCCATGAGCACGACCGTTCCCCGGATAAATGAAGACAACTTGAACAACTCCTTCTCATTTCCGATCATTTCGTATACAATAAATGTATGCACGCTCTGTTGCACTTACGACTGCTCGGGAAGGGGAGGGGACAATGGCGATCAAGTTCGAACAACATTTTATCCATATGTTGCCGGCGCTTCAAAGCAAGAAGAACGAACTTCATTTATACGGATACACCTCTGTGACGGAAGAGGAAATCTGGACCTATTGCGTACATAAAAAATGGCGCAAAAAAGACGTTGACGCTATGCGCGTCTTTGAAATCGCCAAGGACATTCTCCGAATATCGCCCGCTGAATTCATGACATTCACCCAAATAGAAGAGCAGCGTGAAGGCAATTGGTTCTCCGATTTGAACAGTGAAGAACTGCAAGCATTGCTGGCACCGCAAAAAGTCGAAAATAATTAATAAAAAAGGTACACGTCCATTTGACACGCGGATGCCCGTGTTTCATAATGGACGTGTTGCGTTTTTTTAAACTGTAGTGATCGGGCAAATCTGACAAGGATCCGGGAAATATGATCGGATGGACTACCGAGCCGTTTTCATCCGGAAGTACAGTGATTCCTGGAAACTGGTCGAACTTGCGATTTTACGAGATAGAATGCTTTTGTTTTCGAAGAGAGTGCACCTGGTGCACGCTTCAAAGAATGAGGAGGAAATGGTTTTATGAAAAGTAGAGGTCGGATTGTCGCGTTCCTTTTATTGCTCGTCCTATTCGGGTCACTGATCGGATCGACCGCCAATCCAATTGTGAAAGATGTCAAATTAGGTCTCGACTTGCAAGGTGGATTCGAAGTCTTGTACCAAGTTGAACCGTTGAAAGATGGGAAAAAAATAACGGAGGACATGGTGAAGGACACGGCGAACGCCTTGACGAACCGGATCGACGTGCTCGGCGTCAGTGAGCCGAGCATCCAAATCGAGTCCAACAACCGGATTCGCGTGCAATTGGCTGGGGTGGAAGACCAGAAATCAGCCCGTGAGTTGTTGTCCACACAAGCGAATCTGACGTTCCGGGATGCTGACGATAACCTGATTTTGGACGGGAACGATCTTAAGGAAGGGAAAGCAAAAGCGAACTTCGGAGAAACCGGAAATCCGGTTGTCACATTGGAAATGAAAGATCCGAAAAAATTCGGCGAAGTGACGACGCTCATTTCACAGAAGAAGCCGGAAAACGTTATGGTCATCTGGCTCGACTTCGTGGAAGGCGAGGATTCATTCCGGGAAGAGGCCCAAAAACCGAACCCGAAATTCATCTCCGCGCCTTATGTTCAAAATCCGATTCAATCGTCCAATGTAGAGATTTCGGGTAGCTTTACGGTGGAGGAGACGAAGCATCTTGCCGGGATTCTGAATGCCGGTGCCTTGCCGGTTCACTTAGAAGAAATCTATTCCACTTCGGTTGGTGCCCAGTTCGGTGAGCAGGCGTTGAACAAAACGGTTTTCGCTGGAATTGTCGGGATTGCGCTCATTTTCCTATTCATGCTGTTCTATTATAGACTGCCAGGGTTTGTGGCTGTCATCACCTTATCGGTTTATATCTACTTGATTTTACTTGTCTTTACATTGATTAATGGTGTGCTGACATTGCCGGGAATCGCCGCCCTCATGCTCGGTGTCGGGATGGCCGTCGATGCGAACATCTTGACCTATGAACGAATTCGCGAAGAACTGCGGGTCGGAAAATCAGTCAAGACGTCCTTCCTGGCCGGGGCGAAATCATCCTTCACTGCCATTTTGGACGCCAATATTACTACGTTACTGGCAGCAGTTGTGCTGTTCATTTTCGGGACAAGCTCGGTCAAAGGGTTTGCAACGATGCTCATCATCAGTATCCTTGTCAGCTTCTTGACAGCGGTCTGGGGTTCGAGGTTACTACTTGGATTGCTAGTCAATAGTGGATCCCTTGATGGAAAGCCGGGTCTGTTCGGCATCTCCAAAAGCCGTGTCCATCCACCGGAAGAACAGATGGAAACGTTGGATCTTACGACAAAATTTGACCGTTTCGATTTTGTTCATAGCCGGAAGCGATTTTATGTAATTTCAACAGTGCTGTTGGCAGCAGGTATCATCATGCTCGCTGTATTCAAATTGAATCTTGGCATCGACTTCTCCAGTGGTACCCGTATTGAAATCATGGCGGAAAAGCCATTGACGAAGGAAGTTGTGACGGACTACTTGGAAGAAATCGGGCATCCGTCGAGTGACATCGTCATTTCTGGTGAGACGGGTAATATCGGGGTCGTCCGATACAAGGAAGAGTTTAAGCAGGAAGAAATCAATAAACTAAAATCGGAAATCGCAACGGAGTATGGCGCGGAACCAAATATCTCAACCGTTTCGTCGACAGTCGGTGAAGAATTGGCGCTAAATGCGTTTAAAGCGCTCTTGGTTGCCGCATTAGGTATCATCATCTATGTCGCCTTCCGTTTTGAATGGCGGATGGGGGTCGCGTCAATCATCGGGCTGTTCCACGATGCCTTCTTCATGGTTGCCATCTTCAGCATCTTGCGACTTGAAGTGGATATCACGTTCATTGCGGCCGTCCTGACGATTGTCGGGTATTCGATCAATGATACGATCGTTACCTTCGACCGGATTCGTGAAAACTTGAATCGCCGTGGCGTCATCGATAATGTGGATGAGTTGGCCGATATCGTGAATAAATCCCTCCGTCAAACATTGGGACGTTCCGTCAACACCGTGCTGACCGTCATATTCGTTGTCGTCGCCTTGATGCTGCTAGGGGCTGAATCGATCAAAACCTTCTCGATCGCGTTGCTCATCGGTTTGCTGGCTGGTACGTACTCTTCGATCTTCATTTCCGCTCAAATCTGGTTTGACTTGAAAAAGCGGCAAATGAAAGACAAAGGCACATTGAATGTCAAACAAGAGAAGAAACAATGGGGATCGGACGAACCGGTCGTCTAATCGATTATGGAATCACCCGTCTGGCCACCAGGCGATGCGTTTCATCTTCGGGAACAGGGTATACTACGGTATACCCTGTTTTTTTATTATGCACTGGGGGTGTGGAGTGCTGATAAGTCGTGCGGAGTGCTGATATCTCGCGTGAAGTGCTGATAAGTCGTGCGTCGTGCTGATATCTTGTACGAAGCGCTGATAACATCCACCAAGAGCTATGAATCCCCGACTATAATCCACATCATCGAAAGGAGGAAATCCCGTGAAATTCCAATGGACTCTGTTATTCGGACTTTTATTTGCGATTTTGATTGCCGTTTTCGCTGTTTTCAATGTGGATTCGGTCGAAGTGAATTATGTTTTTGGCACAGCGATGTGGCCGCTCGTCTTGGTCATTTTAGGATCGGCCCTGCTCGGTGCCTTGACAAGCGGGTTTGTTGCCATCTTTCGCTCCTACCGCTCCAACCGCCGTATCAAAGAATTGCAGAAAGAGCTGGCGGCCAAGGAAACGACCATTGCCGCCCAGCAAAATGAAATTGCCAGCCTTCAACGATATTACAAACCTTTCGAAGCGGATTCCATCGACCTCAATGAAAAAACTGCTGAATAATCTACCAAATTAAACTTTCCTGGACTGTCCGGGAAAGTTTTTTTCTTTTCTACTTCGTTATAGTATTTCCTTTTAGATACATAGGACATCCGTTATAATGACGATAAGGATGTGAACCAAATTGATTGAATCAAAGAAAAGATGGACGATTAGTAGACCGGATGACGAGATTGTCGAAACGCTGCAATCGACTCTCAAGATTCCGTCTGTCCATGCCAAAATTCTGGCTGCCCGTGGAATAACGGAGCCGACCAAGGCGAAAGCTTTTTTACATATGGATGAAACCTGCTTGCATGACCCGTTTTTATTTCATGATATGGACAAAGCAGTTGATATCATTGGCCGCGCTATTTCTGAACAGAAGAAGATCGTTGTTTATGGAGACTATGATGCGGATGGCGTGACTAGCGTCTCCGTCTTGACGACGGCATTGGAGCGGCTGGGGGCAGATGTTTTCTTTGCCATACCGGACCGCTTTCAACACGGCTACGGGCCGAATCAAGAATTGTTCGAGGAACTGCATGAGCAAGGGGCATCGCTCATTATCACAGTCGATAACGGAATTTCCGGAATCGATCAGATCGCCCATGCCAAATCGCTCGGCATGGATGTGATCATCACCGACCACCATGAAATCGGGGAAACGATTCCGGCAGCGGATGCTGTCATCCATCCCCGGCACCCGGAAGGCTCCTATCCGTTCGGTGAATTGGCCGGCGTCGGGGTGGCGTTTAAATTGGCCTGTGCCTTGCTCGGGGAAATTCCTCATGACTTGATCGAGCTAGTCGCAATCGGTACGGTGGCTGACCTTGTGCCGCTTCAGGACGAAAACCGCTATTTGGTCAAGGAGGGGATCCGCCGCATGCGCCGCTCCACACGTCCGGCCATCCAGGCGCTTGCCCGCGTGGCAGGTGCAGAGCAAGCCGGGTTGAATGAAGAATCGATTGGTTTCACGATTGGCCCTCGGATCAATGCGGCAGGACGCTTAGGTGATGCAAAACCTGCTGTCGATCTCCTGAAGACAGACGATGAGGGGGTCGCCATGGCATTGGCCGAGCAACTGGACTCGTTGAACAAAGAAAGACAAGCCATCGTTTCGACTATTACGAAGGAAGCAGAGCGGATGATCTCCGACACATATGGGGACAAGATCCCTTACGTATTCGTCATAGCAGGAGAAGGGTGGAACCCGGGGGTCGTCGGAATCGTTGCCAGCCGGTTGACGGAGAAATATCATCGCCCTTCCATCGTCCTTTCATTGGATCCGGAAGCGGGAACGGCAAAAGGGTCGGCACGAAGTATTTCGGGATTCGACTTATTCGGGGAACTGTCCAAAAATGCACATCTTCTACCGCATTTCGGAGGCCATCAGATGGCGGCCGGCATGACTTTGTCCATCGATGATATCGACGACCTGCGCCAAAATTTGAATGCCCAGGCGGCGGAAGTCTTGACGGAACAGATGCTGATTCCCGAAAAAGTGATCGATGTCCCGCTGAAATTGGAAGAAATCAATGTGGATGTGCTGGAATCGCTTGAAATCCTCCGCCCGTTCGGGATGAGTTTCGAAAAGCCAGCTTATATGATCGAAAAGTTGACGACTGCAATTGTGCGGCAAATCGGGGCGGATAAAAACCATTTGAAGCTGGAGCTGCAGGACGGAGAGTGGAAGCTGGATGCGATCGGTTTCCGGTTCGGCCATATGGCGGATCATATGACACCGGACATCACGTTATCCCTCGTCGGTGACTTGCAGGTGAATGAATGGAACGGCCATAAGAAGCCTCAGTTGTTGATCGAAGACGTCCGTTCGGATGACTGGCAGTTATTCGATTTGCGCGGCATTCGGGAACCGTCCCGTTGGCTTCCGAAAATTCCGCTGGAGCATACCTTATTTGTCGCGTTCCGGGATCGGACCATCTCTCGTCTGCCTTCTACGATGCAAGGAATTTCCGTCCTTCATTATGGGAAAGATCAATTAAAGGAAGCGGATAATGTTGTCCTGCTCGATATGCCGAATGCCAAGACGGAGTTGGAACATGTCATCCAGACGACTGTTCCTGACCGGATCTATGCCCATCTGCACGAGCCCGAATCGAAGTATTTTGATGGGATTCCGGGCCGTGATCAGTTTGGATGGTTTTACACTTTTTTGAAAAAGCGGGGCAGTTTCGATATGAAACAAAACGCGGATCTGCTGACCAAACATATGGGTTGGAAAAAGGATACCGTTTATTTCATATCGCAGGTGTTTTCCGAGCTTGGATTTGTTAAGATAGAGAATGGTGTGGCTTCCGTCGTGGAAACTGCCGACAAGCGGGATTTAGCGGAAGCGCCGTCTTATCGACAGAGACAACGGCAAATCGAATTGGAAAAAAGATTGCTTTATGCATCCTATTTCGAGTTGAAGCAATGGTTCGAGACGATCCGGAATGGGATCGACAGGGAGGAATAATTGATGGATTTGAAACAATATGTAACGATTGTCCCGGATTATCCAAAAGAAGGGATCAGCTTTAAAGATATCTCGACGATTATGGATAATGGTAAAGCTTATAAATACGCTACGGATGAAATCGTCAAGTATGCGAAAGAGGTAGGGACGGACATCATCGTGGGGCCGGAAGCAAGGGGCTTTATCATCGGTTGTCCGGTAGCGTACGCGTTGGAAGTCGGCTTTGCTCCAGTCCGCAAGCCTGGCAAATTGCCTCGCGAAACCATCGCAGTGGAATATGATCTGGAATATGGAAAAGATACGTTGACAATCCATAAAGATGCCATCCAACCGGGTCAGCGTGTCTTGATTGTTGATGATTTGCTGGCAACCGGCGGGACAGTCGGCGCGACTATCCAATTGGTGGAGAAATTGGGCGGCATCGTGGCTGGCTGCGCATTCATCATCGAACTGTCCTATTTGAACGGGCGTGAAAAACTGCAAGGTTACAATTCACGAGCGTTAATCACATATTAAAAATTGACAATACTTAGTCCTCCGTGGAAACAACGGAGGATTTTTCTATACATGGACTCTTTACATTCGGCTAGTATTACACATACAATAAGAATATTATCATTTTTTTGCGTAACGGTTCGAAAGGGGTAGAAGAATGGCGAAAAATCGTGACATGACAGCGGACGACATATTTGAGTTGGTCTCCTCTTATATGAACGAAGAACACGTCGAATTTGTCAAGAAAGCATATGAAGCCGCTAAGTCTGCACACGAAGGGCAATTTAGAAGTTCAGGAGAACCGTATATTCTCCATCCCGTCCAGGTGGCGGGCATTCTAGCTGAATTGCAAATGGATCCTGAAACGGTCGCGGCCGGGTTCCTCCATGATGTCGTAGAGGATACGAGCGTCAGCAGGGAAGACATCATCCGGGAATTCGGGGAAGAAGTCGCACTGCTCGTGGACGGCGTGACCAAGCTGGAAAAATTGAAATATAAATCGAAAGAAGAGAAACAGGCGGAAAACCATCGGAAAATGTTTGTCGCGATGGCTCAAGACATCCGTGTCATTTTGATCAAATTAGCGGACCGGCTCCACAATATGCGGACGCTGAAGCATGTGTCGGAAGAGAAACAGCGGCGTGTTGCGGCGGAAACGCTCGAGATTTTCGCTCCATTAGCCCATCGACTAGGAATCTCAGCGATCAAATGGGAATTGGAAGATATCGCACTCCGTTATTTGAAACCGCAGCAATATTACCGCATTGTGAACCTGATGAAGAGGAAACGGGTGGAAAGGGAAAAGTACTTGGAAGATGTCATGGATACGATCCGCTCCGAAATCAAAACTGTTGGAATCGAAGCCGATATTTCAGGACGCCCGAAACACCTTTATTCCATTTACAGAAAAATGGCGATGCAACAAAAAGAGTTCAACGAGATTTATGATTTGCTCGCTGTGCGGATCCTCGTTTCCAGCATCAAGGACTGCTATGCCGTCTTAGGCATCATTCATACACTTTGGAAACCGATGCCCGGAAGATTCAAAGATTACATCGCCATGCCCAAGCAAAACTTATACCAATCGATCCATACGACTGTTGTCGGTCCAGCAGGGGATCCGTTGGAAGTCCAGATTCGGACGGAAGAGATGCACAAAATTTCCGAGTTCGGTGTGGCGGCACATTGGGCCTATAAAGAAGGAAAGTCCACAAATAGAAATCCAAGCGATATCGATTCGAAACTGACATGGTTCCGGGAAATTCTCGAGTTCCAAAACGAATCTTCCAATGCCGAAGAGTTCATGGAATCGTTGAAATTCGATTTATTTTCCGATATGGTCTACGTGTTCACGCCGGATGGGGATGTCATCGAACTGCCGGCCAGTTCCGTGACAATCGACTTTGCCTATCGCGTCCACTCGGAAGTCGGCAACCGGACAATCGGGGCGAAGGTGAACGGAAAAATCGTACCGCTAGATACCGAGCTACATACAGGGGATATTGTCGAAATATTAACTTCCAATCAATCTTTCGGACCAAGCCGGGATTGGTTGAAGATCGCAAATACGTCTCAAGCGAAAAATAAAATCAGGCAATACTTTAAGAAGCAGCTGCGAGAAGAAAATATTAATAAAGGCCGAGAATTGATTGAAAGAGAAATCAAAGCGCAAGATTACGACATAAAAGAAATTTTGACGCCGGAGAATATGAATCGGGCGATTGAAAAGTTCAGCTTCACCTCGGAAGAAGATATGTACGCCGCTGTAGGCTTTAATGGCGTCACGGCACAGCAAGTCGTAAACCGGATGGCGGAGAAAATCCGGAGAAAACGGGAAGAGCAAGATACAATCGATAAAATCGTTTCCGACATGAAATCCCCGCAACACCAAAAAACGACAGAATCGGGGGTCATTGTTAAAGGAATCGATAACTTGCTTATCCGATTGTCGAAGTGCTGCAACCCGGTCCCAGGCGATTCCATTGTCGGGTTCATTACAAAAGGACGGGGTGTGTCCGTGCACCGGACGGATTGTCCCAACATTCACGCGGAAGAGGAAGAGGACAGCGATCGGCTGATCGACGTTGAATGGGCGCTCGGTCAATCGAACGTCAAGAAAGAATTCCATGTCGACATCGAGATTTCCGCGTTTGACCGACAAGGCTTGCTGAATGAAGTGATGATGGTCGTGGCGGATACGAAGACGCCGATTGTCGCCGTGAGCGGCAAGGCCGATAAGGATAAAATCGCCAGGATTCATATGACCATCAAGATCACGGATATTACCCATTTGTATCGGATCGTGGACAGGATTAAGCAAATCCCGGATATTTATTCCGTGCAACGGGTCATTAACTGATCGGAGGTAGAAATAGTGAGAGTCGTGTTGCAAAGGTCCGGTCCGGCAACCGTCCGCGTTGACGGGGAAGTGACCGGTTCAATTGAAAAGGGATATGTCCTGCTCGTCGGCATCACCCATTCGGATACGGAAGCGGATATGGAGTATGTCGCGAAGAAAATAGCGGGCCTCCGTCTATGGGAAGATGAAGAGGGGAAAATGAACCGCTCTATCGAGGAAGTGGACGGCGCCATCCTATCCGTCTCCCAGTTCACCTTGTACGGGGATGTGAGAAAAGGGCGGCGTCCCAGTTTCATCGAGGCGGCCCGCCCGGAGCAAGCCGAACCGCTCTGGCATTATTTCAACGATCGGGTGCGGGAGGAAGGCTTGAAGGTAGAAACCGGCGTTTTCGGCGCCATGATGGACGTCGAACTGCTAAACGATGGTCCTGTAACAATTATCGTAGAATCAAAATGAAAAGGGTTGTTTCACCAGTCCGCTACAGGACCGATGAAACAACCTTTTTATGTCGATGGGGTGTTGGGGTCGGTGCATGGCTTGTGTAAAGCGTCATACTGCGGTGGTTCGGCTGCATAATTTTTTCACACTCATAAACTTCTTGCCCCTACGCTCATAACATCCTGTCATGCGCTTATAAAATCCGCGTTCCGCACTCATAACATCCGGCCTCACGCTCATGGATCCGTGTCCCGAGCCCATAACATCCCGTCTCCCGCTTATAAGTACGAGCCCGCGCTCATAACAGTTGGCCTCACGCTTAAAAGTCCGACGCCCCAGCATCCACACACCTGGACTTCCCCCAAGCCCCATCTCCGCCCAACCAAATCCATCATTATTCATTAAAATATTCAAGCAGTCCTTTGTAAATCCCGTGTGTTGCTTGCTCGCGGAATAGGTCGGAAGTGACGATCCGCTCCTCGTTCGGATTCGACAGGAAGCCAAGCTCGATTAATATGGCATTTTGTCGATTTTCGCGCAGGACGAGGAAATTTCCTGGTTGGGCTCCGCGATCCCGCAACGGCACAGTGGACGCCAGTCCTTCGTTCACCGTTGCAGCCAATTCTTGATGGGCCGAACGGGTGTAGTAGGTGGTGAACCCGTGGATGGATGCATCGGGGTTGGCGTCATAATGGATACTGATGAAGGCATCCGCCTCATGCTGATGGCTGACGGCCACCCTTTTCCGGAGCGAGACGTAGGTATCCGCCTCCCTTGTCATGATGACATCGGCTCCAGCGGCTTTCAATTTCGCCGCCAACAGTTCGGATGTCAGCATGGTGAGCCCTTTCTCATCGGTTCCCCGCGCGCCTGTCGTTCCTCTGTCATTCCCTCCGTGCCCCGGATCGATGACGATGGTGAGCCCTTTCAACGTACCGGGCACGCGCTCGGCTTTTTTCTTCCCAGTGTTTTCGGCGATGGTCCGTTCTTCATCTGTTGAAACGACCCAGTTAGCGACATAGGCGGACTCACCCGCGGGTAACTCGATCGTATACCAATTGTCCTTTTCTTCCAGAATGCGGAATTTCTCTCCGGCATCCGCCCGTCTGACAATCTCCGAAGAAGTGGTGGCCGCTTGCCGGATATTTGTGCCGTTTGTCAAAATCGTCACCATGGCTCCGCCGGCACCATCCGAATCTTCTGTTGAATGAGTTTCCGTCTCGGAAGCTAGCAATGTTCCATGGAATGAATAGACCCAGCCTTCCTTCTTCTTATCAAGCACAATCCGGACCCAGTTCCCCTGGATTTCCTTGATGGCGTAAGTTTCGCCCCGCTGAATTGTGCCGATCTGCTTGGAAGACTGATCTGCTTTTTTTCGTACATGGAGGGCATTGACCGAAACTAGGTATGTATCGGGCTGGATTTCTTTGGAGGCAGATGGAACCTTTGACGGAGCGGGTTCCGGTTCTTCTGCTGTTCCTTCGTCTGGATCAGCGGCGTTCTCTTTCGGTTGGGGACTGGCTTCCGTTATGTAATCCGTATGAACCCAGCCTTCCAAGCCATTGGCTACAATTTTTGCCCAGTTGCCGTCTTGGTCGATTCGAATCCCTTCATCTCCTGCTTCCAATCGTCCGAGAACTGCCGATTCTACGGAAGGGCCCGTACGGACATTCAAGCCATCCACTTGCGAAACAATAGTTGTCTGTTCAGCAGATGAATGATTTTCCGGAACTGTCAGCCAAGAGGCGATCCATCCGTTACCATTTCCGATGCTGATTTCATACCAATCGTCAGATGAGGAGTGGATCTTCACCCGATCGCCTTTTTTTAATGAACCGATCACATCGTAGGTCAGTCCAGGTCCTGAGCGGATATGCAATGAAGGGGCGTCCACAATGACTTCGTTTTCATTTGCCTGTATGGATTGCACAAACAGCAGCAAACTGAAGAGAATCGTGAACGGGATGATCCGTTTGCTCGTTTTCGACAAAGTATCACCTTCCTTTCCTTCCATCTTAAATTGTTCTGGCAGAAAAAACTACAATTAATCCAAAAAGGTTGACACTTTCACAAGGAATCATTAAGATGATACCAGTTATACTATTTATTATTGCCGTTGAAGTGGAGAGTACTCATAAACAGGGCTGACAAGAGAGGGCAGGACGTGGCTGAAATCCCGCCTACAGAACGTTATGACGAACAACACCACCGAGGCTCTGCACTGAACGAGACCGATTCAGTAGGTGTAGACGGAACCGGCCGTTATCCGGATTCAGAGTGGGCGCATCATTGCGTCAATTTGGGTGGAACCGCGGAAGCTAACGAAAGCTCTCGTCCCTTGTTATCAAGGGAGGAGGGCTTTTTTTATCTTTATTCAGCGGGAGTTCAAAATCCCGTTGAATAGGGGAACTCAGACTAAAACCGCCGCATCCTGCGTCAACGTCTGAGTGACCAACTTCCTGTTGGCCCAAAGCCTCCGGACGAAATCACGCCGAGGCGTGATTGATGTAATTCTACCTGAAGTCGATCTCGTGAAAGGGGAAACAGTGATGAATTTCAAAGTGCCAAGAGGAACGCAAGACATCTTGCCTTCCGAATCGTGGAAATGGCAGCAAGTCGAGCAAGTCATCGACGAATTATGCGACGTATATCGCTATAAGGAAATCCGGACGCCGATTTTTGAGCAGACGGAACTTTTTCAGCGGCTCGTCGGCGACACGACCGATGTCGTCCAAAAAGAGATGTACACGTTTGAGGATAAAGGGAAACGTTCGCTAACACTTCGGCCGGAAGGGACTGCACCTGTCGTCCGCTCCTTTGTGGAGAACAAAATGTTCGGTTACCCCGACCAGCCGGTCAAGCTTTATTACACAGGGCCGATGTTCCGCTATGAGCGTCAACAGGCTGGCCGCTACCGGCAGTTCGTCCAATTTGGCGCGGAGGCGATCGGCAGTGCAGACCCTGCCATCGATGCCGAATTGATCGCTCTAGCGATGGATGTCTACAAGCGGGCCGGATTGACGAAGTTGAAGCTCGTCATCAATTCGCTTGGCGACACGGAATGTCGAGCGGGACACCGGAAAGCGCTTGTCTCGCATTTTGAGCCGCATATCGGCGAGTTCTGCGCGGATTGCCAATCAAGATTAGAGAAGAATCCGCTCCGCATCCTCGATTGCAAAGTGGACAGCAAACATCCATTGATGGCAAGTGCCCCATCTTTAGCGGATTATTTGAATGAGGAGTCCATCCGTTATTTTGAAGCGGTGAAAAGCTATTTGAAAGACGCCGGAATCGACTATGAAGTGGATGCAAACTTGGTGCGGGGCCTTGATTATTATAATCATACGGCATTTGAAATCATGAGCACATCCGAAGGGTTCGGCGCCATCACGACATTATGTGGCGGGGGCCGGTACAACGGATTGGCTGAGGAAATCGGCGGGCCGTCCGCGCCGGGGATCGGCTTTGCGATGAGCATCGAGCGCCTTCTCCTGGCGATGGAAGCGGAAGGGGTCGCGTTCGAAGATCCATCCAAACTGGATGTCTATATCGTCACGCTTGGCGATGCAGCACGCCATCCGGGATTCAACTTGCTCTGTGAATTGCGCGCAGCAGGAATCCGTTCGGATATGGATTACATGGACCGGAAAATGAAAGCACAGATGAAGTCGGCGGATCGGCTGGACGCAAAGATTGTCCTCGTCATCGGGGAAGACGAAGTCGCAGAAAAAGTGGTCCAAATGAAAAACATGGCGGAAGGCACACAAGAGAAAGTGGCCCAGGCTGATATTTTGACAATGCTACAAGAGAAGTTGAACTAAGAGAGGCGGAACGAGCAATGCAACGAACACATTATTGCGGTAAATTATCGGAACAACAAATTGGAGAAAAAGTGACATTGAAAGGTTGGGTGCAAAGACGTCGGGACCTGGGCGGACTCATTTTCGTCGATGTCCGGGACCGGACAGGAATCGTTCAAGCAGTATTCAATCCGGACTTCTCCGAAGAGGCCCATGCAATTGCAGATAAGCTTCGAAATGAATATGTCGTCGAGTTGACAGGCAAGGTCATCGAGCGGGAAGAGGAAACAAAGAACCCGAACTTGGAAACTGGGGAAATCGAAATTCAGGTGACAGAGCTGCACATTATCAATGAAGCGAAAAACCCGCCGTTCATGATTGAAGACGAAACTGATGTGGGCGAAGAAACCCGTTTGAAATACCGGTATCTTGATTTGCGCCGTCCTCAATTAGCGAAGACTTTCAAAATGCGCTCTGACATTACCAAAACAGTACGCAATTTCTTGGATGACGAAGGGTTCCTGGAAGTGGAAACCCCGATTTTGACCAAATCGACTCCGGAAGGCGCACGTGACTATCTCGTACCAAGTCGTGTGCATGAAGGGGAATTTTATGCGCTTCCGCAATCCCCGCAATTGTTCAAGCAATTGCTGATGGTTTCGGGATTTGACCGTTATTATCAAATCGCACGCTGTTTCCGGGATGAAGACCTCCGTGCCGACCGTCAGCCGGAATTCACTCAAATCGATATGGAGATGAGCTTCCTGTCGATGGAAGAAATCTTGGAAATGAACGAACGTCTCATGCAGAAAATCATGAAAGATGTGAAAGGGATCGATATTGAAATCCCGTTCAAACGACTGCCTTATGATGAAGCGATGGCTCGGTACGGTTCCGACAAGCCGGATACACGTTTCGGCCTGGAATTGATTGACGTCTCAGAAGTGGTAAAAGAAACTGAGATGAAAGTGTTCGCCAACGCAATCGAAGCAGGTGGTCAAGTAAAGCTGATCAACGTGAAGGGGGCGGCGGATCGCTACACCCGGAAGGAAATCGACGGATTTGCCGAGTACGCCGCCGTGTATGGAGCGAAAGGGTTAGCTTGGTTGAAAGTTGACGAAGAAGGGATGAAAGGGCCGATCGCGAAGTTCTTCCAAGGGGAAGAAGGGGAAGCATTGCGTTCAGCGGCAGAAGCAGAAGCGGGGGATCTCCTGCTATTCGTAGCGGATAAGAAATCGGTTGTCGCGGATGCCCTTGGAGCCCTTCGTTTGAAATTCGGTAAAGAGCTCGGTTTGATTGATGAATCCACATTTGATTTCCTATGGATTACGGACTGGCCGTTATTCGAATACGACGAGGAAGATGGCCGCTATTATGCGGCGCACCATCCATTCACGAGACCTTCCGACGTCGACGAACTTGTGAATAGCCCGGAAACTGTCAAAGCGCAAGCTTATGACCTTGTATTGAACGGCTATGAGCTGGGCGGCGGATCGCTCCGGATCTATGAACGGGATGTCCAAGAGAAAATGTTCAATGCGCTCGGCTTCTCGGACGAACAAGCAAGAGAGCAATTCGGATTCCTTCTTGATGCTTTTGACTACGGGACACCTCCACACGGCGGAATCGCTTTCGGTCTGGACCGGATTGTCATGATTTTGGCAGGTTCAACAAACTTGCGGGATACGATCGCATTCCCGAAAACCGCAAGTGCCAGTGATCTGCTTACAGCCGCTCCGGATGCAGTCGATCCTGCACAACTTGCAGAACTCGGTATCCAAATCGCATCGAAGAAGAAATGATTTTGTCGAAATTTGAAGACTGCCACAAAAAAACCTTCTAGTAAAAATGTTGAATCGAATTTGGATATATGATAGGATACAGATAATACAAATCCTGAAGTGTTCGTCATTTGCTAATCAGTTTTGACCGAACATCTTAATCGTCGGGAGTCTGCATTCCGGTTAAGATGACATGCCCATCACTGGGACGTCAGAAGAATCGGATAGGACACCCACCTGCTGAGTGCGGGTTCAAAACGATACTTCAAAGACGGCACATTCGGGATTTGCCTTTATTCTTCATTTATAATGTTAAACATGATAGCCCCTCTGTTCGCGGAGGGGCTTTTTAATGGGAAAAAGTGAAAATGGTGCCAGGCACCAAAACTATTCGGAAGATTCTGGTTTATTTGCGTGCCTGGCATAAAAAATGAGAGGTGGATACAAGTTGTTACATCAATTTTCGAGAAATGAATTAGCTATCGGGACCGAAGGAGTCCGGCGCATGAAAGAAACGACCGTCGCCATTCTCGGTGTCGGCGGAGTTGGCTCGTTTGCCGCCGAAGCCTGTGCTAGGAGTGGGATCGGCCGGATTATCCTCGTCGATAAAGATGATGTCGATATTACGAATGTCAATCGCCAGCTCGTTGCTTACCTTTCCACAGTTGGCCGTTCCAAGTCAGAAGTTATGAAGGAACGAATCGCCGATATTAATCCGGAGTGCGAAGTGATTGACCTTCATATGTTTTACACGGAAGAGACGGCAGACGAGTTTTTCAGCTATAAGCCGGACTATGTCATTGACGCCTCCGATACGATCAGCTATAAAATCCACCTCATTACCCAATGTGTGGCGCGTGGAGTTAAAATCATTTCCAGTATGGGCGCTGCGAACAAATTGGATCCGACCCGTTTCCGGATTGCGGATATTTCCAAGACTCATACCGATCCGATTGCCAAAGTGATCCGGCTTAAATTGCGGAAGGCCGGTATCCGAAAAGGGGTTCCTGTCGTGTTTTCGGATGAAAGTCCGATTGTCGTCCGCGAAGACGTCGTTCAAACGGTCGGAAAGCCGGATGCAGCCATTCGGAAAGCAAAAATGCCGCCTGCTTCCAATGCGTTCGTTCCATCGGTTGCCGGCCTTGTCTGCGCGAGCTGGGTTATGAATGATATCGTGAAAGATCTTCATATTGAGCGTGTGAAAGATAAAGCATAAATAATATTATTATGTAAACCTTGCATATAAAACGTGAGGGACTCTATTCATGTCATTGAGGAAGGCTCTTGACAATTCCAACTTCTGATGTATGATGTAGTAAAATAAAGAATAGTCCAGCAGCAATGCTGAGAAGAACGAAGACGAAGGGCTAGTATGTGGACAAATGGCGTGTCAGAGAGCGGGATTTATGAGCTGGAAGATTCCGTCACTGCCAATCTGCAGAACCTGCCTTCGGAGTCCTATGCAAAACATAGGCGTGATTCCCGACGTTAACGGGAGCAAGGGGGATGCATCGTTTTGGCGCATCCAATGATGGTGGTACCGCGGAAGTAAAGCTCTTTCGTCCTGATCAATTCAGGACGGATGGGCTTTTTTTATTATTAGATATTATTATTAGGTATATGGTAGGGGATAGTGAGATGAGTAAACAACGGGTTGTCGTAAAAATAGGAAGCAGTTCGTTAACGAATGATAGGGGAGAGATCGATAACACGAAGTTTGATGATCATATCCAAGCTTTGGCGGCGCTGCGCCAGGCGGGACATGAAGTGATCGTTGTCTCGTCAGGTGCTGTAGCGGCAGGCTTTGCGGCGCTCGGATACCCGGCCAGACCGGTTACCCTTAAAGGGCGGCAGGCGGCAGCGGCAGTCGGGCAAAGCCTTCTTGTACAATCCTATATCGAAAAATTCCGGCCTTACAGACTCGTTCCCGCCCAGATTTTATTGACGAGGAGCGATTTCGCCAACCGGGAAAGATACCGGAATGCTTTTGCGACGATGACGGAATTGTTGGAACGGGGAATGATTCCGATCATTAATGAAAATGACACTGTTTCGGTCGATGAGTTGACATTCGGGGACAATGATATGCTGTCTGCGCTCGTGAGCGGGTTCCTTCATGCCGATCAGCTCATCATCTTAACGGATATCAACGGGATCTATAGTGCGAACCCCCGGACGAATCCGCTCGCGCAGCGATACGACATTTTGGATGATATTTCCGAAGCCTTGTTGGCGGGGGCTGATGAAAACGGCTCGAAAGTGGGGACGGGCGGCATGCGGTCGAAATTGCTCGCCGCTAGAACAGCTCATTCCCTCGGAGTTCCGATTTTCATAGGAACCGGCAGCGGTCCGGAAAAATTAATCGAAATACTAGATGGAAAAGGGGATGGGACGTATATCTCCAATCCTGCCAATGCGACAATCAATACAAGTCGGCAATGGATTGCACTCCACTCCGAGTCGGCGGGGAAATTATTCGTCGATCAGGGTGCAGAAGACGCTATCCTTTGCAACGGAAAAAGCTTGCTGCCGGCCGGTGTCTTCAAGGTGAAAGGCACTTTCCAAAAAGGAGATGTCGTTGAAGTGTATGGAGTAGGCGGCTTGCTTGGAAAAGGGGTCGTCACGTATTCATCCGATGAATTGAAGGAAACGATTGAAAAACGGAATCGGGAACGATTGGGGGATGTACTTTCCCCGACAATTGAAGTGATTCATAGGGATCGCTGGGTTCCCCAGATGTAAGGGTTAGTTGAAAAGAATATGGAGGGATAATAATGAGTGCAGTCATAGTAAGCGAAGTTCAATTGAAAGGGAAAGCGGCCAAGGAAGCAAGTTATGTCATGGTCGATGTATCCACGGAAGAAAAGAATAGGGCATTGGAATTGATTGCCGGGCAATTGCTGAAAGACCAGGAACTCTTGCTTGCGGAAAATAAGAAAGATTTGCTGGACGGGCGGGCGGCAGGTTTGACGGATGCTGTCTTGGATCGGATTTTATTGAATGAACAACGTATCCAAGATATGTCGGATGCCATCCGGTTACTAATTGATCTGAAGGATCCGATCGGGGAAACATTGGAGAAGATTACGAAGGAAAACGGGTTGAACATCGAAAAGAAACGGGTTCCTCTTGGAGTGATCGGCATGATCTACGAGGCTCGTCCGAACGTGACTGTCGATGCGGCGACACTTGCATTAAAAACTGGAAACGCAGTGATTTTGCGTGGAAGTTCATCCGCGAAATATTCCAATCAGGCGTTGGTCCGATCGATCCATACGGCCTTGGCACAAAGCGAAATTCCAACGGATGCCATCCAATTGCTGGAGGACACTAGCCGGGAAACGGCGAAGGAATTGTTCCAGTTAAACGAATATCTGGATGTCCTGATTCCACGAGGAGGAAAACAGCTGATCGAGACGGTCATCCGGGAATCGACAGTGCCTGTCATCGAAACAGGGGCGGGAAACTGTCATATTTACGTAGACGAAGCGGCTCAGCAAAATATGGCGGAAACGATCGTGTTAAATGCCAAAACTCAGCGTCCATCTGTATGTAATGCAATTGAAACCGTACTCGTTCATAACAAATGGTTCACAAACCACGGCAAGGCACTTGTTTCTGCGCTTCAGGAAAAAGGTGTGGAAGTATATGGCGATGAAACAGTCCGTCAAGCATGCCCGGACGTGAAAAGTGTGGAGGAGACGGATTGGGCTTTCGAATTTTTAGGGTTGTCCGTCCGCATCAAATGTGTGGGCGATGTCTTTGAAGCAATCGACCATATCCACCAATACGGCACGAAACATTCCGAAGCAATCATCACGGATGACGAAGCGACAGCCGCGGCCTTCCTGAACCGCGTAGACGCGGCAGCGGTCTATCACAATGCGTCCACGCGCTTTACCGATGGATTCGAATTTGGATATGGCGCGGAAATCGGCATCAGCACCCAGAAACTGCATGCCCGCGGACCAATGGGGCTAAACGCATTGACATCCAGCAAGTTTGTCATCACCGGCACCGGCCAAGTCCGAGGGTAAGATTCATATACTTGTTCGATTGCCCCTTCACCGTCACGATTGACGGGAAGGGGTTTTTTTGTGCTTTTTTCTATATAGAATGAACAAATGATTTGTATTCGAACTCTTAGTTGCTTGGAGTGGAAGGCGGCGACTCCTGCGGGGTGAAGCACGAATGGTGAGACTCCGCAGGAAAAGCCGTTACGGAGAACGGCTTTTGCGCCAAAAAGCGAAGCGTTTGGCAGCAGCCTTTGTTTCCATAAAAGGTGTAGTTTGAAAAAGAAGGATGCCTTAATTTCTGCAAAATACGCAGAAACACGGCAAATCGAACCCTTCGCAGTTCGATTGACTCACCCGCGCCCCGCGGAAAGCGTCCGCCTTCTTCTGTCACTGCGCTTACGTCGCAAACAAAATTTGAAACGGAAAGCAACGGCTTGTTGGCTATGTATATTTCCATAAATCGCCCCTAACACATCCGGAGTATCCGTCAATAAACAACCTCACCGTGACATCGGTTTTAAAATAAAGTAAAATGAGTGTATTGTTCGTAGAAAGGAAGTTTCAAATTGAAAAGTATGCTCAAGTTCATGATGCTTGGAGTGCTTCTTCTCGCAGTGGCGGGATGCACTCAAGTGAAAGCCAACAAAAGCTTGACCGCGAAAGATGTCTTTGAAAAATCAATGGAGGCTTCCAGCGATCTGAAGGATGTCCAAGCCCATTTTGCCATCGAAAATCTATCGGCGCCAGTCGATCCGGAACAGAAAAAAACAACAAAATATGACATCCAATCAGTTTACACTTCTCAGCCGTCCCTCCTTCATCAAATTGTCCGTATTTCACAAACTGGAACCGAACCGGGGGATGTGGAATTATACCGCATTGATGATCGTCTATTCGGTAAGGACGGGAAGGAGTCGGAGTGGGAAGAAGTCCCTTTCCTTTTGACGGAGACATTCGGGTCGATCTATCGATATATCAATCCGGCAATGGATCTTTCTTTATTCGAAAACTTCAAGGATGAGTTTGAATTGGAACCGGCCGATTATGGATATGCACTGACGTTGACTATGACGAAAGATCAATTCGAGCAGTTCAGCCAGCAGCTGGGGCCAGAATATGGCGGGGCATTTCAAGATGACAAGGCGTTTCTATTAGTGGAACGGCTGGATTTTGAAATTGTAGTGGACCGCAATACCTTTTTTGTGACGGATTTCAAAATGTTGACCGATACAACCACTTATGTCGGCCGTGACTCTCACCGGACACGACATAAAGTCAATGCGACCTATAGCTATTTCAATGATGTCGATGCGATTCAGGTACCGGAGAAAATCCGGAACCTTACGAAATAAAGTTTTTAAAGTTCCGAATTTCGACGAAAACGAACAGAATTACCATCTTGTGTAAAGAGGCAAACATGATACAATCAAACCAAATAGGTCTATTCTCATAATCTAAGCCTAGTAACTTTGGTACAAATGGAATTGAATTGAGAGGAATGAACGCGATGTCACAGCAGACGAATATTTTATTGGAAAGCGGTACAAACGAGTTGGAAATCATCGAATTCGAGATGGGGAACAACCGGTACGGCATCAATGTCATCAAAGTAAAAGAGATCATCATGCCGATGAAAGTCACGCCGATCCCACATGCCAACCCGGCCGTCGAAGGCATCATCCAACTGCGCGGGGAAGTGTTGCCGGTCATCAATATGGAGAGAGTGCTGGGCATGCCGCCGTCTTCCAACAAAAGCGATGAAAAATATATCGTCGCCGCATTCAATAAGACGCAAGTCGTGTTCCATGTTCATAATGTGACACAGATACATCGGATTTCGTGGGACCAAATCGAAAAACCATCCGATATCTACTCTGCCGAATCTTCACAAGTCATCGGCGTCATCAAACGGGGCAGCGATATGTTGCTGCTGCTCGATTTCGAGAAAATCATTTTGGATATCAGCCCGGAGACCGGTATTCGGATCGATCAAGTGAAAAAATTGGGCAAACGGGAACGCTCCGATAAACGGCTCGTTTGTGCCGAGGATTCACCGCTTCTTCGAAAATTGCTCGACAATACACTAAAAGAAGCTGGATACGTCAATCTGGAGTTTTTTGAAAATGGAAAAGATGCACTGGATTATTTGGAAAGCATCGTGGCAAGCGGCAAAAAAGTGACAGACGAGGTCCAATTGGTGATCACGGATATCGAGATGCCCCAAATGGATGGACATCATTTCACGAAAAGGATCCGGGACAATGCAGACTTGGCAACTCTGCCAGTCATCATTTTCTCATCTCTCATTACGGATGATCTGAAACATAAAGGGGAAAGCGTCGGCGCAAATGACCAGGTAAGTAAACCTGAAATCGCTGAACTCGTTTTGAAGATCGATCAATATATTTTATAAGGAAACAGGAGGCAATCCGAGAACTCGGAACGCCTCCTGTTTTCGTCTAACTTATGAGTCTGTAAATAGCATCCTAATCAGGCGTGCCCTAGGTACTAAAGGTCTCGAATGCTTTTGTAGGATGCGAGTCAGCCAGCCCCAGACTTAGACTACGAATCTCAATAAACAGGCAGCGCGCACATTTGTTCATTTCCGGAAGTTTTTCAGCCTGTCATAAATGGCGGCCAATCTTTTTTCCTCCCCGGCATTTACAGGGGAATAAAACTCCACGTTTTGGATGGCGTCGGGCAAATATTGCTGGTCGATCCAGCCACCGAAGGAACCGATCGGCGTGTCATGTGGATATTGGTAACCGGCATGCCCGAGTTCAGCTGCTCCCGCGTAATGAGTATCCCGCAGATGCAGCGGAATATCTCCGGTTTGTCCTTTATGTATGGCGTTGATGGCCGCATCGACTGCTTTGTAGGCGGAGTTCGATTTGGACGCGAGGCACATCTCGATGACTGCGTTGGCCAGCGGAATGCGGGCTTCTGGCATGCCGAGGCGTACGGCCGCTTCCGTTGCCGCCAAGACACGGGGCGCTACTTCCGGGGAAGCGAGGCCGACATCTTCATAGGCCATGACGAGCATCCTTCTGCAAACCGCGACGAGGTCCCCCGTTTCCAAAAGATTGGCGAGGTAGAAGATGGCCGCATTGACGTCGCTCCCTCGTACCGATTTTTGGAGAGCGGATAATAGATTATAAAAATGAGAGCCTTTCTTATCCCCGAACAGGCCGACCCGTCCGATCAGATTATCGACGAGCCAATCTTCCACAATCGTTTTCCCGTCCTCTTCATCGCTGGCATTGACGACAGATTCCAGGACTGTCAGCGCTTTTCTTGCGTCCCCGTTGACTCCTTCCGCAATTTTCCGAAGCTGTTCGTCGGAAATGACGATTTCCATCTTGCCCAAGCCACGGTCTGGATCCGCTAATGCGCGTTCCAATAATCCCAATACGTCGTCAGGTTCCAGCCGGGATAATTGTTTGATTTCCCCGCATCGTGAACGGATGGCCGGGTTGACGTCATGGAATGGATTTTCAGTCGTTGCCCCGATGAGGGTGATGGCGCCATTTTCGACATGGGGCAATAACGTATCTTGTTGTAATTTATTGAAACGGTGGATTTCATCTAAAAATAGCAGGACTTTTCCGGTGATCCGCGCTTCTGCCACGACATCCTCGACGTCTTTCTTCCCGGACGTCGTTGCATTCAATGCGATGAAGGGAAGTCCGCTCGTGCCGGCAATTGCATGGGCGAGTGACGTCTTTCCGATTCCCGGCTCTCCGTAAAGTAGCATAGAAGGGACATGGCTGTTCTTGATCATCCGGTAGAGGGCCGTGTCGGGGCCGATAATTTGCTGTTGACCGGCGATTTCATCGATATTCTTCGGCCGCATCCGAAAGGCCAACGGTTCATTATGCAATATGATCACTCCTCGTACGTCTGTTCCTTCATTATACATATTCATTTAGTAAATATCATTTTCAGCAGGTTTTCGCTCTCTTATGCTATACTATTTTGAAGTGAAAGCATAAAAAAGGGCGGGGGATTTATTATGAAAATTTCAACTAAAGGACGTTACGGATTGACAGTTGTCGTCGAGCTAGGGGCGAAATATGGACAGGGACCTGTACCGCTCCGGAAAATAGCGGAGGAGCAGAACTTGTCCGAAGCCTATTTGGAGCAACTGATCCCACCATTACGGAACAACCGAATCGTCAAAAGTGTCAGAGGGGCTTATGGTGGCTACATGCTGGCCAAGGAGCCAGAAGAGATTACAGCGGGTGACGTTATCCGCATTTTGGAGGGGCCAATCCAAGTCGTCGAAGGATTGGATGAAACGGATATTCCTCAACAGGAATTATGGAAGCGGATCGGGGACGCGGTCCGGGATGTGTTGGATAAGACGACAATCCGAGATCTGATGGAATCCGAGAATGAGCCGATCAGCGACGGCTATATGTTCTATATTTAAGAAGGAGTATTGGAAATGAACTCAATTTATTTAGACCATGCGGCCACAACTCCGGTCCATCCAAAAGTCGGGGCAGTGTATGTGGAAATGCTGGAAACTGCATTTGGCAATCCTTCCAGCATCCATGGCTACGGCCGGGAAGCGCGGAAACTGCTGGATGAATCGCGGAAAGTGTTAGCTGCTTCCATCCATGCTCAGCCTACCGAAATCATATTCACTTCAGGTGGGACGGAAGCCGACAATATAGCGATTTTTGGGACGGCTGCCGTAATGAAAGAGGCGGGCAATCATATTATCACGACAACTGTCGAACATCCTGCCGTTTTGGAATCATGCAAACGATTGGAAGAACAAGGGTATGACGTCACCTATTTAGAGGTGAATGAAAAAGGGCAAATCGATGTGCGGCAAGTGCAGGAGGCATTGACAGACAAGACGATCTTGGTGTCAATCATGTTCGGGAATAACGAGGTGGGCACGATCCAACCGATCCGGGAAATCGGAGAGGTTTTGAAAAATCATCAAGCGATTTTTCATACCGATGCGGTCCAAGCTTATGGAATCGTACCACTCCATGTGGATGAACTGGGAGTCGATCTGTTATCCGTAACTGCTCATAAATTGAATGGTCCGAAAGGGATCGGTTTCCTCTATCAACGGAAAGGGCTGAAAACGGCCCCGCTCCTATTCGGGGGAGGACAGGAGAGGAAACGGAGGGCCGGCACGGAAAACCTACCGGCTGTTGCGGCTTTTGCGGAAGCCGTTTCCATTGCACAAGAGTCCATGGAAGACAACCGCAAGAAGTATGGGAACTACGCTCAGATCCTTAAAACGATCCTGGATGAAAAAGAAGTGGCGTATGAAGAGAATGCAGCCGAGGTAGATAAGCTGCCTCATATACTCAACATTAGCTTTCCTGGAACAGATATCGAGTCATTGCTTGTAAACTTGGATATGGCCGGTATCGCGGTTTCCAGCGGTTCGGCTTGTTCTGCCGGCTCCTTGGATCCGTCTCATGTATTGACGGCCATGTTCGGCGAAGGCTCCCCAAAATTACGCAATGCTGTCCGTTTCAGCTTCGGTTTGGGACTGGATGAGGAAGCGATACGGGAAGCGGCTGTTAAAACGGCCGATATCGTAAACCGACTTGTGAAATGAATGAAAAAAGGATGAAAAACATATGAGAACTTCAAAAGCTCCGGCTGATACCCGTGTCGTCGTCGGCATGTCGGGCGGCGTCGATTCATCAGTCGCGGCATTACTATTAAAAGAACAAGGGTATGACGTCATCGGCATTTTCATGAAAAACTGGGATGACACCGATGAATTCGGCGTCTGTACTGCGACCGAAGATTATGAGGATGTTATCAGCGTCTGTAACGAAATCGGCATCCCGTACTATGCCGTCAACTTTGAAAAGCAATATTGGGATAAAGTGTTCACCTACTTCCTGGAAGAATACAAAGCAGGGCGCACGCCGAATCCCGATGTCATGTGCAATAAGGAAATCAAATTCAAGGCATTCCTGGATCACGCGATGAGCCTAGGTGCTGATTATTTGGCGACGGGCCATTATGCCCAAGTCGTCGAAGCGGAAGGCGGCGTTGCCATGCTCCGCGGAAAAGACACAAATAAGGATCAGACATACTTTTTGAATCAACTAAGCCAAGAGCAGCTGCAAAAAGTGATGTTCCCGATCGGTCATTTGGACAAGAGCGATGTCCGTAAAAAAGCGGAGGAAGCGGGGTTGACGACTGCCTCGAAAAAAGATTCCACCGGCATCTGCTTCATCGGTGAACGGAATTTCAAGGAATTCCTTGGCCAATATCTGCCGGCACAACCCGGGGAAATGCAGACGATGGAAGGGAAGACAGTCGGACGCCATGATGGCTTGATGTATTATACGATTGGGCAGCGGCATGGGCTCGGCATCGGTGGGGCAGGGGATCCTTGGTTCGTCTTAGGAAAGGATCTTGAGCGAAACGTCCTGCTCGTCGGCCAGAATTTCCATAACGATGCACTTTATTCGGACAGTTTGACCGCTATCAACATCAGTTTCGCTACAGCGCGCGAGCTGCCGGAAACGTTCGAGTGCACGGCGAAATTCCGTTATCGGCAGCCGGATACGAAAGTGACGGTTGAAATGACCGGGGACAAAGAGGCACTTGTCCACTTTGCTGAACCGGTACGCGCCATTACACCGGGACAAGCAGTCGTCTTTTATGATGGGGAAGAATGCCTCGGCGGCGGGACAATCGATACGGTCATCAAAAATGGGCACCAGCTCGATTATGTCGGATAAGGGGAATGCGTAATGAAATACAATGAAATCGGGATCGCCGCCTTACAGGACGGTGAGCTGGAAAAAGCAGTGGAATCTTTCATGAAAGCAGTGGAGGAGCGACCTGAAGATCCGGTCGGCTATATCAACTTGGGCAATGTTTTTGCATCGCTCGGGGATATCGAAAAAGCCGAGCCGTTCTTCCAAAAAGCAATTACCTTGGACGAAGAGGCGGGGACCGCCTATTACGGGCTTGCAAACCTGTATTACAATGCGGAGCGATACGCCGAAGCAGCGACATTGTATGAGAAGGCGGTTCGCCAGGGCGTGGAGGACGCGGATGCGTACTTCATGCTCGGAAAAAGCTTGGAGCGCTCATCCAACGATAAATTGGCATTGCCTTATTTGCAAAGAGCGGCGGAACTGGCGCCGCGGGATTTGGAAATCCGATTATCCTATGGAATCCTTCTTGCGAAGCTGGAATTGTTTGTTGAAGCCGCAGATGAATTTCGTTTCGTTCTGGAACTGGACGAGGAAAATGCAGATGCTCATTACAATTTAGGCATTGTCTATGCCGTCTCGACGAATCGGAAAGAGGATGCGCTCCGTCATCTGGAACAAGCCTTTACAATCGAACCGGACCATATGGAAGCGCGAAATATTTTTAACATGATTCAGCAAAACCAATAGTGCATCTGATGCTGGGGCGTTCTATACAGGATGTCTTAATTTCTGCGAATTGCGTAGAAATACGGCAAATCGAACCACTCGCAGTTCGCTTAGCTGAAGTGTAAGAAAGGAGGGAAGATGGAGATGAGTGGAGAGACGGAGGAAATCTTCTTGAGGGGGCGCCCGGTCGTCACCATCTTCCATAATCCCGATAACCTATTCACGATCCTGAAACTGAAAGTCCGTGAAACGAATTGCGGTTATTCTGAGAAAGAGATCATCGTGAAAGGGAACTTCCCACAATTGAATGAGGATGAAGAATACCGTTTCACAGGCGGGCTCGTCACTCATCCATCCTACGGCTTGCAATTTGACGTCTGGACCTTCGAGAAGGAGATGCCGTCCACCGAGACCGGCCTGATCCATTACTTATCGGGCGATCTTTTTCCGGGCATCGGATTGAAGACGGCGGATACAATCGTGAAGAAACTGGGCAAAGACGCCATCAAGAAAATCATGAACGATCCGTCTGTCCTCGACACGATTCCCCGTCTATCGGACGAGCGGAAAGAGACGCTGGTGACAGTATTGCAACAGAATATGGGGATGGAACGGACGATCATTCAGTTGAATGAATGGGGTTTCGGACCCCAGATCAGCATGCGGATCTATCAGACATACCGGGAAGAGTCCATCGAATTGTTAAATGAAAATCCATATCGCCTGATCGAGGAAGTGGAAGGCGTCGGTTTCCAACGGGCGGATGAGCTCGGAAAAAATCTCGGAATTACAGGTGCTCATCCTTCCAGGGTCAAAGCGGCGATCCTCCATTCAATGAACCAATCTGTGCAAGCGGCGGGCCATGTCTATTTGGAGGCGAAAGAGGTTTTACCCGACGTCAAACGCATCTTGGAAATGAGCCAGCCGATCGATATCCCGTTCAAAACGATCTCACAAGCGATCATCGAGCTTGTAGAGGAAAGCAAATTGTCTGCGGAAGGCAGGAAATTGTATATTCCCTCCCTTTACTTCTCCGAGCTCGGCATCGCATCGAAAATGGCCCGTATCATGGAAAATGAGGTGGCGGACCAATTCCCAGCTTCCGAGATCAGGAAAGCTGTCGGAGAAGTCGAAGAACGTCTCGGGGTCAATTATGCAGAAACGCAAGTGTCGGCGATTGAGACGGCTCTTCATTCTCCCGTGATGATCTTGACGGGCGGACCGGGGACCGGGAAGACGACGGTCATCCGAGGTCTTGTTGAAGTGTACGCGGAACTGCACGGGCTTTCATTGGACCCGAAAGAGTATGCGAAAAAGAAGGAGCCCTTCCCGATCGTGCTGGCGGCTCCGACTGGACGGGCGGCGAAAAGGATGTCCGAATCGACCGGTCTGCCTGCCATGACGATCCACCGGCTGCTCGGTTTCACCGGGCAGGAGAAGGAAGAAGAAGTGGAGCGGGAGGTGGAAGGCCGCCTGATCATCATCGATGAAATGTCGATGGTCGATACGTGGCTGGCCCACCAACTGTTAAAGGCGTTGCCGGATGATGTCCAATTGCTGTTTGTCGGGGACCAAGATCAGTTGCCGCCCGTAGGCCCAGGTCAAGTGCTTCGGGATTTATTGGAGTCCGGCAAAGTCCCTGTCGTGGAATTGACGGAGATCTATCGGCAAAGCGCAGGGTCGACTATTATCGAAATGGCTCATATGATCAAACGTTCCGAATGGTCCGGAGATATTGCTGCGAAGACATCCGATCGTTCGTTCATCAAAGCGGATAGCGAACGGATTTTGGAAGTCGTCGAGCAGGTCATTTCCAACGCCCTATCAAAAGGGCATGCAATCAAGGATATACAAGTTCTAGCCCCGATGTACAAAGGCCCCGCCGGCATCGACGGCTTGAATAAAATGATACAGGAAATGGTCAATCCTCCCGCTCCCGACCGGAAAGAGGTCGTGTTTGGAGACGCGGTCTACCGGGTCGGGGATAAGGTCCTTCAACTGGTCAACCAACCGGAGAGCAATGTGTTCAATGGTGATATGGGTGAAGTGATCGCCATCATCAAAGCGAAAGAAACGATCGATAAAAAAGAGCTGCTCGTCGTCTCCTATGATGGGATCGAGGTGACGTACGAGCGGAGCGACCTGACCCAGATCACCCTTGCCTATTGCTGTTCCATCCATAAATCGCAAGGCAGCGAATTTCCAATCGTCATTATGCCGGTCGTCCGCAGCCATCGTAAAATGCTTCGCAGGAACCTGTTATACACAGGCATCACCCGTGCTAAGAATTTCTTGATCCTCTGCGGGGAGCCGGAAGAATTCAAGATGGGAATCTTCCGTACAGATGAAATGCAGCGGCAAACGACACTCAAGGAAAGGCTGAATGGGGATTCGGTTATCGAACAGGAGACCGAGCAGCTAGATGCGGAGCCGAAAGCCGAAGAAGCGGATATGTCAGAACCGAAGGAATATAAGCTTACCGCTGAAAACTTCATCTCCATCGACCCGATGATCGGCATGCAAGGCATCACGCCTTATGCTTTCCTTGAAGAGTAAGGTCATTCGTGGATTGACATCACGCTCAAACTTATCTATAATCCAGATATTCATAAGAAATTCGATGACGGAGAAAGTACGCATGCTTTGGCTTGTGCAGAAAGAGGCCCCTAGGCTGGAAGGGCTTCCTTGCCGATATGACGGAAAGCTACTCCTGAGTGCAGCTCATCCCTGCCGTTTCGCCGCGTTAAGGCTTCCAAAGAGATCGGCGATAATATCTTTGCCGATAAGTAGGGTGGTACCGCGAGATGAAAATCCTCGCCCCTTGTATACGAGGGGGAGGATTTTTTTATTGCCGAAAAATCGTTCTACAATATTCATAAATTGGAGGGTTACAAAATGAAAAACTTCACATCTGCAGAAATACGCAATCTTTTCTTGGAATACTTCAAGCAGCATGGGCATAGTGTAGAGCCATCCGCACCGCTTGTCCCAATCGACGATCCGTCTTTGCTGTGGATCAATAGCGGTGTCGCGACTTTGAAAAAGTATTTTGATGGACGAGTCATCCCGGACAATCCACGGATCGTCAATGCCCAAAAATCGATCCGGACAAATGATATCGAGAACGTTGGAAAAACGGCACGGCACCATACGTTCTTTGAGATGCTCGGGAATTTTTCCATCGGGGACTATTTCAAGGAAGAAGCTATCATCCGTGCATGGGATTTCTTGACAAACGAAAAATGGATCGGCTTTGACCCGGAACTGCTATCGGTTACCGTCCATCCGGAAGATGAAGAGGCCTATGCGATTTGGCGCGATCAAATCGGCATTCCGGAAGAACGCATCATCCGCTTGGAAGGGAACTTCTGGGACATCGGGGAAGGCCCGAGTGGACCGAACTCTGAGATTTTCTACGACCGGGGCCCATCCTATGGGGATGATTTTTCCGATCCGGAACTATATCCGGGCGGGGAGAATGAGCGTTATCTGGAAATCTGGAACCTCGTCTTCTCAGAATTCAACCATAATCCTGATCATACGTACACGCCGCTTCCGAAGAAGAACATCGATACAGGAATGGGGCTGGAGCGGATCGTATCGGTCATTCAAGACGTGCCGACGAATTTTGACACGGACCTGTTCATGCCGATCATGTATGCCATCGAAAAGACATCCGGCGTGAAGTACGGAGAGAATCAAGAGAAGGATACGGCGTTCAAAGTGATTGCCGACCATATTCGCACCGTGGCTTTCGCGATCGGTGACGGAGCTTTGCCGTCCAATGAAGGGCGCGGCTATGTCCTCCGCAGATTGTTGCGCCGGGCAGTCCGCTTTGCTAAGCAGCTGGGAATCGAAAAACCGTTCATGTATAATCTTGTGCCGGTCGTCGGCGAGATCATGGACGATTTTTATCCGGATGTGAAAGAGAAACAAGAATTCATTATGAAAGTCATTAAAAACGAGGAAGACCGTTTCCATGAAACATTGACGGAAGGAATGGCCATCCTCTCGGGTGTCATCGAAAAATCAAAAGCGAACGGTACATCCATCGTTCCTGGAGCGGATGCGTTCCGCCTCTACGACACATATGGCTTCCCGTTCGAATTGACGGAGGAATTTGCAGAAGAAGCAGGGGTGACTGTCGACCGGGAAGGCTTCGAGACTGAGATGGAGAACCAGCGGAACCGCGCACGTGCCGCCCGCCAAGATGTCGATTCGATGCACGTCCAATCCGGTGTGCTCGGGGAAATCCACGAGTCCAGTGAATTCATCGGATATGATCAACTGTCCTGCGAAGCAACCGTGCTTGTGCTCTTGCAGGATGGTAACACCGCCGATCAGGCAGCTGAAGGGGCGGAAGTCCAATTCATACTGGATCGGACACCATTCTATGCGGAAAGCGGCGGCCAGGTGGCGGACAAGGGAACTGTTGTCGGTGAAACGTTCGTAGCCGATGTCAAAGACGTCCAAAAAGCACCGAATGGCCAAAACCTGCATACTGCTGTCATCCGTTCCGGTGAAATGACGGCAGGGGTAGCAGTCCGGGCGGAAGTCGATGAACAGGCTAGGAAGCTGATCATCCGCAACCATACTGCGACGCATTTGCTCCATAAAGCGTTGAAAGAAGCGCTCGGGGAGCATGTCAATCAGGCAGGTTCTTATGTTGGCCCGGATCGGCTCCGTTTCGACTTCTCCCATTTCGGACAAGTGACGAAAGAAGAACTTGAGAAAATCGAACAGATGGTCAACGAAAAGATTTGGGATGACATCCATGTCGATATTTCTCAAAAACCGATTGACGAAGCGAAAAAAATGGGCGCAATGGCATTATTCGGAGAGAAATACGGGGCGGTCGTCCGCGTCGTGACAGTCGGCGATTATTCCCTCGAACTTTGTGGAGGCTGCCACGTACCTTCCACAGGTTTCATCGGCCTGTTCAAGATCGTTTCTGAAGGGGGAATCGGTGCAGGGACACGCCGGATCGAAGCGGTCACTGGTCAACAGGCATACCGTTCATTCAAGGAAGAGGAAGCGAAGTTGAACGAGGCGGCAGTTCTATTGAAAACGAATCCGAAAGACATCCTGACAAAGATCGGCACCGTCCTATCCGACATGAAAGACTTGCAGCGTGAAAACGAATCGCTGTCCGCCAAACTCGGCAATAGCCAGCTGGATGATGTGTTGGCAACGGCCCAGCAAGTCGGAGAAGTCACCGTCATTGCGAGCCGTGTCGATGTCAAAGACAATAATGGTCTGCGTCAAATGATGGATGAAATGAAACAGAAAGTGAAGTCGGGCGTCATCGTCCTAGGGGCGGCGGCAGACGGAAAAGTGATGCTCATTGCCGGGGTGACAGAAGATTTGAAATCCGGGAACTATCATGCTGGTAAACTCGTCAATCATGTAGCGGCACAATGTGACGGCAAAGGCGGAGGCCGGCCGGATATGGCGATGGCAGGAGCGAAAGATGTTTCCAAGCTTGATGCTGCTCTCCAATCCGTGTATGATTATGTCAAATCCGTTTAACGGGAATGAAAGATTGGGTATACTAAATCAGATGGCCTGAAAGTGGGGTGGGTATCGAACATGGATTCATACGACAAAACGATGAAGTTCAACTTTCCAGAAGAGTCGATGAAGGATGAGGTCAAAGAAGTGATGCTCCATGTGTATAAGGCACTGGATGACAAAGGGTACAATCCGATCAACCAGATAGTCGGCTATCTACTGTCGGGCGATCCGGCCTATATCCCCCGGCATGAAGAAGCGCGCAACAAAATTCGGAAGCTGGAGCGGGATGAGATTCTCGAGGAACTCGTCAAGTTTTATATCCGTGAAAACGGAGGGACGTCGGATTGAGGACAATGGGATTGGATGTCGGGACCAAAACGGTCGGCATTGCGATCAGTGATGCTTTGGGATGGACAGCCCAAGGGGTCGAGACGATGAAGATCGATGAAAATGCCGGCCAGTTCGGCATGGAAAGAATTGAACAACTCGTTTCCGAATATGGCGTAAACGAATTCGTTGTTGGTTACCCTAAAAACATGAATAATACAATCGGCCCCCGCGGCGAAGCATGTGAAAACTACGCCCGCTTGCTGGAAGAAAAGTTTGGACTCCCCGTAAAGCTATGGGATGAACGCCTATCGACGATGGCAGCGGAACGGATGTTGATCGAAGCGGATGTCAGCCGGAAAAAAAGGAAGACGGTCATTGATAAGATGGCAGCTGTCCTAATTTTGCAAGGATATCTTGACTCAAAAAATTGAAGAGGTGAGCGAATTGGATCATGGACAAGAAACGATGACCATCGTGGACGAGCAAGGAAATGAACATGTCTGCGAAGTGATTTTTACATTCGAATCAGAAGAATATGGAAAATCTTACGTCCTATATCACGTGCTGGGAGAGGAAGAATCAGAAGACGGGGACATTGAAATCCACGCATCTGCTTTCATCCCGACGGAAGACGGCGAAGATGGCGAGTTATTCCCAATTGAAAACGACGAGGAATGGGAAATGGTCGAAGAAATGCTGAACACGTTCCTTGCTGAAGAGGAAGAAGAGTGATCCATATGCGCTCGGACGGGACGGTAACCACCGCCCCGTCTTTTCTTCGTCGTTAGGAAATGATTAGAACAACCTGCTATTAGAAAATAGAGAGTTATGTAGAACGATCAAATGATTTGTTGATTAGAAACGCTGCAGCTGCTTGGAGTGTAAGGCGGCGACTCCTGCGGGGTGAAGCGCGAATGGTGAGACCCCGCAGGAAAAGCCGTTACGAAGAACGGCTTTTGCGCCAAAAAGCGAAGCGTTTGGCAGCAGCTTTTTACTCCGAAAGAATGTAGCGTTGGCAATGCTGGATGCCTTAATTTCTGCAAAGTGCTCAGAAATACAGCCAATCGAACCCTTCGCTGTTCGATTGGCTCACCCGCGCCCGGCGTAAAGCGTCCGCCTGCTCCTGTCGCTACGCTTTCGTCGCAAACAAAATTTGAAACGGAAAGCAGCGGGCTGTTGGTTGAAACCGTTTCTAGAGTTCGTTTTATATAGTTCTGCAAATGAAAGAGGTGAGCCTGTATGGAAAATGGATCGAAAAAAGATGTCATGTTGGAGCGGATGAGAGAAAAGAAGAAAGAAGTGAGAGTCGTCAGGAAAATTGTCTTTATCATTACATCCATTCTTCTTTTCATCGGTTTGGTCGGCGGCTTTTTCGGATACCGTTATATCAAGGGGGCGCTTCAACCCGTTGATCCGGATTCGGAAGAAGTGATCGAAGTCGTCATCCCGATTGGTTCCGGCGTCGACACGATTGCAACCGAACTTCAGAAAAAAGGAATCATCAAAAATGCCAAGCTCTTCAAGTATTATGCAAAATTCAACAATGAATCCCAGTTCCAGGCAGGTACATACGGATTGACGAAAGCGATGACACCGGATGAATTAATCCGCAGCTTGAAAACCGGTAAAGTCTATCGGACACCTGTGTTCGCAATGACAGTGCCCGAGGGATTGACCGTCCAGCAAATTGCTGGCATCGTGGAGAAAAAGGCGGGCATACCGGCGGATGAATTCCTGACCTACATAAATGCGGAGTCCACTATCCATCGGTTGATGGCCAAGTATCCGCAAGTGTTGACGGAGGAAATCCAAGGGGAGCAGATCAAATATCCTTTGGAAGGCTATCTCTTCCCTGCAACCTATCCGTTTTACGAGGAAGATCCTTCAATTGAAACGATCGTCGATGCGATGGTCCAGGCCACCGCCGCGAATGTGACCCCTTATTACGATTATTTGGAGACAGAAGGGAAGTCGGTTCATTGGCTGCTGACGTTCGCTTCCTTGCTAGAGAAGGAAGCCACTGCCCAATCGGACCGTGAAACGATTGCGAGTGTATTTTATAACCGGATGGAAATCGAAATGCCGTTGCAAACGGACCCGACTGTGCTATATTCGCTTGGGGAGCATAAGGACCGGGTGCTCTATGCCGACTTGGAAATTGATGACCCGTACAATACGTATAAACATAAAGGGTTGCCTCCAGGCCCGATTGCGGGTGCGGGCAAGGCGTCCATCGAAGCGGTGATTGACCCTTCCACTACGGATTATTTATACTTCTTGGCGGATAAGAACGGAACGAATCATTTCACCAAATCATACGAGGAACACTTGAAAAATCGGGACCTCTATCTTTCGGGTGACTGATTGCCCAAGAAACGCATGAGGATTGGAGGGGACATATTGGAAGATTATTTACGCTATATTGAGAGTTTGCAAAAAAAGGAAGATGCCCTCTTCAGCCGGATGGAGTACTATGCGGAAGAGTATCGAGTCCCCATCATGGATCGGCTGGGCATCGAGACGTTCCTCGGCCTCCTGTGCATCCAACAGCCGAAATCCATTTTGGAGATAGGAAGCGCGATTGGCTATTCGGCCCTGCGTATTGCGACGGCACTAAAAGACACGACAATCGTCACGATTGAACGTGATTCCGACCGCTTTTCGAAAGCTGTCGAATATATTGGAGAGAGCGATGCGGGGAGCCGTATCGTGATTCTGGAAGCAGATGCCCTAGAAACGGAAGCGGAAGAAATTTTTAGCCGGCAGTACGATGCTTTATTCATAGATGCGGCGAAAGGACAATACAAACGGTTCTTCGAAAAGTATGAGCCGACAGTGAAATCGGGCGGAGTAATTTATTGTGATAATATGTTCATGCATGGTATGGTGCTACTGGAAGACGGGGAAGTGCCGAAGCGTAACCGTACGATGATCCGCAAGCTGAAAGAGTTTACGCAATGGATGTATGCACATCCAGGATTTGAAACTTCCTTGCTGCCGGTCGGGGACGGTATTTTGATAGCGGTAAAGCGATAGTCGGCCGTGTAAGGAGAAAAGCATTCGGGCGACGACAAGGAGCGAACTCAGATGAAACAGAGAAAGCCTCTCGTAATTGGAATAGCAGGCGGGTCCGGTTCCGGAAAGACGAGCGTCACCCATGCCATTTATGATGTCTTCAAGAAGCATTCCGTCGTTGTCATCGAACAGGATTATTATTATAAGGACCAGACCCATCTTGAGTTTGACCAGCGCCTCGGCGTGAATTATGACCATCCTTTGGCATTCGACACGGATTTGCTGATCGAACATATGGACCGTCTATTACAACGCGAGTCGATTGAAAAACCTGTTTATGACTATGCGCTTCATACTCGTTCGACAGAAACGATGCTGATTGAACCGAAAGATGTCATCATCCTGGAAGGGATCCTTGTCCTGGAGGATGAACGGCTGCGTGACTTGATGGATATTAAATTGTTCGTCGACACGGATGCGGATTTGCGCATCATCCGCCGGATCCTCCGTGATTTGAATGAGAGGGGACGGTCAATTGATTCGGTCATCGAGCAATATTTGACCGTCGTCCGGCCGATGCACAACCAATTCATCGAACCGACGAAACGATATGCCGATATCATCATTCCGGAAGGCGGACAAAACGCGGTGGCCATCGACCTGATGGTTACCAAAATAAAAACAATTCTTGAATCTGGAACGGATATATAATATGATGTTGTCATCATTATATACAGATGAACACTATGTCACATACCTGTCAAAGGAGTGGCATAGTATTTTTATTGAACAGGATTATGAGGAGTGTTGTCTAATGATCACAGAAAAGAAATTTCCAATGACCGCTTCAGGCAAGGAAAAGCTTGAAGAAGAATTACAGTATTTAAAAACAGTGAAACGGAAAGAAGTCGTAGAACGCATCAAAATCGCCCGCAGTTACGGCGACCTTTCCGAGAACTCGGAATATGATTCCGCGAAAGAAGACCAGGCGTTTGTAGAAGGGAAGATTTCATCTCTGGAATCGATGATCCGAAACGCAGTCATCATTACCGAAGACGAGTTGAATACCGACGAAGTGCAGCTTGGTAAAACGGTTACATTCAAGGAATTGCCGGATGGCGATGAAGAAACTTACACAATTGTCGGCTCTGCGGAGGCCAATCCGATGGAAGGTCTGATCTCCAATGATTCGCCGATTGCCAAAGGCTTGATCGGCCGGAAAAAAGGCGACGAAGTGAAAATCATGACTCCGGGCGGAGAGATGGCAGTCGAAATTTTGGAAATCAAGTAACACGGCATAGGACCGCCTTCCGTGGAGGGCGGTTTTTGTTTTTGATTCGATGAAACTCTCTGATTCTTACAACGTCCAATACATAGGAATACGGCAGTAGACATGAAATGGAGTTGAATGTGGATGAAAGAGCGGGAACCTGACTTTTCCAGGACAAGCCGAAAGCGGAGACGGAGCAAGTCCAACAACATTTTGAATGCTTTGATCGGACTTGTTGTCGTACTCATTATCATTACAGCAAGCATTATATTCACCGGCAATAAAGGCGAGGAGCAAGCCGAACCGGAAGAGGATGCGCTGACGGACAGCGGGCAGGAAGAGACGGAGGAGCAGCAGGACACAGATTTGGTGCTGGAAGACCAAGCGGATGAAGAAGAGGCCGAAACTCCGACAGTCGAATCGGATCGGTCGGAAACAGCGCAACCTCCGGCGGATTCCACACAAGGCCAAAATAATGGGAGTACGTCTCAGCGGGAAGAGACAACATTGAAACCCGCCGAAAAAGAAGAAAAAGCAGACGAAGGCGGAAAGGTGACATACGCCAAACCAGATGATCCGGTCATTGCCGAGACGATCGTCAATAGTTCATGGAAGCCGATCGGCACGACACAGACTGGGGATCATGTTTCCCAGTATGACGGAGAATCCGTGGACTGGCAGGAGAAAAAACAAGCGATCGCCTATTCGACCGGCATTCCGGAAGAGTCGCTGATCTACTGGAAGATCAAAAACGGCGGAAGCCCACAAAAGTCGGTCGGCATCGTTTCCACGAAAGACAAGTCGGAGAAATATCAAGTGCACTTGGAATGGGTGGATGGCGAAGGTTGGAAGCCGGTTCAAATGGATGTTTTGAACACTTTGGAATTTGAGTACTAAAATGTATGAGGAATGGCGGAGGGATTTCATGAAAATCGCGGTAATCGGAGCAATGGAGCAAGAAGTGGAACTGTTGCGGGAGGAAATTGACAATGCACAAACGACTGTCATTGCCGACTGTGAATTTATCGAGGGAGAAGTCGGAGGACGCTCGGTCATCCTCGTGAAAAGTGGGATCGGGAAAGTGAATGCGGCGATTGCTACGACATTGTTATTGGATAATTATAAACCGAATGTCGTCCTGAATACCGGTTCGGCCGGCGGGTTTGACGATCGTTTGGAGGTCGGCACTGTTGTCATTTCAGATGAAGTGCGTCACCATGACGTGGATGTGACGGCTTTTGGATACGAACATGGCCAAGTGCCGGGACTTCCCGCAGCATACGAATCCGATGAGCGGTTGATCCAAATCGCCCGGGAAGCGGTCGAGGAAATCGGGGAACACCAACATGCCACGGGATTGATCGCATCTGGAGATACGTTCATGAGCAACCTGGACCATGTGGAAGCTGTGAAAGGACATTTCCCTTCCATGATTGCTGGGGAAATGGAGGCAGCCGCGGTGGCTCAAGTCTGCCATCGCTTCGGAACCCCCTTCGTAGTCATCCGGGCGCTTTCCGATATAGCCGGGAAGGACTCGTCCATCAGCTTTGATGAATTCTTGCCGATTGCAGCCCGCCATTCAACGGATATCGTTTTGAAAGCCATCTCGAAATTATAAACTTTTCATGGTAAGATAGACGTAGATGGTCAATTTCACTTAGTTTTGAGGAGGGAATCTGGACTATGCTATTTTTGATGGCAGGTGTATTCGTAGTTACGACAATCCTTGCAGCAGTCATTCTGCGTGAGGTCAGTGCGGACTGAAGATCGAACAATATGATGAGGCGTTTCCGAGGCCGGGACCACTCCCGCAAGGAAACGCCTTTTACTTGTTCAATTGTGGCGGTATATTTGGATCCAAACGATGCCAATAGAGGGTCTGATAGGTCATAAGTCAACTCCGATTATTCGTTATATTCATGTTTGAATAGTTGGTAGAGTTTTACAATCGCTCTCTTTTCGATTCGTGAAACATAACTTCTGGAAATATTGAGCTGCGCGGCGATCTCTTTTTGGGTCATCGGTTGATCATCCAGCAATCCGTAACGTCGCTGGATGATTTCTAGTTCCCTTCCATCCAATTTCCCGAGATGCCGATACAATCTTTCAATTCTCTCTCTTTGTTCGACTGCATCGATCGGTGTTTCATCATCCGTTTGCAGCAAATCCGCGATTTGAAGCGATTGCCCGTCTTTATCCATCCCGATCGGGTCGAATAAAGAGACGTCTTTCTGTACTTTTTTCTGTGTCCGCAAATACATAAGAATTTCGTTTTCGATGCAGCGTGCGGCATAAGTCGCAAGTTTGGTCTTCCGATCCGGGGTGAAACTGTTTACCGCCTTCATCAGACCGATGGTGCCAATGGAAATATAATCATCGAGCATTTCATGTTTCGGATGGAACTTTTTTACGATGTGGGCCACGAGCCGCATATTCCGTTCAATCAGTTCATCTTTGGCGGATTCATCACCTTCGGCAAGCCGTCTCAGACAATCCGCCTCCTCTTCCTTTGATAACGGCCGTTGAAACGCTTGCCCTCTGATGTAGCCAAGCATTGCAGGGATTTCAAGCCATAGCTGGACCATCGCCATGACAAGCCCGCTCATCGGTTCACCTCCTGTTGTCGTTGTATGACAGCATATGCAGCCGAAGTCTTGTCTTATCACTGGGGACTATGCTGGAAGATGTTTGGCTTATTTTCCGCGTTGCAAAAAGCCGATTCCGAACAATTTAATCCGTACGGACAGGTGTGTTATAATCATTTCAGAATTAGATGCTAATCGGAGTGGATGTTGTGTATAAATATTTTTTGCCGGATGAATTTGTAAAAAACGTCTTTTTGATCTCTCCGGAGAAGTTGAAAGAGAAAGGGATCAAGGCGATTATTACAGATTTGGATAATACGCTCGTCGCTTGGGATTGCCCGGATGCGACTCCCGAAATTTCCCGATGGGTGAAGGAAATGCGGGACGCCGGGTTGAAAGTGACCGTAGTATCAAATAATAATGAGAGTCGGGTGAAAACTTTTTGTGATCCGATTTCAATCTCATTCATCTTTGATGCGCATAAACCTCTGACGAAATCATTCCATAAGGCTGTGTCGTTGATGGGTGTCCGTAAGGAAGAAGTGGTCGTCATCGGGGATCAGCTGCTGACAGATATTTTTGGCGGGAATCGGGCAGGGCTTCATACGATTCTCGTCGTGCCGGTCGCCAAATCGGACGGCTTTGTTACAAAATTCAACAGAATGATTGAAAGAAGAATCATGGCGGGCATGAAACGGCGCGGCATGATCAAATGGGAGGACTGAATTTGGAGCTACTGAAATGTATCGGCTGCGGGATCACCATTCAGACGGAGGATCCGAAAAAGGAAGGGTACGCCCCACCCGCATCATTGGAAAAGGAAGACGTCGTCTGCCAGCGCTGCTTCCGCTTGCGGAACTACAACGAGCTGCAGCCGGTATCCCTTTCCGGGGATGACTTCCTGAAAATATTAAACGGAATCGGTCAAAAAGAGGGGATTGTCGTTAAAATCGTCGATATCTTCGATTTCAACGGCAGTTGGATTAACGGCTTGCACCGGTTCGTCGGAAATAAGGATATATTGCTGATCGGCAACAAGGCGGACATCTTGCCGAAATCCGTGAAACCGAACCGGTTAATCCATTGGATGAAATCGGAAGCGGTGAAACTTGGTCTGAAGCCCGCTGACGTCCTTTTAGTGTCTGCCCATCGCGGGACCGGCATGGAAGAGGCACTGGACGCAATTGATGAACTCCGGAAAGGGAAGGATGTCTATGTCGTAGGTTGCACGAATGTCGGCAAATCGACATTCATCAATCGGATCATTAAACATGCAACAGGCATTGGGGAAGTCATCACGACCTCGCATTTCCCGGGAACTACATTGGACCTCGTCGAAATCCCATTGGACGACGGGAAAGCGATTTACGATACGCCAGGAATCATTAACGATCACCAAATAGCGCATCACTTGGACGCCAAGGATTTGAAAGCGATCACCCCGAAAAAAGAATTAAAACCGAAAGTGTATCAGTTGAATCCGGAACAGACGCTCTATATCGGTGGACTGGCACGGTTTGACTTCCTTTCGGGAGACCGCTCTTCATTCACCATCCACATATCGAATGATCTGGCGATTCATCGGACGAAATTGGAAAATGCGGATCATCTATATAAAGAACATCTGGGAGGATTGCTCTCTCCGCCGTCGGAAGCTTCACTTGAATCATTGCCGCCGCTCGTCCGGCATGAATTTTCCATTAAGCAGGCCAAGACGGATATCGTCATCTCGGGGCTTGGTTGGATTACTATCCAGCATCCGGATGTCGTCGTAGCCGTCCATGCACCGCGCGGAGTGAATGTGCTATTACGTCCATCCTTGATTTGATAGTGTTTTGAAGGGTTGAATTAGGGGGAAATTAAATGAAAAAATGGTATTCGGTAATCGGCGATCCGATTGCCCAGTCGATGTCTCCATCCATGCATGGAACATGGTTTCAGGAAAATGAAGTGGACGCGACCTATATCCCGCTCCATATTCCAGCCGATCAGTTGGAAAAAGCGGTGGAAGGCCTTCGGACGCTCGGATGCAGCGGATGGAATGTTACGGTTCCGCATAAGACGGCCATCCTCCCTTACTTGGATAGCCTGGATGAGTCGGCACAGCTGATGCAGGCGGTCAATACGGTCCATGTCATGCCGGATGGCTCATTGTCCGGCTCCAACACGGACGGTCCGGGGTTTGTCCGATCGTTGGAGGAGGCGTATGGGGAGCGTGCGAAAGGAAATCCGGTGCTCGTGGTCGGGGCAGGCGGAGCCGCCCGGGGCATCGCTCATGCACTCCATTCCCAAGGTTATGGTCCGATCACTTTCACCAATCGGACGTTGGAGAAGGCCGAGAATTTGGCAACCGGCATTTCAGGAGCTTCGGTTGTGACGATCCAGGAAGCGGAGGCGACTTTGGCGAATTTCGGTTTGATCGTTCAGACGACATCGGTCGGTATGAATTTCGCGCAAGAAGGGATACCGCTCGATCCAACCGGAGTCCGGGAAGGGGCGGTCGTAGCAGATATCATCTATAACCCGCTTGAAACCGAATTCCTGAAACAAGCAAAACAGCGGAGAGCATGGACAATGAACGGCGTCGGCATGTTTGTCCATCAAGGCGCCTTGGCGTTCGAAACGTGGACAGGCATCCAACCTGATACAGAAAAGACGATCAAGAAAATAACAGCGACACTTGGAGGGTAATGGATGTTAACAGGTAAACAAAAACGATTTCTTCGCAGTGAGGCGCATCATCTGCAACCGGTGTTCCAAATCGGGAAAAGCGGTTTGACAGAAGCGGTCATTGCACAGATCGAAGAAGCGCTGGAAGCGAAAGAATTGATCAAAGTGAATATTTTACAAAACTGCGACGAAGATAAAAATGAAATCGCCGCTAAGCTGGAAGCGCGGGACGGGCTTGAAATCGTGCAAGTGATCGGAAATATGCTGATTCTCTATAAGGAGTCGAAAGAGAAAAAGCAGATCCAGTTGCCATAAGGAGGGGTTCGTTGAAAAAGGTTGGAATCCTGGGAGGCACTTTCAACCCTCCCCATATCGGCCATCTCATCGTGGCCAATGAAGTGCGGATCGCTCTTGGGCTCTCTGAAGTCCGGCTCATGCCGGCTGCCGTTCCGCCGCATAAGATGGCTCCGCATGATGCCACGGTTCAGCAACGCCTGCATATGGTGGAACTGGCGGTTGCCGGGCTTGAGGGATTGACGGTTTCGGATTTCGAAGTCGAACGGGGCGGAATTTCTTACACGTATGATACGATGTCCGAAATGACTGCGCGGGAACCGGACGTCGATTTCCACTTCATCATCGGTGGGGACATGATCGATATGCTCCCGCATTGGTATAAAATCGATGAGTTGTCAAGGCTCGTCAAACTGGTCGGTGTGCAACGCCCGGGAACGATCGGAGATACAGAATACCCGATCATCTATGTGGACATTCCCCAGATCGACCTATCGTCGACAATGATCCGGAACCGCTATTCACAAAGAGGGGCTGCGCAACTGCTCGTTCTTCCCGCGGTAGAGGAATATATCCATGAGGAGAATCTATATGGATCTTGACATAATACAAGGGGTTATCGCCGAACGCCTGTCGAATGACCGCCATGCGCATGTCCTGCGGGTCGTTGAAATGGCGAAAGCGTTGAACAGCCTCCACGGCCTGCCGCAAAACGACGTGGAATTGGCCGCTTATTTGCATGATATCGCAAAATGTATGGAGAAAAAGGAGATGCAGGGCATCCTGGAGGCGGAACAGGCGGATCCCAGGTTGTTGTCCTTCCATCCTGAACTTTGGCATGCGCCTGTTGGGATGGTGATCGCCCGGGACGAATTCGGTATCCGGGACGAAGCCGTATTGCAGGCGATCCGTTACCATACGACAGGAAGAGCCGGAATGTCTCCATTGGAAAAACTGATCTATGTAGCGGATATGATTGAAGCGGGAAGGAATTTTCCTGGAGTTGAAGAACTGCGGAAGGCGGCCGAAGGGCCATTGGATACGGCAATGAGTGCATGTATCATCCACTCAGTCCGTTTCCTGGCGAATAAAGGGGTGCCGATTTTTCCGGACTCCATCAATTGCTATAACGAACATGTCCATATGAAAGGAAAGTGACTATGACTACATTATTAGAAATCGCATATAAAGCAGTGGACGACAAAAAAGGGGAAGACATTGTTGTTTTGAATATGGAAGGCGTCTCCCTCATTGCAGATCAGTTCATTATTACCCATGCCAATTCGGAAAGACAGGTCCAGGCCATCGCGAGAGAAGTGACGGAAAAAGCGGGAGAAGCCGGTTACCATACGAAAAGGATGGAAGGATTTGATTTGGGAAGATGGGTGCTGATCGACTTGGGTGACGTTGTTGTCCATGTGTTCCATCGGGATGAGCGCGGCTATTACAATCTCGAAAAGCTATGGGGAGATGCCCCGATGCTCGATATGGCCGAGAGGAAATGATGAAGGCCTATGCAGACTTCGCAGCTATCTATGATGAATTGATGACGGATATCCCGTACGATTCCTACATCGATTTTTTGGAATTGGCGTTGGGCGGCTTGGAAGGGAAGCGGATCTTGGATATCGGTTGCGGAACTGGTCTGCTCAGTTTCAAATTTGCCGAGAATGGGTCAGAAGTGACGGGAATCGATGTATCGGCAAATATGCTGGAAATGGCAAAGGAGCGTGCAGCCACGCTTTCTTTGCCTGTGGAGTTCATTCAGCAGCCGATGGAGGAATTGGAAGGTTTTCAACAATATGATGCCGCCATCATCGCAATCGATTCTTTGAATTATGTAACGCAACAATCGGCAGTCAAGGAAACTTTCCGTCGGATCTATGCTTCCTTAAAAAAGGACGGCATCTTGCTATTTGATGTCCACTCAACGTATAAGATGGATGAGATTTTTTTAGAAGGCCCTTTTACATACGATGACGGAAGGATCGCTTACATATGGGAGACTGAGATGGGGGAAGCACCGCACTCCATTCAATCTGAGCTAGCTTTTTTTGTGGAGCAGGAAAACGGGCTGTACCGCCGCTTCAACGAGGAGCATGAGCAACGTACATTCCCGGTGAATGAGTACGTTAAGATGTTGACAGATGCCGGATTTTCCATTGAACGGATCTTTGCCGATTGGGAAGATGAACCACCGGTAGAAGAAAGTGAACGAATATTCTTTCAAGTCCGTAAGTGATGCTTTTCTTTTATCGTCAATTCAGCTATAGTGGAGGAGACTCCATATGGGTGCCGATCTTAAGAAAGGGTGAACGACCTGTTTCTTTCGTCAGTATCCAGCAAATGGCGGAAGTTTATCACCCCCCTCGCAGCAATCGCTGTTCTAGCCGCTTTTCTGTTCTTTCCCAGAGGACAATCAACGACTGATATGTATACGGTGAGCGGCCAACACCCATTCCCTGAATTGATAGAAGAAGTGACAGAAGAAGAGATATTGCAAGAAGACGCTATCGTCGACCCGCCTGGACCGATTATCGTCGACGTCAAAGGAGCTGTCCGCTACCCAGGTGTCCACGCCTTGGAGGAAGGGGACCGGCTCATTGACGCCATTCAAGCGGCAGGCGGTTATTTGCCGGACGCCGATTCCCGCTTATTGAACCATGCGATGAAGTTGGCTGATGAAGTGGTCATCTATGTTCCGGTCCATGGAGAGGCGGTGGAGGACATGCCCGTTTTCCAGCCGATGGAAGCACCGGGACAGCAAGAGGACGGCAAGGTGGATATTAACTCAGCTGATGAACAAGCTCTTATGACCATACCAGGCATCGGGCCGGCGAAGGCTGCTGCCATTGTCCAATATCGGACCGACCATGGCGGCTTCCAAACAGTGGAGGCCATTATGGAAGTATCCGGGATTGGCAAAAAGACATTCGAGAATTTGGAACCTTATATTGAAGTGAAATAATTAGCGCTTGGTGGTTCCAGTTGCTTGGAGTGGAAGGCGGCGACTCCTGCGAAGGCCGTTACGAAGAATGGCCTTTGTGCCAAAAAGCGTAGCGTTTGGCGACAGGAGGATGCCTTAATTTCTGCAAAGTACGCAGAAATACGGCAAATCGAACTCTTCGCTGTTCGATTGGCTCACCCGCGCCCCGCGGAAAGCGTCCGCCTGGAACGGAAAGCAACAGTTTGTAGATGGTATTTATTTTATATTCGAGAAATTATGTAAAAGAGGAGGCAACCTATATGGAGCGAATTACATGGGACCAGTTTTTCATGGCCCAATGCCATCTTCTGGCAATGCGGAGCACGTGCACCCGATTGGCGGTTGGCGCCATCATCGTTCGAGACAACCGGATCATAGCAGGCGGCTACAACGGTTCGATTTCAGGCGGAGACCATTGCATCGACCACGGTTGCTATGTAATTGACAATCATTGCGTCCGCACCATTCATGCGGAAATGAATGCCCTGTTACAATGTTCAAAATACGGGAGTCCGGTCGACGGTTCAACCTTATATGTGACCCATTTCCCATGTTTGCAGTGCACGAAAGCGATCATCCAATCGGGTGTCAAGCATATTTTCTATGCGACCGATTATAAAAACGACCCGTATGCGATGCAGTTGTTCGCACAATCGGGTGTATCCGTCCAACAAGTGCCTTTTGATGAAAAGAAAGTCGATTTCTCCAACGGTTCAAAATTCGGCCTGTTCGAGGACATGTTGCAGACGATGGAAACGCTTGGTGCCACAGAAGATCAATTGGTCCCGTTCAAGAAAAGGATGGATGATCTATTCTGAGAAAATTAGGCGATGTCCGATTCCTATACATCGCCATACCAGTCGCCGTATCGGCTTTTGCCGCATACGGACCGGCCTGGTTGATGTTTAGCAACGTATTGTTAATCCCCGTTTTCCTATTGCGGAAAAACGATTTCCTCACCCCCATCCTCGCGACACTTGCCGCATTTCTCTCTTTCCATTACATATCGTCATCCATCCCCCAACCAAAAGAAGAAGGACCTGCGACCATGGAGTTGATTTGGTCTGAAAATGCAAGAATTGACGGCGGCCGGTTGAAAGGCTTCGCGAAGAACCTATCTGGTGAAACTTACTACGTCATATACAAACTTGCGGATGAAAAAGAGAAGGAACTCTTCCTAACTGCCCATTTGTCATCTTTCATCTTCACGTTCTCAGGCAATTTGAAAGGGCCCGATCTCCCGGCACATGAATTTTCCTTTGATATGAAAAAGTATATGAGGATGTATGGGGCCGCTGCCATTTTTGAGACGGAGACCCTCATCGGAATGAAGGAAAATGACCGCTTCACAGCACAGCTTTCCAAACAACGGAGAAAGGTGAAGGAACAGATCCAGGCAGTTTTTCCTGAATCTTTGATATCGGAGGCGGAGGCGCTGCTGATCGGAGACCGGGGTGGAATGGATGAGCGGCTCGCTGCCGATTATCGCACGCTTGGCATCACACATTTATTCGCCATTTCCGGCCTACATGTCGGATTGCTTGTATTTCTGATGAGGGAGGCCATGCTCCGCTTGGCAATACGGAAAGAGACGGTGGATATGCTGCTGATCCTAGCCTTGCCATTTTATGCTGTGCTGGCTGGTGGGGCGCCTTCCGTCTGGCGAGCCGTTTCAGTCACAGTGATGGTCTTGCTTGCCGCTTCGGGCCGGTTGCGAATCCGGCTCGATGACGCCATTGCGATAAGCGCCATTGCTTTCATCTTGTATCAGCCCTTTGTCGTCTTCCAACCTGGTTTTCAATTGTCCTATATGGCAGCCTGTTCCCTGATCCATTCATCCGCCATCCTGGGGAAATCAACCCAACCACTGACCGTCTCTTTTCTCGTGACCATGATTAGCCAAGTTGCGCTTTATCCGGTCTTGCTCCATCATTTTCACGAGTTATCGATATCTTCCTTATTGGTGAATTTAGTTTATGTACCACTCTATTCCGTCATTATTCTGCCGGCTAATCTAATCCTGCTCGGTATTAGTTATATCTCGCCTCTGCTAGCCGGGTTCCTGTTCATGCCGTATGTCCCTTTCCGAACTGGGATCGCCGTTGTGACGGAATGGCTTGCCTCTCTTCCTTACCAGCTTTGGACACCCGGCCGACCGTCGGCTTTTCTGCTGGTGATGGCTAGCGCGGGGACGCTGCTGTTCCTGGTCGGGATGGAACGAGGGATCCGGAAATCGTGGATGGCAGCCGGTCTGCTCGTTCCTGCATTGCTGATCCACTGCGTGCCTTATTTCGACAAAGCGCTTCATGTGACATTCCTGGATGTCGGACAAGGGGATAGTATTGTCATTGAACTACCTTATCGCAAGGCGGTGTATTTGATTGACACGGGAGGGTCCGTTTCATTCGGGGCACCCGACTGGAGGACCCCTGACCAGCCTTTTGAAATCGGTCGGCAAATTGTCGTTCCTTATCTGAAAGGGAGAGGTATCACGACCGTCGACAAACTCATCCTGACCCATGCAGATGCTGATCATATCGAAGGGGCTGATGAAGTGATGGAAGAGCTGAATGTGAAGGAGATCCATGTTTCGCCTGGAAGCCGCGAAGAGATGGCAATGGATGATGTCAATCGGCTGGCGGCTGAAAAGGGGATCCCTCTGCTAGAAAGGGAGGCCGGCCTGTTTTGGGAAGATGGGAATGCCGGATTCCGATATGCAGCTCCGGCGGCAAATAGGATATATGAAGGAAATGACAGTTCTCTAGTGCTCCTTATGAAAACGACAGGGCCATCATTTTTATTTACAGGAGATTTGGAGGCGGACGGGGAAGAGCGGTTTCTTCGCCAGTATGGGCAATCCCGTTTTGGACCGGTCATTTTGAAAGCCGGGCATCACGGCAGCCGGACGTCGAGCACTGAACCTTTTGTAAAAGCATTGCGACCGATACTGACCATCTTTTCGGCCGGACGGAATAATCGGTACGGTCATCCGCATCCGGAAGTGGTCGAGACATTCGAGCGGCTCGGCTTGCCGACGTTATCCACTGCGGAATCGGGTTCGATCACGGTCACGGTAGAAAAGGAAAGATGGAGCGTTAAAACGATGAACTAATAAAAAAACGGACACCCTTCCCTTTCCGGAAAGGATGTCCATCTTTCGACTGACACGTTTATCGTGCAACGAAGTCGATAACTGTAGCAACAATAAAGATAAGTGAAAAAGCTACGAAAGAAACCGCAAAGCCAACGCCAGAGTATACCGCATCATTTTCTTTCGATTGTACATCATGTTCAAATTCGTTCATTGCTACACCTCCTAATTCCTATTTAGTATAGATGAAAGCCCTCTAAAAATCTAGAGGAATCCGTATTTTGTGCCGGGGCGGGAGGAACTGACACAAATTGTTCAAACAGTTTCCCGCGGATGAGGTATAATTTGTAGAGAGATGTAGTCGAAGAGGTGATTTGAGTGGCAACCGCGATTTGGAAAAAAATAGACGCGGGCAAAATCGATCCCATCTATTTGCTGACCGGGCCCGAGCAGCATTTGATCGATGAGACGATCAGCCGGTTGAAAAAATCGATCCTTCCCTTGGATGAAGAGGATGTCATCCGGTTTGATCTGGAGGAGACTCCGGTAGAGACGGTTATCGAAGAAGCGGATACCATTCCCTTTCTTGCGGACCGGAAACTGATCATTGCGGGGAATGCCAATTTTTTAAAGGCTCAAGAGAAGGCGAGAGAAAAAGTGGTCCATAATGTGGAGGTGTTGGCTGCTTGGTTGAAGGATCCATCCCCGACTTCGACAGTTGTATTTGTCGCCCCATATGAAAAATTGGATGGACGCAAGACGATCACCAAACTAATGAAAGAGACTGCAACGGTCGTCGAGGCGGAACGCATCCAGGGAAAGGATCTGTTCACGTGGGTCCAACAAGAAGCGGGTTCCCATGGTGTTCGGATCACACCGGAAGCGGCGGAATATCTCGTTAAAATGGGGGGAGATGACCTCTTATCCCTGTCATCCGAAATTTCTAAAATGGCCATGTATTTGGGTCAATCCGGCAATATAACGGAAACGATCATCGAAGAACTGGTCCCAAGGACACCTGAAATGGATGTTTTCCGTCTGACTGATGCGTATATAACAGGAAAAACGGCGGACGCGATCTTAATCTATAATGATTTATTGAGAAACGGGGAAGAGCCGATCATGTTGACGTCACTGATTGCCAGTCAAATCCGCTTGATGATCCATGTCGGAACGTTACGGAAAAAAGGCTATCCGCAACATCAGATTGCTAAAACAGTGAATGTCCATCCATATCGGGTGAAGTTAGTGATGGAAAATCGGAATATCCCCCACGCGGAACGCCTGTTATCAGTTCTTGACCAATTGGCCGGCATCGACCATCAATTAAAGACCTCTAGCGGGAGACGGGAGCGCATCTTGGAACTCTTCCTGATGGCGCCTTTGAAACGGTGACCGGTTTGCAGAGAAATAGAAAAGGGGCTGTCCATTCCGGACAGTCCCTTCTTTTCATGTCTAGCTTCGTGCGCTAGCTCTACGCACTTTGAATTATTGCGCTTTTTTTGTAAGACGTGCTTTTTGACGAGCTGCTGTGTTTTTATGGATAAGGCCTTTACGTGCAGCAGTGTCCATTTTTTTGATTGCAACTTTCAAAAGTTCAGCAGCGTTCTCATCTTTATTCTCAAGAGCAACTTCAGCTTTACGCATTGCAGTACGCATTGCAGCTTTCGTTTGTGAGTTCTGTTCGTTAGCAGCAGTGCTTTGTTTTACGCGTTTGATCGCACCTTTAATGTTTGGCATTTCATTCACCTCCAATTTCAGGTAAGGCAAGAGTGTTTCCACAATCATTCGGATATCTCTTTTACAACAAGCATTATTTTATCAAAGCGGCGGTTCGATTGCAACAATTAAAAGAATAATAACCTCGCCGATCCGCGGCGGTGAAACGGTTTCTTGGAAGAATATTATCTTGCGGCTTGGTGCAAACTTTCATCAGAGGTGATGGAAAATGGCAACGTTTGATTATTTCAGGACAGACCTGATTGATGAAAGTGAAGAAATGGTGCGTCATCGGACAGCGACTGAGAAAAACAGGCTGGAGGACACGAGAGGAGTCGAATTCGGGGAATCCAGACTGGGTCGCGTCGTATTGACGACGGTCAAGGTAGACGAAGAAGGAGAGGAACGGATCGGCAAAAAGAAAGGCACGTATATTACGTTGACGGTCCCCGCCTTGACGACCGAAGATTCGGAAGGGATGGAGGATCTATCCCGGGTGCTCATTGAGAAGTTGAATGAGATGATCGCTCAAAAGACTCCCCTGAACAAGGGCAAGTTCCTGTTCATCGGGTTGGGCAACCGGGATGTCACGCCCGACGCGGTCGGCCCGTTGACGATGGATCGTCTGAAAACGATCGTCCCGGAATATTATTCCGAGGACGGCAGCGAGGTGTATGTGTATGCACCCGGCGTCACCATCCAAACGGGTCTTGAGACGGCCCACTTCGTCCGCGCACTCGTGACGGAAATCAAGCCCGATTTGCTCATAGTCGTCGATGCTCTGGCGGCCAGGGATAGCTCAAGACTTTGCCGTACAATCCAATTGACTGACACTGGCATCCATCCGGGATCGGGAGTCGGAAACAGCCGGAAGGAAGTGTCGGAGGAGACGCTTGGCATACCAGTCATCGCGATCGGAATCCCGACGGTAGTCGATGGCCCCGTTCTTATTGCGGATGCCATTGATACGATGTTCGGTTATATCGCTTCAAAAATCAGTGAAAAAGACCGTCCATCCTCCCGCCTTTCCGTTTCACCGTGGCTTCATAGTGAAAACAAGGATGCGGATCGTTCTACATTGATCCCGATTTTCGGGGACTGGTCTTCCTGGCCGCATGAGGACCGGATCCAGTTGTTTGAAGAAGTGTTGACGAATCATGAGTTACGGACTTTCATTTCCCCGAAAGAGATCGATTCATGGGTGTCCATTTATGCGGAAACATTATCTGATACTCTGACGAAATGGGTCGGGGATCTAAAAAATAGTAATTGAGGCCATCCCTTCGGCATATAGTTGAAGACGGAGGGATGCCATTTGAAAAATCCATTGCATATTTGGGGCACACTCATCCTCATCCTCTTCCTATTTCCTGTCGTCATTCAATTTGTACCTGGCGGACCGACGGTGAAATCGAGCAATCTTGCGAAAGAGTCGGCTTATATCGTCTACGCTTCCAATGTGGTCGAAGAAGAGCCGGCACCGGAAGTGAAAGAGGCAACGGGCGGGGATAGCAAAGTCCTACTCTATTTCACCCACTCCCACGAAGCATTTGAGCCGATTACGAAAGCAGTCGCCGGCAAAGTGGCCGTGTCCCACCAAACGGAGAACATTGTGAAAGTTGGCGGGAAGCTGCAAAACCAACTGCAGTTCCATGGAATTCCGACGGATGTTCTGCCAGTGGATAACGCGAAAGAAATGAGTTCCAAAGGGATTCCCCATTCTCGGGCCTATGCCGCCATCCGGCCACACGTCAAACAACGGCTTGGAGAGAAAGAGTATGAGTTGATCATCGATTTGCACCGGGATTCAGTCGGGCCTGCCAAGACGACAATGACGCATGAAGGGGAGCGGTTCGCGAAGGTCGCTTTTGTCATCGGCACTGAACATCCGAAGTACAAGGAAAACCAAGCGAAAGCGAACCGGTTGAAGCAAGAGATGGAGAAACTCGTTCCTGGCATTACGCGGAGCTTCATCATGAAAGGCGGAGCTGGTGTGGATGGCAAGTACAACCAAGATCTCGATCCATCCATCATTCTGATCGAACTCGGAGGTATCGGAAATACGGAGGATGAATTGAATCGGACGGTATCCGTCATCGCTCAGGCCGCATCGACCATGTTATCTGAAGAGACTCCTTCATACGCCGAATATTGAAGTCTGGACAGTTCACTGCTATAATTTTCAGTAGCTTAAATAGGAGTGAACTGAGATGAATCATGAAGAAAGATTGGCACGTCAGAAAAACATCCGAAACTTTTCCATCATTGCCCATATCGATCACGGGAAATCGACGCTGGCCGATCGCATTTTGGAACAGACGCAAACGTTAAGTTCCAGGGAGATGAAGTCCCAAACATTGGATTCCATGGACCTTGAAAGGGAACGAGGAATTACGATCAAATTGAATGCTGTGCAGTTGACGTACACGGCAAAAGACGGTCAGGACTACACATTCCACCTGATCGATACGCCGGGGCACGTCGACTTTACATATGAAGTATCCCGCAGTCTGGCCGCATGCGAAGGGGCTATTCTTGTCGTGGATGCAGCGCAAGGGATCGAAGCCCAGACGTTGGCGAATGTCTATTTGGCACTCGACAATGATCTGGAAATCTTGCCGGTCATCAATAAAATCGATTTGCCGGCGGCTGATCCGGAAAGAGTAAAACAAGAAATCGAGGATGTCATTGGACTGGATGCTTCTGAAGCTGTCCATGCATCCGCGAAAGCCGGAATCGGCATTGAAGAAATCTTGGAGCAGATCGTCGAGAAGGTGCCCGCACCACAAGGGGATCCGGACGCTCCTTTGAAAGCTCTTATTTTCGATTCGCATTATGACCCGTATAAAGGGGTGATCGTCAACATCCGGATTATGGAAGGTTCCGTTAAACCGGGCGATGAAATCCGGATGATGGCGACAGGGAAGACATTCGAAGTCATTGAGACCGGAGTTTTCACGCCGAACATTTCCATGCGGGATGAATTAACGGTCGGCGATGTCGGCTTCTTATCGGCTTCCATTAAAAATGTTGGCGATACGCGAGTCGGGGATACGATCACAAGTGTCAAAAATCCAGCCAGCGAACCGTTGCCAGGGTATCGCCGGATGAATCCGATGGTTTTCTGCGGACTGTATCCGATCGATACATCGAAATATAATGACTTGCGAGAAGCACTGGAGAAATTGGAATTGAATGACTCGGCTCTCGAATATGAGGCGGAAACGTCCCAAGCGCTCGGGTTTGGATACCGCTGCGGTTTTCTTGGCCTGCTCCATATGGAAATCATCCAAGAGCGGATTGAACGGGAATTCAAGATCGATTTGATTACCACCGCGCCAAGCGTTATTTATAATGTCGTCATGACGGATGGGACCGAGCTGAAAGTGGACAACCCTGCGATGATGCCGGACGCACAAAAAATCGATCATGTCGAAGAGCCATACGTCAAAGCATCGATCATGGTGCCGAATGATTATGTCGGTGCGGTCATGGAACTCTGCCAGCAAAAGCGCGGTAACTTCGTGACGATGGACTATTTGGATGCTTCCCGGGTGAACATCATCTATGAATTGCCATTGGCGGAAATCGTCTATGACTTCTTCGACCAATTGAAATCAGGGACAAAGGGATATGCCTCCCTTGATTATGAATTGATTGGCTATAAACAGTCGAAACTCGTCAAAATGGATATTTTGCTCAATGGAGAACAAGTGGATGCGCTCAGTTTCATTGTCCACCGCGATTTTTCATACGAACGGGGCAAAGCGATCGTGGAGAAGTTACGATCATTGATTCCACGCCAGCAGTTCGAAGTACCGGTACAAGCGGCCATCGGACAAAAAATCGTCGCACGTTCCACGATCAAATCGATCGGGAAAAACGTATTGGCGAAATGTTACGGTGGTGACATTTCCCGTAAGCGGAAACTTCTGGAGAAACAGAAGGAAGGGAAAAAGCGCATGAAGCAAGTCGGTTCTGTTGAAGTACCGCAAGAAGCGTTCATGGCTGTGTTGAAGATGGACGAGGAGTAACGAGATGATAGAAAAAAGGGGGCATTTTTGCCCTCTTTTTGACGTTAATAAACTCTGTTCAACCGAGGATTCAGATAACGCCCGGGTGTGCTAGTGCCGACAATGCCACGGATTTTTTTGAAAAGGAGGTGGCGGCATGCGAGGGATCTATATCCACATTCCGTTTTGCCACCAGATTTGTCATTATTGTGATTTCAATAAAGTGTTTTTCAAAAATCAGCCGGTCGATGAATATATCGAATCGATCGGCGAGGAATTAGCCATCTTGCAAGAGGAAGGGAATTCCTTTGATGAGGTGGAGACCGTCTTTCTTGGAGGAGGGACGCCGACATCCCTCTCAGAAGCGCAGCTTGATCGCCTGCTGGAAATTGTAAATCGTTTTGTCAGAGTGAAGTCGTTAAAAGAATTCACGACGGAAGCCAACCCGGACGAACTGACGCCCGGCAAATTGGCGGTCCTGCATAATGGGGGAGTAAACCGGCTGAGCATCGGTGTCCAGTCTTTTGATTCCGGGCTGCTTGCCAAAATTGGGCGCACGCATGGACCGAATGACGCGGTCCGGGTTGTAGGGGACGCGCGCAAAGCAGGTTTCGACAATATTAGCATCGACCTTATGTATGGACTGCCGGGACAAACGATCAAGCAATGGCGGCATACGTTGGAGCAAACAGCGGCTCTTGATCTGCCGCATACTTCCGGCTACTCGCTCATCGTAGAGCCGAAGACTGTCTTCTATAATTTGATGAACAAAGGGAAGCTGCCGCTGCCTGGCGAGGATACGGAAACTGAAATGTTTGAAATGCTTATTGATTCGATGGAAAAACAAAATAGGAAGCAGTATGAGATAAGCAATTTTGCGCTTCCCGGTTATGAATCGTTGCACAATCTGATTTACTGGGAAAATGAAAATTATGCCGGGATTGGGGCAGGCGCACATGGGTATGTAAAGGGTAGGCGCTACTCCAATATTGGCCCGTTAGCCAAATATATGAATACTGTTTCGGCGGGCGGGCGTCCCGTGCAGCAAGAGCATGAGGTGACGGATGCCGAGTGTATGGAAGAAGAGATGTTCCTTGGACTTCGGAAAATGGAAGGGATCTCTGCTTCCGTCTTTCATCGGAAATTTGGGAAGCCGCTGGAGGAAATCTATGGAGCGAAGTTGGAAAGACTAAGGGCGGACGGCCTCATGGAACAACAAGGGGACCATTGGAAGTTGACGAAAAAAGGGATCTTCCGCGGAAACGATGTCTTTCAACAATTTCTTTTTTAATGAATTTCAAGAGGGACAGACAGGATTGAACGGCGTGAATCCAGACTCGTTTTTTGTCGTTTTGCGCCGGAGTCAATTCGTTGACACGGCATAGTGGATTTGTTAAATTATCAATAGCATTAGCACTCATGTAAATAGAGTGCTAACAGGAGTGATGATTATGTTGACAAACAGACAATTGCTTATATTGCAACTGACGGTTGACGATTTCATCGAATCCGCACAGCCTGTAGGATCCAGGCAGTTATCGAAAAAGCCGGAAGCTCCATTTAGTCCGGCAACGATACGAAATGAAATGGCTGATCTGGAGGAAATGGGGTATTTGGAAAAGCCCCATACTTCGTCCGGCCGGGTCCCATCCGAACAAGGGTATAGGTATTATGTTGATCACTTACTGACGCCTGAAAAACTGACAAAAGAAGACAGTATCCGACTGCGCTCCATTTTCAAGGAGAGAGTGGTCGAAACCGAGGAACTGATCCGGAAATCGGCAACCATTCTCTCGGATTTGACGGATTACACGTCCATCTTGCTTGGCCCGAATACAGCGCAGCACGCGGTGAAGCGGTTCTCGATTGTGCCGTTGGATGACCGGATGGCAGTAGCCATCATTGTGACGGACAACGGCCATGTGGAAAACCGATTATTCACCGTGCCCGAAGGGTTCACTTCATCCGATATTGAAAAGATGGTTAACATCCTGAATGAACGACTCGTCGGGACGCCGCTGCATCATCTGCAAAAAATGCTCGTGAAAGAGACGAAAATGGTTTTGGAACGGCATATCCGGCATGCAGGTGAATTGTATGCATCCTTCCATAATGCGATTGCCATCGAACCGGAGGAGCGCCTCTATTTCGGTGGGAAGATGAACATGATGAAACAGCCGGAGTTCAACGACATCCAGAAAGTGAAAACCTTTTTCGAACTGATGGAGAAAGGGCTCCCAGCCATGACTTTTTTCCAAGAGGACGTTCTGGGCATTCATGTCCGCATCGGTTCGGAAAACAAGGATAACGCAATGGAAGATTGCAGTGTCATCACCGCTACGTATGATGCCGGCGAGAACACGACCGGTTCAATAGCCATCATCGGACCGAAGCGGATGGATTATGGACGGGTCATCACATTGCTCGACAGCATGAGTAAGGATCTGTCCAAAGAGTTGACAAAGTTGGCGATTGGTAGCGAAGCGGCAAGGAGGAACGAATCGTGACAGAAGTGGAAAAGAACAAGGACGAAAACGAGTCCCAAGAAGCGAAATTGGATGGGAATGAAAACCCACAAGAAACAAACGGAGAAGCCGATGCAGCTGAATTGGAAACAGAAGCGGCAAATGAGGCGGAACTCGCGGAGGAAACCGAAGATAGAGTGGCCGAGTTGACAGCCCTCCTAGAGGAAGAAGAAAACAAGCGCCTTCGGTTGCTCGCTGATTTTGAAAATTTCAAGAGAAGGGCGTCGCTCGATAAAGAAGCGCTGCAAAAATATAGAGCACAAGAGCTCGTGACCAACCTAATCCCGGTCTTGGATAATTTCGAACGGGCATTGACTGTCGAAGCAAAGACCGAAGAAGCTCAGTCGTTGCTGACGGGTATGGAAATGGTGCACCGCAGCCTTGTGCAGGCTCTTGAAACGGAAGGACTTGCGGAAATCGATGCGCAAGACCGGGAATTCGATCCGAATTTCCATCAAGCGATCATGACTGGGAACGATGAGGAAAAGGATTCAGGTATCGTGCTTGAAGTATTCCAAAAAGGGTATCAGTTAAAAGATCGGGTTCTACGGCCTACAATGGTAAAAGTGAACGAATAATAGCAAGCGATTTAGTTAGGAGGACAATTGGCATGAGTAAAATCATTGGTATTGACTTAGGAACAACAAACTCGGTAGTAGCGGTATTTGAGGGCGGAGAAGCAAAAGTAATTCCGAACCCGGAAGGCAACCGGACGACGCCTTCTGTCGTTGCGTTCAAAAACGGGGAACGGCAAGTCGGTGAAGTGGCGAAGCGTCAATCGATCACGAATCCAAATACTGTCATGTCTGTAAAACGTCATATGGGTACGGATTATAAAGAGACTGTGGAAGGCAAGAATTACACGCCACAAGAAATTTCTGCAATGATCTTGCAATATATGAAAGGTTATGCGGAAGACTATCTTGGCGAAAAAGTGACAAAGGCTGTCATTACGGTACCTGCCTACTTTAACGACGCACAACGTCAAGCGACGAAAGATGCTGGGACAATCGCAGGTCTCGAAGTGGAGCGGATCATCAACGAGCCGACTGCCGCAGCATTGGCATACGGTATGGACAAAATGGATGAAGATCAGATCATCCTTGTGTATGACTTGGGAGGCGGAACATTCGACGTTTCCATCCTAGAACTGGGAGATGGCGTGTTCCAAGTACGCTCTACAGCCGGGGACAATAAACTCGGCGGCGATGATTTCGACGACGTTATTATCGACTATCTTGTCCAGGAATTCCGTAAAGAAAATGCAATTGATTTATCAAAAGACAAAATGGCGATGCAGCGCTTGAAAGATGCAGCGGAAAAAGCGAAAAAAGACCTTTCCGGTGTTACTTCCACTCAAATTTCATTGCCGTTCATCACAGCAGGTGAAGCAGGCCCGCTTCACTTGGAAATTAATTTGACACGTGCCAAATTCGATGAGCTGACAGCGCAATTGGTCGAACGCTCCATGGTTCCTACGCGTCAAGCATTGAAAGATGCGGGACTTTCTGCATCTGAAATCGACCGCGTTATCTTGGTTGGTGGTTCCACACGGATCCCGGCAGTTCAAGAAGCGATCAAAAAAGAGACAGGAAAAGAACCGTTCAAAGGGGTCAACCCGGACGAAGTCGTCGCAATGGGGGCAGCAGTTCAAGGTTCCATTTTAAGCGGTGATGTGAAAGATGTCGTCCTTCTTGACGTCACACCGCTATCACTTGGTATTGAGACGATGGGTGGCGTATTCACGAAGTTGATTGACCGGAATACGACAATCCCGACAAGCAAGTCGCAAGTGTTCTCGACAGCAGCGGACAACCAGCCAGCGGTCGATATCCACGTCCTTCAAGGGGAGCGTCCGATGTCGGCTGACAACAAGACACTTGGCCGTTTCCAATTGACGGATATTCCGCCGGCACCACGTGGAATTCCGCAAATTGAAGTGACATTCGATATTGACAAGAACGGTATCGTAACGGTTAAAGCAAAAGACCTCGGAACGCAAAAAGAGCAGAACATCACAATCCAGTCGAGCTCCGGCCTTTCTGACGATGAAATCGAACGCATGGTGAAAGACGCGGAAGCGAATGCAGAAGAGGACAAACAACGGAAAGAAGAAGCGGATCTGCGGAACGAAGCGGATCAACTCGTATTCATGGCGGACAAGACGATGAAAGACTTGGAAGGCAAAGTGTCCGAGGATGAAATCAAAAATGTCACGGAAGCGAAAGATGAGCTAAAATCTGCTATCGAAGCCGGCAACTTGGACGATATCCGGACGAAGAAACAGAAACTCGAAGAGCTTGTGCAACAACTATCCATGAAACTGTATGAACAAGCGGCTGCTGAAGGTGCTGCAAATGCCGAACAACCGCAAGACGACGGTGTAGTGGATGCCGACTTTGAAGAAGTGGACGATAAAAAATAAGGTATACGTAATTGATGCTTGACGGAAAAGTCAAAGTCCGATATTCCGGCTTTGGCTTTTTCCTTTTGTCCATAGGCAAGAAGTGAGAAGGCCGTAAAGGGAATTGAGGAGGATCTGACCTCGTATGGTTACGCTTTTTCTTCTTGCATGGTACAATAATCAACATGTCAATGTGATGCGGGAGAGTGGAAAATGAGTAAGAGAGACTATTATGAAGTGCTAGGATTATCGAAATCCGCGACAAAAGAGGAAATCCGGAAAGCTTATCGCTCGTTGTCGAAAAAATATCACCCGGATTTGAATAAAGAACCTGGGGCAGAAGAGAAATTCAAAGAAGTGACGGAAGCATTCGAAGTGCTCAGCGATGATACGAAAAAGGCCAATTACGACCAGTTCGGCCATGCCGATCCGAATCAAGGCTTCGGTGGGTTCGGCGGTTTCGGAGGCGGCGGAGGAGACGGCTTCGGTTTCGAGGATATTTTCAGCACGTTTTTCGGAGGCAGCACACGCCGCCGAGATCCGAATGCGCCGCGTAAAGGGAACGACTTGCAATATACGATGACGATCGATTTCATGGATGCGGTCTTCGGCAAACAAACGGAAATCGAAATTCCGCGTGAAGAAGCTTGCGAGACATGTCACGGGTCAGGCGCCAAAAAAGGGACCACTCCCGAGACTTGTACCAATTGCGGAGGAACGGGTCAGATCAGCGTCACCCAAAATACGCCGCTTGGTCAAATGGTCAATCGCCGCGCTTGTTCACAATGTCAGGGAACCGGCAAGATCATCCCGGAAAAATGTGGAACATGCCATGGCAGCGGCAGAGTGACGCATCGCAAAAAGATCAAAGTGACCATTCCCGCTGGCGTGGATGATGGCCAACAGCTGCGCGTGTCTGGCCAAGGGGAAGAAGGATATAACGGCGGGCCTACAGGTGATCTATATATCGTATTCCGTGTCCGGCCACATGAAAAGTTCATCCGGGAAGAAGACGACATCTATTTGGAATTAAATCTTTCATTCCCACAAGCGGCTCTCGGAGATGATATCGAAGTACCGACCGTCCACGGTAACGTCAAGCTGAAAATCCCTGCTGGAACACAGACGGGAACGAATTTCCGTCTACGCGGAAAAGGCGTTCAAAACGTTCACGGCCGTGGAACCGGCGACCAGCATGTCGTCGTAAAAGTGGTGACGCCAAAAAAAATGACGGAAAAGCAGAAGGAATTGCTGCGTGAATTCGCTACGATTGACGGCAGCACTCCGGAAGAGTATTCAAGTTCGTTGTTCGATAAAATCAAACGTACTATCAAGGGCGAGTGAAAGGGATGATCTATAGTGAAATGGTCGGAAATATCCATTCATACGACGCATGAAGCGACGGAGGCGGTTGCGAACATATTGCACGAGGCAGGCGCAAGCGGGGTCGTCATTGAAGATTCCATCGAACCGGATAGAATTCATGAGGACCGTTTTGGCGAAATCTATGAACTAGACAAAGATGATTTCCCGGCTGACGGTGTCCTTGTCAAAGCCTATTTGCCAGTCAATAGTTTCTTGAATGAAACGATGAAAGAATTGGAGCTGGCCATCAGCAGGCTGGCAGAATTCGGTCTGGCGGAAAAACAGCCGGTCATCAGCACGAATGAAGTGGATGACGAGGATTGGGCGACTGCATGGAAGCAGTTTTACCATCCTGTCAAAATTTCCAGCCGCTTTACGATCGTCCCGACATGGGAACAATACGATCCGGTCGTTTCAGATGAACTGATCATTGAATTGGATCCCGGGATGGCCTTTGGAACGGGTACGCATCCGACAACCGTTATGTGCTTGCAAGCGCTCGAGAAGTATGTGCAAGAAGGGAATACGGTTGTCGACGTCGGCACAGGTTCCGGCGTATTGTCGATCGGTGCTGCGCTCTTAGGGGCATCTCACGTCCACGCTTTGGACTTAGACGATGTGGCGGTCGTTGCTGCGAAAGAGAACATTAAACTTAACCATGTCGAAGACCGTATTAAAGTGACGCATGGCAATCTGCTCGACTCAGTCAATGAAACTCCCGATGTCATCGTGGCGAATATTTTAGCCGAAGTCATCTTGTCGTTCTCTGCAGATGCTTTTGATTTATTGCCAACGGATGGACTGTTCATCGTCTCGGGCATCATCGGGCAGAAAAGGGATCTGGTCAAAGAGGATCTTGTATCCAAAGGGTTTGACATCGTCGAATCGGTCTTGATGGAAGACTGGGTCGCCATCATCGCCAGAAAAAGGGGCGAGTAGGTTTGCAACGTTATTTTCTGCAACACCCATTTGATAACGAAGGGCAAGCAACAATCTCCGGGGAGGACGGCAAGCATATTGTCCGTGTCATGCGGATGGAGCTTGGAGAAGGATTGATCGCCGTTTCCGAGGGGGAAGCTTTTCTTTCCGCGATTACGGAAATCACGGCTGACGGTGTCGTCATTCAACAACAGGATGGGCCTCTGCCTTCTAATGAAATGCCTCTACATGTGACAATTGCTTGTGGTCTGCCGAAAGGGGATAAGCTCGATTTGATCGTCCAAAAAGGGACGGAGCTCGGGATGGCAGGCATCATCCCTTTTCAAGCGGAACGCTCTATTGTGAAATGGGATGAGAAGAAGGGCGGCAAAAAGGTCGAGCGGTTGCAGAAAATCGCCAAGGAAGCGGCGGAGCAATGCCATCGCACCCGCATTCCGACCGTGTCGAGTCCGATGACATTCCGTCAATTGCTAGCTGAAGCAACCAACTTCGACGTGCTCCTATTGGCGGATGAAGAAGATGCCAAAAGCGGAGAACCGCATAAGATTGCAGAGCGGCTGAAAAACGTGTATCATAAACAAACGGTACTGGCTGTTTTCGGACCGGAAGGCGGCCTGTCCCGAACGGAAGCGGAAGCGCTGCGATCGGCAGGATTCCTTCCAATGTCGTTAGGCCCAAGAATTTTACGCACGGAGACGGCACCTTTCTATCTATTGTCCGCCCTGTCTTACGAATTTGAATGAAAGAGGTGAGCAGCCCATGTCTTCTGTCGCTTTTCAAACGCTAGGCTGCAAAGTGAACCATTATGAGACGGAGGCGATCTGGCAACTTTTCAAAGAAGCGGGTTATGAACGCGTGGATTTTGATAAGAATGCGGACGTCTACGTGATTAATACATGTACTGTCACGAATACAGGTGACAAGAAAAGTCGCCAGGTGATCCGGCGCGCCATCCGGAAAAATCCGGACGGTGTCATTTGTGTAACGGGTTGTTATGCCCAGACTTCGCCGGCGGAAATCATGGCCATTCCGGGAGTCGATATTGTGGTAGGCACGCAGGACCGGGTGAAACTGCTCGGCTTGATCGACGAATACCGCAACGAGCGCCAACCGATCAACGCAGTCCGCAATATTATGAAAAACCGGGTGTACGAAGAGTTGGACGTTCCAGCATTTACGGATCGGACCCGTGCTTCCCTCAAAATCCAGGAAGGCTGCAATAATTTCTGTACATTTTGCATTATTCCATGGGCGCGCGGCTTGATGCGTTCCCGTGATCCGCAAGAGGTCATTCGCCAAGCTCAACAGCTTGTCGATGCCGGCTATTTGGAAATTGTCCTGACGGGCATCCATACGGGAGGCTACGGTGAGGATTTGAAGGATTATAACCTCGCCCGTCTTCTACGCCATCTGGAATCCGAAGTGAAAGGTTTGAAACGGCTTCGCATAAGTTCCATCGAAGCGAGCCAGTTGACGGATGAAGTTATTCAAGTGTTGAAAGAATCAAAAATCGTCGTTCGACATCTTCATATCCCGATCCAATCGGGTTCTAATACGGTGCTTAAACGGATGCGCCGGAAATACACGATGGAGTTTTTCGCGGAACGCTTAGACCGTTTGCGGGAAGCCCTTCCTCAACTGGCGATCACTTCCGACGTCATTGTCGGGTTCCCGGGTGAGACGGAAGAGGAGTTCATGGACACATACAATTTCATCCGGGATCATCGGTTCTCCGAACTGCATGTCTTCCCGTATTCAAAACGGACAGGCACACCGGCAGCGCGGATGGAAGACCAAGTGGACGAAGAAGTGAAGAACGAGAGAGTACACCGATTGCTTGAATTGAACGACCAGCTGGCGAAAGAATATGCCTCTTCCTTCGAGAATGAAGTGCTCGAAGTCATTCCGGAAGAGCGATATAAGGAAGACCCGGAAAGCGGTTTGTATGAAGGCTATACCGATAACTACTTGAAGGTCGTCCTCCCAGCTGATGAATCCATGGTCGGTAAAATTGTACGCGTAAAAATCAATAAAGCGGGCTATCCTTACAATGAAGGCCAATTTGTCCGCGTTGTAGACGAACAAAAAATCTTTGCCTAAGAAAAACAGCTGTTCCATCCAAAATTTGGAGGGGACAGCTTTTTTCGTGCGCCGTCAAACGTCAATTGGTAAGATGGGGAGAGCGACTATCTTGAGGAGGAATTTGTATTGGTTACGAAATTTGCATCCTATATCGATCATACGGCGTTGAAAGCTGAAACTAACAAAGGGGAAATCCTGGCCTTATGTGAGGAAGCGAAAAACTATTCATTTGCATCCGTCTGCGTCAATCCAGCTTGGGTTAAAACAGCCGTAGCCGCATTGCAAGGCTCATCGGTGAAAGTATGCACGGTTATCGGGTTTCCGCTAGGTGCATCCACTACGGAAACAAAAGCATTCGAGGCCGAAAACACCATCGCCAACGGAGCAACTGAAGTGGACATGGTGTTGAACATCGGTGCGTTGAAAAGCGGCGAATACGAGCTTGTGAAGGAGGATATTCAAGCCGTTGTGAACGCGGCAAAAGGGAAAGCGCTCGTCAAAGTCATTATCGAGACATCCTTATTGACAGACGCGGAGAAAAGAAAAGCATGCGAATTATCGGTTGCAGCCGGGGCGGATTTTGTCAAAACATCGACAGGGTTTTCGACCGGGGGAGCAACTGAAGAAGATGTCAAGCTGATGCGGGCGGTCGTCGGCCCGGAAATGGGAGTCAAAGCATCTGGCGGCGTCCGGAATATAGAAGATATGAAAAAAATGATTGATGCGGGAGCAACGAGGATCGGCGCCAGTTCAGGCGTACAAATCATGGAAGGGCTAGCTGCCGAAACGGATTATTAAAGCCGAAAAGGGCTCACGAGATGACAGTGGAACACTCCCGCTATCTCCGAGCGCTCGTAATTCATTCCTTTTCAAGCATGCAAGTCCATACCCCACCGGGATTTCCGGACTCTAATTATTTTTAAAAGTTTTATATTGACCATCCATAAAACCTGTGTTACAATTTTTTAGTACATGGCACATGGCTATGTTCCGAAGTGTGTTTGGAGGGAGGGACAAGAGATATGTCGAAAACTGTTGTTCGTAAAAACGAATCGCTTGAAGATGCTCTTCGCCGCTTCAAACGTACTGTATCCAAAAGTGGAACAATACAAGAGGTAAGAAAGCGTGAGTATTACGAGAAACCGAGTGTAAAACGTAAAAAGAAATCTGAGGCGGCTAGAAAACGTAAATTCTAATCCCCTTATTTCTAAATCGGTAACTCTATCATTACTGAAATCAAACATTCGTAAACCGGAAAATCCGTCAAAGGGTTCTCCGGTTTATTTGTATTTCAGAAAATGAGACTTTATCGCCGCAAATATAGATAAAAATGAAACCAACGGGCTTTTCATACGTATAAAGAGATATAATGGAACTAGAGAAAGAGGTGACAAACATCATGCGTAAATTCTTGGGAAATACGTTACTGCTCCTCTTCGTTTTATCCGCAATGGTTATACCTTTTTCCGGAACAGATGCTGCTGCGCAAAAAGTTTACAAAGTTCCGGTTCACAATGAGATTGAAAAGGGGCTTTACGCTTTCTTACAGCGCTCCTTCCAAGAGGCGGAGGAGGCGGGGGCGAACGCTATTTTCCTCGATCTCGATACACCAGGCGGCTTTACCGACGCGGCCGGGAAAATAGCCCAGCTGTTCGAAGTCACGGATATGCCGATTATCGCATTCATTGATAACGAAGCGTTATCTGCCGGGGCGTTTCTAGCCCTTCATGCGGACCGAATTTATATGGTGCCAACCGGGACGATGGGTGCATCGCAAGTCATTGAGTCTACGGGAAATGCGGCGGGCGCCAAAGCCCATAGTGCATGGGTTGCGAACATGATTAGCGCGGCAGAATCATCCGGACGGAACCCATTATATGCCGAAGCCATGGCGGAACCTAACATTGACTTGCCTAAATACCGGGCCGGTAAAGGGGACCTCTTGACACTTACGGCGAAGGAGGCGGAGGAAGTTCGATATAGTGATGGTACGGTCTCCACGTTTAAGGAGCTTTTGGAGGTGACAGGCTATGCGGATGCGGAAGTCGTTTCGACAAACGAAACGTTCGCGGAAAGCATCGCCCGCTTCGTCACAAATCCGATCGTCGTGCCCATTTTACTGTCTGTTGCTAGCCTGGGCATCGTGTTGGAACTGTATTCACCCGGGTTCGGAGTGCCAGGTATGATGGGTCTCGCGGCACTGTTCTTGTTTTTCTTCGGCCATCTAGTGGCAGGGCTTGCCGGTTATGAGACGATCATCCTCTTTATTATCGGGATTGGTCTTGTTATCGCCGAGTTTTTCTTGCCAGGCGGGATTGCAGGGATTATCGGCTCCCTTGCAATCATCGGAAGTATCATTATGGCTGGCGGCAATCCGCTTTACATGGGGATTTCGGTCTTGATTGCGATTGCTATCGCCGCCACAGGGATGGGGATCATTATGAAGTTTTTTGGAAAAAAACTGCATTTGCTGAACAAGATGGTGTTGATGGATGCTACGGACACGGAAAGCGGTTATGTATCCAACGTCAATCGGGTCGAATTGCTTGGAAAAGTTGCGAAGACGACGACGCCCCTCCGTCCAGCCGGTACAATCGAATTGGACGGGGAACGGATTGATGTCGTTTCGCAAGGAAGTTACATTGACCGTGGAAAAGATGTTATCATTGTGAAGGTTGAAGGTTCCCGTATCGTAGTGCGGGAAACCGATGAAAAGGGGGAAAATGAATAATGCCAGCAATTTTGGGAACTGGAAGTACGATTACGATCGTTGCCATCGCGTTCGTCGCGATCCTAGTTTTATCTGTATTTTTTACGTTAGTGCCCGTGACTCTCTGGATTTCCGCGATGGCCGCCGGAGTGCGCGTCAGTATCTTCACGCTCATCGGGATGAGACTCCGTCGGGTTATCCCAAGCCGGGTCGTAAATCCATTGATCAAAGCGCATAAGGCGGGTTTAAATGTAAGCATTAACCAACTAGAAAGCCACTACCTTGCCGGAGGGAATGTCGACCGGGTTGTCAATGCCTTGATCGCAGCCCACCGTGCAAACATTGAACTGACATTTGAACGTGCCGCCGCAATCGATCTTGCGGGTCGTGACGTTTTAGAAGCGGTGCAGATGTCCGTTAACCCGAAAGTCATCGAAACGCCATTCATTGCGGGCGTTGCAATGAACGGGATTGAGGTGAAAGCGAAGGCGCGGATCACCGTCCGTGCAAATATCGACCGTCTCGTCGGGGGAGCCGGGGAAGAGACTGTGGTCGCCCGTGTCGGGGAAGGGATCGTTTCTACTATTGGTTCATCGGTAGACCATGCCAAAGTACTGGAAAATCCCGATATGATTTCCCAGACGGTGCTTGCGAAAGGACTGGATTCAGGAACTGCTTTCGAAATTCTCTCTATCGATATTGCGGATGTTGATATCGGGAAGAATATCGGTGCGGAACTTCAAACAGAACAAGCGATGGCTGACAAGAACATTGCTCAAGCCAAAGCGGAAGAGCGTCGTGCGATGGCCGTCGCCAACGAACAGGAAATGAAAGCGAAAGTCCAAGAAATGCGTGCGAAAGTGGTCGGCGCCGAGGCGGAAGTTCCGCTTGCTATGGCGGAGGCACTCCGTACAGGCAATATCGGAATTATGGATTACATGAATTATAAAAATATCCAAGCCGATACAGGAATGCGTGACTCCATCAGTAAATTAGGCGGCGAAACACAAACGCCTAATGATAAAAAGCAATCGTAAGAACTGATGCTGTCCCGGAAAGGGGTTGTGTGAAATGGAAGGAATAGTTTTGCTCATCATTTCACTGATTATCGGATCGTTTTTCAATGGCAGCAAAAACAAGAAAGAGCCGCCTAAAACAGGTGCAAAACCTTTTACCGCTACGGGCAAGGTGGAACCGCCTGCCAAGGCAGATGACCCGCTGAAAAGGTTGAAAGACCTGTCTAGGGAGATGTACAAGGAAATTCAAAAGGAACTGCAGACGGAAGACGACGAGCCGCCTAGCCGGCAGACAGCGCCCAATCGGCCAAAAGAAGAACCGGCGCCGTCACCTCAAGTCGTTGTAGCGGAAGCTATGCCTGAACTTCCTCGCCGGATCCAGGAGTCCGTCATGGAAAAGCACCGAGGTCGACTTTCGGCGCATAGCAGCAACCCTAAGCCTGAGTTCCAATCGGAAAGCGCACATGATCTTTTCCCGCAAAGCGAACAGGATATTTTGAAAGGGATCATCTTTTCTGAAATTTTAGGTCCGCCAAAATCGAAACGGTAATCATCGACCCCCTATTCCTATCATAGATATGGATAGGGGGTTTTTATCTGATGAAAAAACTATTTAAAACCGGTGCATCCATTACAATTGAAGACTATACATCCTTGCATATCAACGGTCCTTTTCATTTGCGAAAGCTCGGCCCCGACTACGCAACCGTCCAATCCGGTGAGTATTTGATCACCGTCGAAGGGGAAGAAATGACGGTCGATGTCCTTTCCGAGGAAGTCGCCCTTTTCACTTTCAACGTAATCCGAAACGTACAGATGGTATTGGCCGATGAAACGGGGTCTTCCCATGTTTGATAAATGGTACCGCATCAAACTCACTGGAAAAGGGGACGTTGGAAAATTCCTTGCAGACCTGACCTCGAAAGGGATCCAAATCCGCTCCTTATCGATCGATCACCAAATCGCTACATTTCGGACGGACCGGAAAGGACTGGCCCAGCTACGGAAACATAGGAGAGCATTCCGCCTCAAATTCACCGTCACCGGCCCACAGCAGGACAGCGGCGCTAAACGTATTATCCTGACCCCGTTATTCCTGATTGCATGCGCCATTCCATTCGCCTGTTCCTTTTTTCTATGGACCGTGCAAGTGGAATCCGACCGGCCCGAAGTGGTCGACCGGATCGAGGCGAAGTTGGAAGCAGCATCGATCGTTCCGCTGCGTCCGTTGGCTTTGCTGCCTGAAGAAGGGGAGATTCGAAGAAGCCTCATGAAGAATGATCCTTCTCTCTCTTGGATCCGCTTCCGGAAGGTGGGGACCTCCTTGACTGTCATTCCAATGCTTTCGCCCCCTTCCAATCGAATCGATGAACCGGCAGGCCCGCCATCCAATCTTGTTGCTCGTACTGGAGGGGTCATCACCCGTTTCGAATTGGAAAAAGGGGAACGGGTGGGAAGGGTTCATCAAACGGTGAGAAAGGGTGATGTCCTGGCGACGGGTGTCTTGGAGCAAGGTTCCAAAACTGTCATCGTCGGTGCGGAAGGGGAAATCTATGCCGATTATTGGATGGAGTATCAATTCAGTATTCCAAGGACGATCACCTATCAAATGCAAGGGGAAGAAATTGTCGAACTTTCCTTCCGGGCGCCTTGGAAAAAAGAAGGGAAAGTAGATTTGGACAGCGGAGAGCGGACGTTTCCATGGCCGTTCATCCAGACAAAGCGATACACGAATGAACTCACCGGAAAACTTGTTTTAGAGGAGGGTATGGAGAAGAGTGTCATCTTGCCTTTATTGAAAAATAAGTTTTTATCGGCTCCTTCGTCAAAAGCGATCATAAAAGATGAAAAAATTTTGCACGTCTCATTCGATAATGATAAAGTTAGTGGGACCGTACTATTTTTAATCAATGATGATATCGCAACAAAAAGACCGATTTCCCAAGGAGACTGAAGCTATTGGATGAACAAATGACGCAACTCCATATCGAAGATCCGAACGAGGCTGTCATGCTTCTCGGAATTTCCGATCAGAATATGAAATTAATCGAAGAAGCTTTGGATTTATCCATCATGACACGGGGTGACACGATCTCCCTTGAAGGGCCGGAACAAAACCGCCTATTGGCCAAGGAACTCCTCGAACAACTGTTGAAAGTAATCCGACGAGGCATTAATATTAATCAACGCGACGTCGTTTCAGCTATCGAGATGGCGAAAGCCGGGACAATCGAGTATTTCTCAGAACTTTATGATGAAGAGATTGCAAGGAATACGAAAGGCAAAGCGATCCGGGCGAAAACGATCGGACAGCGGGAATACATTCAAGCAATCCGTCAAAAAGACCTAGTATTCTGCATCGGGCCGGCCGGAACAGGGAAGACCTATTTGGCTGTCGTCCTGGCTGTGCAGGCTATGAAAACCGGTTCTGTCAAGCGCATCATCTTGACCCGTCCGGCTGTGGAAGCGGGCGAAAGCCTCGGGTTCCTTCCAGGTGATCTGAAAGAAAAGGTGGACCCTTATTTGCGTCCTCTTTATGATGCGCTTCACGACGTATTAGGCGCTGAACATACGGACCGCCTCATTGAACGGGGAGTCATCGAAATCGCCCCGCTGGCCTACATGCGGGGAAGGACGCTGGATGATGCGTTTGTCATCCTTGATGAGGCCCAGAATACGACAAAGGCGCAGATGAAGATGTTCCTGACCCGGCTTGGATTTGGATCGAAGATGGTCATCACTGGCGATAAAACCCAAATCGATTTGCCAAGAGGAACCGTTTCAGGGTTGATTGAAGTGGAAACCATCTTACAAAATGTGTCCGATATCCATTTTCAATATTTGGAGCAGGGAGATGTCGTTCGGCATCCAATCGTCGCGAAAATCATTGCAGCATACGAAAAGGAGCAGTCGCAATCGTGACTGCTTTTTAAACATGCGGAACTGGACAAGCTTCTATTCTTGTAGAAGAATTTCGCTTGTCCTGGAACCTTTTGTGCATGGCTGCCGTAAACCATAATAAAGATGCGGGGGGATCGGGATGTTCGGTGCAATGAAAAAAGTGTTCAATACTCTTAAATTCGATGCTTTCCTATTATTTCTCGTCGGCCTCTCCACATTGCTTTTATACACTTTCATGTTCAGCAGTGTGAAGAACGAAACATACGAAGTGGAAGAGTTCAAAATTTCCCAACATACGATCCGGGCAACGAAGACGGTCGAGGATACGGTGAAAACGGAACAGGAAAGGCAGAGGGCCGCACAGGAAGTATCCGCTGTCTATCATTTCTCGGAAGAGGTCGCAAAAAACAGGCAGGCAATCGCAACTTCCATTTTCGACAGCTTGCTGGAAGTGAAAAATGAAAATGCTGCCCGGAATAAAGAATCCGGAAAGCCCGTCTTCACACAAAAGGAGCAAATAGCGGAAATCCGGAAAAAGTTGGCAAGCCTGAAGGAAGAAGAGCCGGATTTGAACCTGAATGATAATACCATTTCCAATTTATTGGCCTTGGATACGGAAGATATGGCGAAAACTCAGGATAAGCTTGTTTCGGTTATTGGAACCACCTTATCGAAACCGATCCGGACAGCTGATTTGGCATCCGCCCAGTATGAAGTGGAACGTCAGTTGAGGTTATCCGATTCGATTCCTCCATCTGTGCTACAAACGGTCATCACTTTAGCACGATCCTTGGTCGTTGAGACGGAGACGATTAATGAAACATTGACGGAGGCTAGGATCGAGCAGGCGAAGGCCGCAGTAGAGCCGACCCGTATTTTACAAGGACAAGTACTCGTTCGGGAAGGCCAATTGATCGACGGGGAAATCTATCGGCAACTGGAATTGACCGGCCTTCTGACGAATCAATCCTCGCTGAAGCCGTTGCTCGGACTTGGACTTTTCGTTCTGTTCGTATCTTCATTGATCTACTTGCATTTCAGTACATGGGTTGAAAATGCCAAGGTGAAGAAAAAAGCGTTATTGATCGTACTGACGGTCTTTTACCTATTAGTCATCCTTATGAAATTGATTGCGCTGATCGAGAAGGATTTTGATGTACTGGTCGCTTTCCTATTCCCGACCGCTTTAGCATCGATGCTCATCAAATTGTTGACGAATGAACGATTGGCTTTGATGATGACGTTTATTACCGCGGCAACAGCGGGAATTATGCTACAAGAAGGGTATGCCGCGCTCATTCAAATGGAGATTGCCCTATACATATTATTTAGCGGAATCGTTAGTTTATATTTGCTTGGGAATAGTGGAAGAAGATCGAGCATTTTAAGGACAAGTGTGGGAGTGGCGTGCTCCAATACGCTGTTCATCGCATTTTATCTGCTGATGACACAATCGACGTATGATCTGCCTGAATTGGTCTTTTACTTGATTGCCGCCATTTCATCAGGCATTTTGTCCGGAGCCTTGACGATCGGGCTCATGCCGTTTTTTGAATCGGCATTCGGCATCTTGTCGGATATGAAATTGATTGAATTGTCGAATCCGAATCATCCGTTATTGAAAAAAGTCCTTACCGAAACGCCAGGGACTTATCATCATAGTGTTATGGTCGCGAACTTGGCGGATGCTGCCTGTGAATCAATAGGCGCCAATGGACTGCTCGCGCGGGTCGGAAGTTATTATCATGATATCGGCAAAACGGTGCGTCCGGGCTATTTCATCGAAAATCAGCATGCCGGCCAGAACCCGCATGATCATTTGCCGCCTGAAAAAAGCCGGGATATTATCATCGCCCATGCTGAGGATGGCGCTAAAATGTTGGAAAAGCATAAGATGCCGGCGGAAATCATCGATATTGCGAGACAACATCACGGAACTAGTTTATTGAAATATTTCCTCGTGAAAGCGCAAACTGATGGAGAAGAGGTCAAGGAGGAAGAGTACCGGTATAAGGGGCCGAAGCCGCAAACAAAAGAAATTGCCATCATTTCGATTGCGGATAGTGTCGAAGCGGCAGTCCGTTCTATGAAAGAACCGACCCCTCAAAAGATTGCGGCTCTCGTGAAAGCGATTATCAATGATCGGCTGAACGATGGCCAATTCAACGAATGTGACCTATCCATGAAGGAATTGCGGAAGGTAGAAAAGGTCATTTGCGAAACGTTGAATGGAATATTCCACAACCGGATTGAATATCCGGAATGAAACGGAGATGGAGCTATGCTTGAACTGTTTTTTGAAGATGAAACCGGAATGGTGGATACGGAAATGGAGGAGCTGATCCGAAATTTGCTGAATCATGCAGCAGCAACAGAGCAATTGGAAGGGAGTCCTGAAGTTTCTATCACTTTTATGACCGATTCAGAAATTCAAAAAATTAATGCTGAATATCGGGGAAAAGACGTTCCCACAGATGTCATCTCGTTCGCACTCGAAGAGATGTCGGAAGGGGAAGTTGCCATCGTCGGGGAAAATCTGCCTACCGTTCTGGGCGACATTATCATTTCCGTGGAAACCGCCCAAAACCAGGCAGCTGAATATGGCCATGAGTTTAATCGTGAACTCGGATTTCTGGCGCTGCATGGGTTTTTACACCTCTTGGGCTACGACCATATGACCGAGGAAGAGGAGAAAGTGATGTTCGGTAAACAGAAGGAGATCCTTGATTCGTTCGGACTTGGAAGGTGAGGGATTCCGGATGCGGAATTTTTTCAAGTCATTCAGCTATGCGTGGAATGGCATTTATCTAGGAATCCGATCGGAACGAAATTTCAAATTCCATTTGTTCGCTGCGGGAGCGGTTATATTAGCAGGGATTAGGACAGGGCTGACGATGATGGAATGGTTCATTGTCAGTGTATTGATCGGCGGAATGCTTGCATTGGAGTTAATGAACACCGCTATCGAAAAAGTAGTCGATCTCGTCACGGAAGAGTATCATCAGTTGGCCAAGCAAGCCAAGGACTTAGCTGCGGGAGCCGTACTTATCTACGCAATCATCAGTGCTATTATCGGATTGCTCCTATTCGGATCAAAATGGCTCTATTAATGTAAAGTGGGGTGGAAGCATGGATATCGGAAAATTGGTAGAAGAATCGAAAAAAGCGCGGGAAAAGGCATATGTTCCCTATTCGAAATTTCCTGTAGGGGCAGCACTATTGACAGAGGACGGAACGGTTTACCACGGTTGCAACATCGAGAATTCAGCCTTCAGCATGACAAATTGCGCCGAGCGGACTGCTTTGTTCAAAGCGGTGTCGGAAGGAATCTACGCTTTCAAGGCGCTTGCCGTAATCGGCGATACGGAAGGACCAATTACGCCATGCGGAGCATGCCGGCAAGTGATTGCCGAGTTTTGTAGCGGCTCCATGCCGGTCTATTTGGCAAACCTGCAAGGGAACATCAAGGAAAAGACCGTAGCGGAGCTATTGCCCGGTGCTTTTTCCAAGGAGGATTTATCATATGCAGCAAGAGATTCAGAAGTTTAAATCGGGATTCATTTCCATCATTGGCCGTCCAAACGTCGGGAAATCGACATTCTTGAACCGCGTCGTAGGACAGAAGATCGCCATCATGAGCGACAAGCCCCAAACAACGCGGAATAAAGTGCAAGGGGTCGTGACATCGGATCATTCCCAGCTCGTTTTCATCGACACGCCGGGCATCCATAAACCGAAGCATAAGCTCGGTGACTTTATGATGAAGACGGCCCGCAACACACTGAAAGAAGTCGATGTCATCCTGTTCATGGTGAATGCGGATGAGCCGATCGGACGGGGGGACCGCTTCATTATTGAATTGTTGGAGAAGACGGAGACACCGGTCTTTCTCGTCATCAATAAAATCGACCTTGTCCATCCAGATGAGCTGTTGACGATCATCACTTCCTATACCGAAGAATACGACTTTGCGGAAATTGTCCCGATTTCCGCTATGAATGGCAACAACGTGGAACGGCTCCTCGAGACATTGACTTCCTATATGCCGGAAGGGCCTAAATATTACCCGGACGATCAAGTGACCGACCACCCGGAACGCTTCATCATTTCCGAGTTGATCCGGGAAAAGGTGCTCCACCTGACTCGCGAGGAAATTCCACACTCGATTGCTGTCGTCATCGAAAAAATCGAACGGGAAAAAGAGCGGGAAATTGTCAATATCAATGCGACAATCGTCGTCGACCGCGACTCTCAAAAAGGAATCGTCATCGGGAAGCGGGGGGCTTTATTAAAAGAAATCGGCACAAAGGCAAGGCATGATATTGAAATGCTGCTCGGGTCAAAAGTCTTTCTGGAGTTGTGGGTGAAAGTCCAGAAAGATTGGCGGAACAAACCGGGGCAGTTGCGGGAGTTCGGCTTCAAGGAAGACGAGTACTAAGCGAGCCGCAGCCGAAAGGGGGGATCGCCTTGTTGAATAAATGGGAAGGCATCGTCCTTCGCAGCATTCCGTACGGCGAATCGAACAAGATCGTGACCGTATTCACCCGGGAGGCGGGGAAGCTGACTGCGATGGCCAGAGGGGCGAAAAAGCCCGCCAGCCGTCTCGCGGGAATTACTCAGCCATTCATGGAGTGCTCATTTCTCATCCGGACGGGCAGGGGAATGGGCACCTTGGAGCAAGGGGAGCCGATCAACTCGATGCGCTTCATCCGGGAGGACTTGGAAGCGACGGCTTATGCGAGTTATATCGTTGAGCTGATCGACCGGTTGACGGAGGACCAGGAGAAGGTGGCAGGAGTCTATGGCTTGCTGTCGGAGGCGCTCCACGCCATCAATGAACAATACGATCCGGAAGCCATCTCCCTCTTTGTTGAATGGAAGATGCTTCCCGTGGCAGGAATCCACCCGGTTTTGCATCAATGCGCCAATTGCGGGGCGACGGAAGGGGAATTTGCGTTTTCCTTCCAGCAAATCGGCTTTCTATGCCATCGCTGCTTCGCTGTCGATCGCTATTTGATCCGTTTGACACCGACACAATTGCGATTGATCCGAACCTTTTACACCGTGCCGATCAACCGGTTAGGGAATCTGACGTTGAAGAAACCGACAAAGCAATTCATGAAAAAGATTGTCCGCACCATTTATGATGAACAAGTGGGCATCCGGCTCAAATCGAGGGCGTTTTTGGATCAGCTCGAGTCGACGCCGGAGTTGTTGCCGAAAAAGGAAGAACCGGAGGAAACAGGCGAGTAGCCATTTCCTCCGGTTCTTTTTATTAAAACTGTAGATGTTTTTCGATGTAAGCCTGTACTTCTTCAATCGGCATCCGGACTTGTTCCATCGAGTCGCGGTGACGGACGGTCACTTGGCGATCCTCTTCCGAATCAAAGTCATACGTGATGCAGAAAGGCGTCCCGATTTCATCTTGACGGCGATATCTTCTACCGATCGATTGGGAATCGTCGTACTGGACAGTGAAGTGCTTGGATAGTTCAGCATATACTGACTCAGCGCTCTCTGCAAGCTTCTTGGACAAAGGCAGGACTGCCGCTTTGACCGGTGCCAGGGCAGGGTGGAAACGGAGCACAGTACGCTTATCGTCGCCTTCCAGTTCTTCCTCGTCATACGCATCGCAAAGGAATGCCAACGTAACGCGGTCCGCACCAAGGGATGGTTCAATACAATACGGGACAAATTTTTCGTTCGTGACCGGATCTTGATAGTTGAAATCTTCGCCCGAGTATTCCATATGGCGGTTCAAGTCGAAATCCGTCCGATTGGCGATGCCCCATAGTTCACCCCAGCCGAATGGGAATTTGTATTCGATATCGACAGTTCCTTTTGAATAGTGGGAGAGCTCATCTTCGTTATGCTCACGCAGGCGCATATTATCTTCGCGCATGCCAAGGTTCAACAAGAACTGTTTGGAATAGTCGCGCCAGTATTCGTACCATTGCATATCTTCGCCCGGCTTGCAGAAGAATTCCAATTCCATTTGTTCAAATTCACGTGTACGGAATGTGAAGTTACCTGGCGTGATTTCATTTCGGAAGCTTTTTCCAATCTGTGCAATCCCGAACGGCAATTTCTTTCTCATCGACCGTTGGACATTTTTAAAATTGACGAAGATCCCTTGTGCCGTTTCTGGGCGAAGGAAGATTTGGTTCGCGGAAGAATCTGTCACCCCTTGCGAAGTTTTGAACATCAGATTGAACTGGCGAATTTCCGTGTAATCCATTGCACCGCAGCTTGGGCAGACTACGTCATGTTCCTTGATCAATTCTTCCATCTTTTCAAACGGCAGGCCGTCGACAACGACTTCCAACCCTTTTGCATCCAAGGCATTCTCGATCAACTTATCTGCACGGTGGCGTGTTTTACATTTTTTGCAATCGATCATCGGGTCATTGAAATTGCCGACGTGGCCGGATGCTTCCCAAACTTTGGAATTCATAAGGATAGCCGCATCAAGCCCGACATTGTACGGGGATTCCTGGATGAACTTTTTCCACCAAGCCCGTTTGATATTATTTTTCAATTCAATGCCGAGCGGACCATAATCCCATGTATTGGCCAGTCCGCCGTAGATTTCCGATCCTGGGAAGACAAATCCCCTTTGCTTCGCTAGATTGACTACTTGTTCCATTGACATCATGTAAAATCCCTCCAATTAAAATAAGCACCCATCCCCGGACAATTACGTCCGGGGACGAGTGCATGATGACCCGCGGTTCCACCCCGTTTGGCTGGAAAACCAGCCCACTTTAAAAAATTACATTGGCTCCAGGTTGCCGTTTCATGTCCTTACGGGCTTTCACTCTCCCCGTTCGCTGCTGGTGACATTACTTATAGACCCTTCTGCGCCTATTGAATTCTTTTTCAGTGTAGCATGGTTATCATTTCTTAGCAATAGTCGTACACATCGTATATAATAATCGAGGGAAGAATAGATCGGTTAGGACGGTGATTGCAATGGAACTGAATAAACGCCAGACGGAAATCCTGGAGATCGTCAAGATGGATGGTCCGATCACCGGCGAGCAAATTGCGGAACGATTGAACTTGGTGAGAGCCACCATCCGTCCTGATTTGGCAATTTTGACGATGGCGGGTTATTTGGACGCAAGGCCCCGGGTCGGCTATTTCTATTCCGGAAAGAAAACTGTCCAATCGGTAGCGGATAGCATGATCGGCATGAAGGTCGGCGACTTCCAATCGATTCCCGTTGTCGTTGCAGATACAGTCTCCGTCTATGATGCCATATGCCAAATGTTCCTAGAGGACGTCGGAACCTTATTCGTAATTGATAAATCATCCAATCTGTCGGGGGTCCTCTCCAGAAAGGATTTATTGCGTACTAGCTTAGGCAATAACGAACTCGAAAAAATTCCCGTCCATGTCATCATGACGAGGATGCCTAATATTACATACTGTAAAAAGCAAGATACGCTCCTATATGCTGCACAAAAGATGATAGATCAGCAGATTGATTCCCTTCCGGTAGTGATAGAGAAAGAGGAGGGACTCGAAGTCGTCGGCAGGATCACGAAAACAAACATTACTGCAGCCTTCCTATCTCTTGCGGAGGACCACGAATTATGAGGTGGATACTATGAGAAAGCTAACATTATTTATCATTTCCGATTCGGTCGGGGAAACTGCCGATCTAGTGGCGAAGGCGGCAGCGAGCCAGTTCAGCCAAGGGTTGGAAGCAGTTTCCATGAAGCGCTTCTCCCACGTGGAGGATGAAACACAGCTGGCAGAAATCGTTTATTTGGCAAGAGAGCAGAAAGCGATCATTATCTATACATTAGTGAAAAGCAGGATGCGTAAAATGTTGAAAAAAGAGTGTGAAACATCCGGGATCTGTTGCATCGACTTGCTCGGCCCCGTCGTCGATCGCATCGGCGAGGAGCTTGGTGAGCAGCCATTGGAAGAGCCGGGCCTTGTCCGTCAATTGGATGAAGACTATTTCAAGAAGATTGAAGCAATTGAGTTCGCAGTGAAATATGATGACGGTCGGGATCCTCGGGGAATTCTGCAGGCGGACATTGTACTGGTCGGAGTTTCCAGGACTTCCAAGACGCCTCTTTCGCAGTATTTGGCGCATAAACGGTTCAAAGTAGCGAATGTCCCGCTGGTGCCTGAAGTGGAGCCTCCCGCAGAGCTATTCAAAATTAGTCCCGAAAAATGTTTCGGACTCGTGACGACACCCGAAAAATTGAATTCCATCCGTAGGGAGAGGTTGATTGCCCTCGGATTGAAAGATGATGCAAACTATGCGCGGCTGGAACGGATAGAACAAGAGATCCGGTATTTCCGGGATGTTGTTGCGAAGCTCGGCTGTAAAGTCATCGATGTGACGAACCGGGCTGTGGAAGAAACGGCCAACGTCATTTTAAGTGAAATTGCCAAGCAAGGATAACAAGAAAAAAGAAGGACCGCCCGGGTGGGGTAGGTTCTTCTTTTACGGAGAAAATCTAAATATAATGGAGCGGGTTGCGGGATTTTTTAATTGAAATAGTGTAAAATAAGAGTTTCGGAGTGGAAATGAAAAAACTTTGTCGAAAACAAAGGATTTTTGAAAGAGATACAGAATTCAAGTAGGTAGAATGGAAAAGGATGATAGTATGACTAGAATCCCAGAAGAAACGATTGAGACGGTTCGGACAAAGACTGATATCGTAGACTTGATCGGCGAATATGTCCAACTGACCAAAAGAGGGAAGAACTGGTTTGGTCTATGTCCATTCCATGGAGAGAGCACACCATCATTTTCCGTTTCAGAAGAGAAGCAGCTGTTCCACTGTTTCGGATGTGGAGCAAGTGGAAATGCCATCACATTCGTAATGGACATTGAAAATAGCCCATTCACCGAAGCAGTATTGAAGTTGGCCGAACGGACTGGTGTTGAGATTGATTCGGGGCCTGCTGTTTCAGACAGGAACCCTTCCACCAGACAATCGGATGAACAACGGCAGATGATGGAGGCCCATTCGTTGGCAGCTTCCTTCTATAGTCATCTATTACTGAATACGGTAGAAGGGGAAGTTGCACTTGAATATCTCGAAAAAAGAGGTTTTTCAAGGGAGGATATTGAAAAATACGGTATCGGCTGGGCGTTGGATAATCCTGAAGCGTTGTCCGAACTGCTAAAACGAAAAGCCTTTGACATGAAAGAGATGGAACGTGCCGGGCTGTGTATTATGAAAGACGATGGGACAGGCTATTTTGACAGGTTTAGAGGACGTATCATGTTCCCGCTTCGTGACGATAATGGAAATGTTGTCGCTTTTTCGGGAAGGACACTTACATCTGACAAACAAGTCGCGAAATACCTCAATAGCCCCGAAACCCCTATCTTCGAAAAGAGCAGATTATTGTACAATTTTCACAATGCACGTCTTAATGTTCGGAAATCGGGTAAAGTAATAGTATTTGAAGGATTTATGGATACTTTATCCGCTGAACGGATTGGCGTTTCCAACAGTGTGGCTGTCATGGGAACGGCATTGTCCGATGCCCATATCGTCAAATTGAAAAGGATAGCAAAAGAGGTCCTTGTCTGCTGTGATGGGGACGATGCGGGCTGGACTGCAGCGAAACGGTTTGCCGATAGTTTACAGGCAAAAGGGATGAATGTCGAAATTGCATTGCTTCCAACAAATTTTGATCCGGATGATTATATTTCACAGCATGGCGGGCAAGCATTCATTGAAAAGGTGATTGGCAATCCGCAATCGTATATGTCTTTTATCATGGCCTTCGCAAAAAGGTCGAAGAATCTCACCTTTGAGAATGACATGCTTCAATATATTCACGAAGTTCTGAGCGAACTTGTGAGTCGGCCATCTCCTGTGGAACGGGATCTCTATATGAGACAGCTGTCGACAGAGACCGGTGTTTCCATGGAGGCGCTCGGCCAGCAGTTCACAAAGTTGAACGGAAGACAGGCTAGTGCAGCCAAAAAAGTTCAGGAGTCCGGCCCTCCGCCAAAGTTGGAAAATGGCAAAAGCCTGACGGCCACTGATCGGGCGGAACGCTTATTGCTTTGTCATCTTCTGAATGACGGAGTCTTATTTGACCGGGTCCGGGATGAATTTCCCGAGCTGTTCATCCAAGATGCCTATCAAGTGATTTTCATCCGATTGGCCGGATTTTATGAACAACACGGAAACCCTGATTTCCACAGATTCTCTGAATCATTGGAAGACCGTGACTTGCGGAAGGTCGTCTTGGAAGCGGCGATGGTGGAAAGGGATCCGGATTATAAAGAAGAAGAAATCGAGGACTGCATACAGCATTTGGTCCAACAGCGTATCAAGCTCTCGATTGAAGATAAATTAAATGAATCTAAAACAGCTGAAAAATTAAAGGATCATGGCCGGGCACTTGAGTTGGCCAGAGAAATCATTCAGCTCCGGAAATCATTATCGGCACATGGCCGGATTCCGGTGGACTAAGGAGGACGGGTAGTAATGAACAATAAAGAACAATCCGGCGAAATGGAAACTGAAATGACAATCGAAGAAGTGAAAGCCCAGTTGTTGGAAAACGGAAAGAAATCCGGAGAGCTGACACTTGACGAGGTGACTGAAAAATTATCCGCCTTCGAAATGGAACCGGAACAGTTCGAGGAATTCCTGGATCAAATCGAGGCGCAAGGGATCGAATTGGATGGCAAAGAAGACGAGGATGCCGTCGAAGGGGACGGGAAAGCCGGTGCCGAAGACACACAATTCGACTTGAATGATCTAAGTGTTCCGCCGGGAGTTAAAATTAACGATCCCGTCCGTATGTACTTGAAAGAAATCGGCCGTGTCAACCTTTTGACTGGAGCAGAAGAAGTGGAATTGGCCATCCGGATCAAGGAAGGGGACGAAGAGGCGAAAAAACGTCTCGCTGAAGCGAATCTACGTCTCGTCGTCAGTATCGCGAAACGGTATGTCGGGCGTGGGATGCTTTTCCTGGACTTGATTCAGGAAGGGAATATGGGCCTCATCAAAGCGGTGGAGAAATTCGACCATACGAAAGGTTTTAAATTCAGTACGTATGCGACATGGTGGATCCGCCAGGCTATCACACGGGCGATCGCAGATCAGGCGCGGACGATTCGTATTCCGGTCCATATGGTGGAGACGATCAATAAATTGATTCGTGTTCAACGGCAATTACTGCAAGACCTAGGGCGCGAACCGACACCGGAGGAAATCGGAGAGGAAATGGATCTTACAGCTGAAAAAGTACGTGAGATTCTGAAGATTGCTCAAGAACCGGTTTCCCTTGAAACGCCAATCGGGGAGGAAGATGATTCCCATCTTGGCGATTTCATCGAAGACTCCGAAGCGCAATCACCTTCCGACCATGCTGCGTATGAGTTGCTGAAAGAGCAATTGGAAGATGTCCTCGATACACTGACTGACCGGGAGGAGAATGTATTGCGCCTCCGCTTCGGCCTCGATGATGGCAGAACCCGGACGCTCGAGGAAGTGGGCAAGGTGTTCGGCGTCACGCGCGAGCGGATTCGCCAAATCGAAGCGAAAGCACTGCGCAAGCTTAGACATCCTTCCCGGAGCAAACGCTTGAAAGATTTCCTGGAATGAAATTGAAGTGCATCGGCCTCCTGTGCCGATGCACTTTATTGTTGCTTAACAAATTTTAAGTGCCAAGCCAGGGACGTTTCCGGCCAAGCTTCGGACGCCCGGCGCTTTTTTCTTGAATAAGGGGGGATGTTCAATGAGTGTGCAACGGAAAAAAATAATCATTTCGGAAATCAAGTATTGGAAGCAAAATAAATTATTGCCCGAGCATTACTGTGATTTTTTAATCACGTTATATGCTCAAGGAGAAGAAGTTCAGGAGGGAAAAGTTCCCGATGCTGTCTTAGTGAAGGAGAAGAAGAGTTTTACTAGGAAACTTGTTCTCATCCTGTTGGTAGGATTACTGGCGGGCAGCAGCATGTTTATCTTCGCCAGGTACCCCGTCGTAACCCTATCATCGGCAGCGGGTGTCACATTGCTGTTTTTATTATCGACTTTTCGAATTTCCAAGTTGGCGCCGTTTTTATACATAGTTTCCTCATTTCTCTTACTAATGATGTCACTGAAATTATGGTTGCTCTTCTTTGAAGGGCAGACAATGTTACTGATCGGTCTGCTTATGTTGAATTGTGTGCTTTGGCTGTATGCGGGAAAACTGCTGAAACTATTATATTTCACAATCTCTGGCAGTGTTGGATTGCTGTTAATCATAGGGTTTCTTCTCATAACCTATTAAAAAACTCACAATCTTTCAAATAACTCTGTGAAAGTCGTAACAAATTAGGTATAATCAAAATGTAAGCGTTACAATGTTCACAAAGGGGATGAAGAAATTGAATTTCGATTTGACACAAGAACAACAAATGATTAAGAACACGATCCGCGAATTTGCGGATGAGGTCGTTGCACCTGGGGCGATTGAGCGCGACCGTACAAAGGAGTTTCCTGTGGAAATCTTCAAACAGTTGGCTGATATGGGGATCATGGGATTGCCGTTTCCTGAAGAATATGGGGGAGCAGGAGCGGACACAATCAGTTTTGCCATTGTCACGGAGGAACTAAGCCGAGCGTGTGCTTCTACAGGAATCACCTATTCAGCCCATATCTCTTTGGGCGGGGCTCCTTTGAATCTTTTCGGGACACATGAGCAAAAACAGAAGTATTTAACACCGATTTGTACAGGTGAATCTTTCGGAGCATTCGGATTGACTGAACCGAATGCAGGATCGGATGCGGGGGGGACGCAGACGACCGCCAAGGAAGATGGGAATGATTTTGTCATCAACGGATCGAAGGCATTCATTACGAATGCCAGCTACGCAAAACATCTGGCTTTGACTGCCATCACAGGTATGGAAGGCAATAAGAAAGAAATCAGCGCAATCATCGTTCCGACGGATGCGGAAGGTTTCACGGTGCTGGATAACTATGAAAAAATGGGCTTAAACGCTTCCAATACAACAGAACTATTCCTTGAAAATGTAAGAGTACCGCAAGAAAACTTGCTAGGAGAACGCGGAAAAGGATTCCATCAATTCCTCGTCACGTTGGATGGAGGACGAATCGGAATCGGGGCGATGGCTGTCGGAATCGCTCAAGCCGCTTTCGAAAAGGCGAAAAGCTACGCGAAGGAACGGAAACAATTCGGTAAAGCTTTGTCCGAGTTCCAAGTAACGCAATTCAAACTGGCAGATATGGCATTAAAGATCGAACTGGCGCGGAATATGGTGTATAAAGCATCATGGTTGAAAGACCAAGGCCGACCATTTTCCAAAGAAGCGGCGATGTGTAAATTGTACGCATCGGAAATTGCGATGGAAGTTGCGGATCAAGCGATTCAAATCCATGGCGGATACGGCTATATGAAAGAATATGAAGTCGAACGATTCATGCGTGATGCAAAATTGCTGGAGATTGGTGAAGGAACTTCCGAGGTCCAGCGCATGGTCATCTCAAGATTAATCGGCTAACTCACAGGCATGACTACTGTTTCAATAGTATACAGGCTGGACAGATAAGGCGACTTGCCCCTGTCCAGCCTGTTATTATGTCCTATACCATTATTTTTAGGAAGTAGGTATTGATAAAAGAAATTCTTCGTGAAATGGGACTGATTGCCAGGGCGTTGGTCTTGATCAGCAATACCTTTTGCAGGGGGAAGAAGAACGATACGACTGGATCATGACCAACATTCTCGATTAACTCTTGAAAAGTCAGATAAATGCGTATACTGTAAGATGTTATTTCATTCAAATGAAAAAATAGGATTTCAGGACTTCCTATTCCTTTACTGGAAAATTATGATTCCCCTGAAATGGGGCATCGCCGTAAATTGTTTGACCGGCACCCAAACAGATTTTTCTTTCATTACATAATTTTTTAAGCAGACTCCTATATAAAAAAATTTGTCGAATTTGTCACAAAGGGAGAAAAGATGATCGATAACACTTTCAGTTTTCTGTCGGATACAGTACAATAATAGTTGTGAACTGTATCCAGTACAGAAATAGATCCTGTTAAAGGAGGGTAATTAATTCGATGAGTAAAAATCCAGTAGTACCTTATTTTCTGATTTTTGCGCTAGGACTCGGTCTTATTTTCTTCATGTCACTCTACGGACTTGACCAAAAAGAGGAAATCGCGAAACAGAACGAAGAAGGCGAAGGAACGGAAGAAGTGGCAACCACGGAGGACTTTGACGCGGAAGCTGTCGCACAACAGAAATGTATCGGCTGTCACGGTGGAGACTTGACAGGTGGTATGGGCGGTGCTGCACCTTCCCTAGTCGGTTTGGATCTACCTAAAGAAGATATCGTAGATGTCCTTCATAACGGGAAAGGCGCAATGCCTCCAAATACAGTGCCAGGTGCAGATGCTGAAGTAATGGCGGACTATATTTTATCACTTCAATAATGACCCATGGAAAAGCTGTCAGTACGCAGAAACTCTCTGCTGCCTGACGGTTTTTTCTATTATCCGAGTGAAACATTCTTTCAGGGAATTTGGTCGGTTTGAAGCACTTTCATTCCGTCCTTCTCTTTTGTTTTTTCAGCAGCGGTAACGTACAATCAGGACTGTGAAAGGTGGAGGTTTATTGAACACGGAACAATTGTCGGATCGACTGGCATCTGTCGCCTCTTTTGTACCAGATGGGGCGTTCATTGCCGATATAGGCAGCGATCATGCGTATCTGCCTTGTTTTTTGGTCAAGTCGGGTAAAGTGAAGAAGGCGATTGCAGGGGAAGTGGTAAAGGGCCCTTATGAATCGGCTGTCCGGAACGTTCAGCGGGAGGGATTGACCGAGGCGATCACGGTCCGGATGGCGGACGGGCTGTCCGCTGTCCGTGAAGAGGATGGAGTCGACGTCATCACCATAGCCGGCATGGGCGGGCCACTTATCGTTTCCATATTGGAAAAAGGGTTGGAAGCACTTTCGACAGTCCGCCGAATCGTCGCCCAGCCGAACATCAATGCGAAAGTGATCCGGGAGTGGGCGGTTGCCAATGGTTGGTTCATTGTAGACGAAGCAATCGTAAAAGAAGATGGGAAGATTTACGAAGTCCTTGTTTTGGATAGAGGGAACGCTTCCTACGATGAAACGGAACTATTGGTCGGGCCCTTTCTGCTAAAGAAGAAGCCGGAAGCCTTCATCGAGAAATGGACACGTGAAGTTCAAGAGTGGACACGGGTGCTCCAATCTCTGGAATCCGCAGAAGAGACAGAGTCGATCCAATCCAAAAAAGCTCAATTGAAAAGACAGATTGAACTGATCGGAAAGGTGTTGTCGACATGAAACAAGTGAATGGATATGAGATTATTACGCTATTTGAAACATGGTCACCCAAACGGTTTGCGATGGAAGGCGATCCGGTCGGGCTGCATATCGGCCAACTGAACCGGCTTGTCCAAAAAGTTTTGGTCACTTTGGATGTGAATGAACAAGTGGTGGATGAAGCGATCGAACAAGGGGCCAATTTGATCATTGCGCATCATCCGCCGCTGTTCCGACCTGTTAAAACGATTTGGACGGACACTCCTCAAGGCCGGATGATAGAAAAATGTATTAAACATGACGTTTCGGTCTATGCAGCGCATACGAATTTGGATGTCGCTCCTGGCGGGGTGAATGATATGCTCGCTTCAAAACTGGGCTTGGTTGGTACAGAAGTGATGGAGCCGACGATTTCCGATCCGCTTTATAAACTAGCCGTATTTTGCCCCGATAGCCATGCGGATAAACTACGAGAAGCTTTGGCACAGGCGGGGGCTGGAGCAATCGGTGATTATGCCGGATGCAGTTTCACTTCGATGGGGATTGGCCGGTTCACTCCAGCGGAAGGGGCGGATCCTTTCATTGGGGAAGTCGGCAAAGGCGAAGAAGTGGAAGAACAGCGCATCGAGGTCGTCATGCCCGGACCGCTACGGACGAAAGTATTGAAGGCGATGCTGGCAGCCCATCCATATGAAGAGCCGGCATATGATTTTTTCGTGCTTGATCAGCGGACGAATGAATACGGCTTGGGCCGGGTCGGAAAATTACAGCAACCGATGAGCTTGGAGCAATTTACCCAACATGTTAAAGCTTCTTTGCAAGTGCCGATGGTTCGTTTCGTTGGCGAACTGGATAAAAAGATTGAAAAGGTTGCGGTGCTTGGTGGGGATGGAAACAAATACATCTATGCAGCCAAGCGGAAAGGGGCCGATGCTCTGGTGACCGGCGATCTGTATTACCATGTGGCCCATGATGCAGAGTCGATGGGCTTGGCAGTAGTGGACCCGGGGCATAATGTCGAGAAAGTGATGATCGAGGGAGTCGCGGAATATATGCGGGCTGCCTGCGAACAAGCAGGTTATGCAGTAGAATTCCTCCAATCCCGAATTAGTACGGAGCCATTTCGGTTCATTTGAATCAAGGCTTTCCCGTAATAAATGAAAAAAACCGGCCTCCTCAGAAGGAATGCCGGTTTTTTGGCTATATTATGATGTTGCGTATGGTTCGATCCGTTTGACAGGTGTCGGATTTTTAATCTTCGGAAGGATTCTTTCCAATTGGAATTTCCGCTCCGGTACATGAGTGGCCGGATCTTCCGGGTCGAATGCTTCCAGGAAACCGATCACTTCGCGGACAATCAATGTCGGGGTGGATGCACCCGCCGTGACGGCGACCGTTTCCACACCTTTCAGCCAGCTGATTTCGATTTCAGATACATCCGATATGCGGTAGGAAGGGGTATTGGCGATTTCGACGGACACTTGTGTCAATCGATTGGAGTTATTGCTTTTCGGGTCGCCAACCACCAACAGGAGATCCGCCTCGCCCGCTTGCTCCGCCACTGCTTCCTGACGCACTTGGGTTGCAAGGCAAATTTCTTTATGCGCTTCAATATGTGGGAATTTCTCTTGCAATGCTTCCATGAGGTGAGCAACGTCCCACTGACTCATCGTAGTCTGGTTCGTGACTAGGAGTTTGTCATTTTCAATTGTTAGCTGCTCGATGTCTTTCATCGATTCAACGAGATGCACTGCGTGCGGGGCAACTCCGATGGCTCCTTCCGGCTCGGGATGATATTTCTTCCCGATATAGATGATATCGTATCCTTCTGCCGTCTTCTCTTCAATCAGATCATGCGTGCTTGTCACATCAGGGCAGGTGGCGTCAATCGCGACAAGCCCTTTTCGTTTTGCCAACTCGCGCACTTCCGGGGACACGCCATGCGCCGTGAAAATGACCGTTCCGGATTCCACTTTCTCAAGAATCTCCAAACGGTTCTCCCCATCTAATGTAATGATGCCATCTTGTTCAAAGGCATCCGTCACGTGTTTATTATGAACAATCATTCCCAAAATATAGATGGGTCTTGGCAGTGTCTTGTCAAGTGCCGCATTTCTCGCGATCACCATAGCATCCACTACACCGTAACAATACCCTCTCGGGGAAATCTTCAACACTTTCACTCGATTCACTCCTCTGATAGGACCTGCCCACCATTATACCTGAGTTTCGGCTGATATTCAAAGGTTGCCGACCTGAACTACGCTATGCTCTGTTTGTTCTAAGACTTTACGTTTTCGGCTGCCGCATTCCCCTTTTCAGGCTGAATGACCCGATAGGGGATAGGGGATGATAAGACGATGGAAGTCGTCAAAGACCCGTATGGAATCAATCGGTCAATCAGCAGACTCATGCTGGACATGTTGGAAACCGCTGCCTTAAGAACATAGTTTGTCGTACCTGTGACCCGATGACACTCGATGACAGCGTTTTCATTTTTCATAATTTCTTCGAACTCATGCGGCGTCCTTTTCAGTTCACTCACCTGAATGAACAACAGGATGTCCAAGCCGACCGCGGGTAAGGAGACCCGTGCAGTGAACTCTTCAATAATGCCTCTTTCTTGTAATCGTTGGAGCCGTTCAGAAACACTCGGTCGGCTGAGTACCAATTGCTTGGATAACTCACTGATTGTGACGCGGCTGTTCATTTGCAGTAATTCCAACAGTTTGATGTCTAATTCATCCAATCCCAACACCTCTTTCAAATTGAAGGGGAAAAATGTGAATCCTATTCAAAAGTATGGTCTTCTTTTGAAAACGCATATTTTTTGATATTCACTTTAATTCTATACTATTCTATTATTAAATCAAAGGGGAAAACGCATATTTGATTGATAATTTGAAGGAGCTGTGCAAATTCTATATGTAAAATGAATTGAAATGCTGGTTAGTACCATGTAAAATGATTATGCCTTGTTATCTGATTATGTATTTGGAATTAAATGTAAGCGATTTCAGTATTTGCTGAAACGGTTGTTTTCCGTTTATGGCGAAGGTTGGGAAATGGAGATTTGTATAATGAACACAACTGATCAATGGACATCTAAGTTAGGCTTTATCTTGGCGGCGGCAGGCTCCGCTATTGGTTTGGGGGCAATCTGGAAGTTCCCGTACGTTGCCGGTACTAGCGGCGGCGGCGCGTTTTTAATGATTTTCCTGCTTTTCACATTATTGCTAGGTCTACCCCTATTGATGGCTGAGTTTGTCATCGGTCGGAGTACGCAGAAGGACGCTATTGACTCTTATAAAGAAATCGCACCGGGATCATCTTGGCATTTAATCGGTAGGCTTGGAATCGTTACATGTTTCATCCTCCTATCGTTCTATAGCGTGGTAGGCGGCTGGGTCCTCATTTATATCTTCAAAGCAGCGACCGGCGGTTTGAGCGGTTTGTCACAAGCCGAGTACGGTGAGTTGTTTGGGGGCATCGTTTCCGACCCTTATATCAGTGTCGGTGCACAACTTATTTTCATGGTTATGACGACATTCGTCATCGCAAAAGGGGTTACGAGCGGGATTGAGAAAGCAAGCAAATATATGATGCCCGCCTTGTTCATCCTATTCATCATCCTGGCGATCCGCTCGTTCACATTGGATGGGGCCATGGCAGGGGTGAGCTTCTTCTTGAAGCCGGACTTCGGGAATGTTACTTCTGAAACGATTCTATTCGCGATGGGCCAGTCATTCTTCGCTCTCAGCATCGGGGTTTCGGTCATGGTGACGTATAGTTCCTATCTCTCCAAGAAGGAGAGTCTGCCGCAATCCGCAATATCAATCGTTCTTATGAACTTGCTCGTAGCTGTGCTGGCCGGGTTGGTTATTTTCCCAGCAGTGTTTGCATTCGGGCTGGAGCCGGACGCAGGCCCGACTCTCTTGTTCAATGTGTTGCCGACCATCTTCGGTCAGCTTCCGTTTGGGATCCTGTTCTTCCTGGCTTTTCTTATCCTGTTCTTGTTCGCCGCATTGACTTCAGCATTTTCGATGCTTGAGATCATCGTGGCAGCGACTGCAAAAGGGGACGAGGCAAAACGGAAGAAATACGCATGGCTGATCGGAGCGGGGATCTTTATCGTCGGCGTGCCGTCCGCATTGTCTTACGGAGTGCTTTCCGATTTGACCATATTTGGCAAGATCATCTTTGACGCATTCGACTTCCTGGTCAGCAACATCCTTATGCCACTCGGCGCATTGCTGATCGCCATTTTCGTACCGCTGAAAATGCCGAAGGAAAGGCTCTATGAGGAGTTGAAATCGGGCTCCAACATTGGCAGGAAGCTGTTTTCCGCATGGTTCCTATTGCTGCGTTATCTAGCACCGATTGCAATCATCATCGTATTCGCAGATGTTCTCGGGTTGCTGAACTTTTTGAAGAACTGATGGCAGCCGGGCACTTCATATGACCTTCCGGGGTTGAATAAAATAATATGGCACGTTGAGGAATCGGAATTAATTAAATGAAGGAGGAAATTGAAATGGTAACTTTGGAACAATCTTTGAAAAATGAAAATGCAAGCGTTCTCGATAAAATGGTGGAGCATGAACAGGTTCTGTTCTGCAACGACAAAGCGACAGGACTACAGGCAATCATCGCGATTCATGATACGACGATGGGACCTGCGCTCGGCGGATGCCGCATGGCGCCGTATAAGACGATGGATGATGCCTTGAAAGACGTCCTTCGCCTGTCTAAAGGGATGACATATAAATGTGCTGCGGCAGACGTGGACTTCGGCGGCGGTAAATCAGTCATCATCGGTGACCCGCTAAAAGACAAAACGCCGGAGAAATTCCGAGCATTTGGTCAATTCATTGACTCCTTGAACGGGCGTTTCTATACAGGAACCGATATGGGTACGACGCTTGATGATTTTGTGCAGGCGATGAAGGAAACGGATTATATTGCAGGTAAGCCTGTCGAGTTCGGTGGCGGCGGAGACTCTTCTATCCCAACCGCACTTGGTGTCGTCTATGGTGTCAAAGCGACGAGCAAAGCGATTTTCGGCGATGACAAACTAGAAGGGAAGACTTTCACAATCCAAGGTCTTGGAAAAGTCGGTTACAAAGTGGCGGAGCACATTCTGAACGAGGGCGGAAATATCATCGTGACGGATATTAATGAAAAAGCACTCGAAGATATTCAGACACTCGGAGGAAGCTCCGTGAAAGTTGTTGCAAGCGATGATATCTACAGCCAAGATGCGGACATCTTCATCCCGTGTGCTTTCGGCGGCATCATTAATGACAACACGATCGATGTATTGAAAGTGCGGGGTATCTCTGGTTCCGCAAACAACCAATTGGCGGAAAGCCGACATGGTTCGGTACTGCGTGAAAGAGGAATCCTGTATGCGCCGGATTATATCGTCAACGGCGGTGGCTTGATTCAAGTGGCGGACGAATTGTATGGAGCGAATCCGGCACGTGTGCTCGCTAAGACAGAAAACATCTATAATTCTTTGTTGGAAGTGTTCAAACAAGCGGAGCAAGATCAAATCACGACAGCGACAGCGGCGGACCGGATGTGTGAAAAACGGATTGCGGATGCGAAAAACCGCAATAGCTTCTTCTCCCAGGCGAAACGACCAAAATGGAATTTCAGCCATCAAAAATAATAATGAGGTGAATTGTTCATGGAGGATCTGTATCCAATCAAACAATATGTAGATAAAGAGGGGAAATTCTCGGATGAGTCGATTAAAGACGAGATTACACCCGAACTTGTAAAAGAATTCTATTATCATATGTTGCGGATCCGGACGTTTGACCGCAAGGCGAAAAGCTTGCAACGTCAAGGAAGACTCGGAACTTACGCATTATTCGAAGGACAGGAAGCGGCGCAAGTGGGAAGCGCCCTTTCCTTGGAAAAAGATGACTGGGTCTTCCCGACGTACCGGGACCATGGCGCGCTCTTAACATTCGGCGCTAATATGCCGCGTGTTTTCCTCTATTGGAATGGACGTGTCGAAGGGAATATCCATCCGGATCGCAATATCTTCCCTCCAGCTGTACCGATTGCTACGCAGCTACCGCATGCTGCGGGCGCCGCTTGGGCGGAAAAACGGAAAGGGACGAAAAATGCGTCCATCGCTTATTTTGGAGACGGAGCAACATCTGAAGGCGATTTCCATGAAGGTATGAACTTTGCAAGCGTATTCAAATTGCCTGTCGTCTTTTTCAATCAAAACAACGGCTTTGCCATTTCCGTACCAATCGAAAAGCAGATGAACTCGAAGACCGTTGCGCAAAAAAGCGTGGCGTACGGCATCCCGGGTGTCCGGATTGACGGAAATGATATTTTCGCAGTGTACTTCGAGACGAAAAAGGCATTTGATAGAGCCCGTAACGGAGAAGGGCCGACATTGATCGAGGCTGTCACGCAACGGTTCGGGGCGCATACGACCGCTGACGATCCGACGAAATACCGTGATCAGGAGAAAGTCGATGCAGAGCGGGAAAAAGTTGATCCACTTTTGCGTCTGGAACGTTTCATGAAAGAATACGGTTATTGGAATGCGGAATGGGTGGAAGAGACAACAAAGCAAATCGAAGCGGAAATCGAGGACGCTATAGTGGAAATGGAGCGTTTCCCTGCGCCGAATGTGGAAGATCTGTTCGATCACGTATTCGAAGAGATGCCTTGGCCGATCAAGGAGCAAAAAGAAGACTATCTTGAGTCGATAAGGGGTGGTAATTGATGAAAGTCGTAGAAAGAGAAACTGTAGAAACGAACAAACAGACGACACGTTCATTGACGCTCGTTCAAGCGGTGACAGATGCACTTGGAACGATGCTAGCCGAAGATGACAGAGTCATACTGCTCGGAGAGGATATCGGGAAAAACGGCGGTGTCTTCCGTGCGACGGAAGGCCTTCAGGCTCAATACGGAGAGGATCGTGTTGTCGACACACCATTGAGTGAGGCGGGCATCATCGGTTCTTCCGTAGGCCTTGCAGTCAATGGCATGATTCCAATTCCGGAAATTCAATTTCTCGGGTTCATCTACCCGGCGTTTGAACAGATCGCAACCCATGTTACGCGTGTACGGATGCGGACGATGAGCAACTACACCGTGCCTATGGTTATCCGTGCCCCGTACGGCGCGGGAGTGCGTGCGCCTGAAATTCACTCGGATAGTGCGGAAGCTTTCTTCACGCATATGCCGGGCATCAAAGTCGTTTGTCCTTCCACACCGACTGACGCGAAAGGGTTGCTCATCGCGGCGATCAAAGATCCGGATCCGGTCCTGTTCATGGAACCTATGCGCTTATACCGCGCATTCCGTGAGGATGTGCCAGAAGGCGTCTACGAAGTGGAAATCGGCAAAGGGAAAAAGGTGGCGGAAGGTGACGACGTAACAGTCATCGCTTGGGGAGCCATGGTTCCTGTCGCGAGAGATGCGGCCGAGAAAGCGAAAGCAAAAGGAATAACTTGTGATGTCATCGATATGCGTACTTTATTCCCATTGGATAAAGACATCATCGCAGAGTCCGTCCAAAAGACGGGACGTGTGGTCGTCGTACATGAAGCGCATGAGACAAGCGGGGTGGGAAATGACATCATCTCCCTTATCAATAAAACTTCATTCTTATATATGAAAGCGCCAGTTGAGAAAGTGACCGGCTTCGATGTTCCGGTGCCGTTCTTCGCACTAGAGGACCACTTCTTGCCGACTCCGAAGCGAGTGGAAGAAGCTATTGAAAAAGTATATAGATTCTGAGGGGGGCTCTCCATTGTTAGAGGTTAAGCTGCATGACATAGGGGAAGGGATGACGGAAGCCGAGGTTCTTCACTATTTTGTGAAGCCCGGCGACTCCGTTGTCGCAGACCAGGCGCTCGTAGAAGTGCAAACAGATAAAATGGTGGCGGAATTACCGTCGCCTGCAACCGGAACTGTAAAAGAGCTGCTGATTAAAACGGGGACGACGGTTCAAGTCGGTACGACCATTCTCTTGATCGAAGCGGAAGGAGCTGTCAACGTCCCTGCGCAGACCGAGGGGCCTGTAGCCGAAGCGGCGGTAACGGTTGAAGAGAAGACGGAAGAAGCTCCAATCGCAACAGCGACCAAGCCAAAAGGGCCTCTTCGCATCCTCGCCGCTCCTTACACACGGAAAATTGCAAGAGAAAACGATGTCGACATCGAACAGGTCACGGGAACGGGACCTGCCGGACGCGTAACAGTCGAAGACGTCTATCGATTCATGGAAGGCGGTCAAACTCCAGCTGTCGAGTCAACGCCGATACCGGCCGCCCAGCCGGCTGCCGCTGCTACTGCAGAAGCAACAGTGGAAACTCCGAAAGTGCCTGCGGATGTCATTCCGTTCAAAGGAATCCGCAAACAGATCGCGAAGAAAATGTCGCACTCGCTTACAACGATTCCACATGTGACTCATTTCGAGGAAATCGACATGACGAACTTAATGGCCCTTCGCAAAGAATTGAAAGAAGAGGGCATTTCTATCTCGGCAGTCGCATTCTTCATCAAAGCACTCGTCGTGGCGCTGAAAGATTTCCCGGTCTTCAATGCAAAATTGGATGAGGAAAATGAAGTCATTCTTCTTGAAAAAGAATATCATGTCGGGCTTGCGGTTGATTCGACACTCGGTCTCATTGTCCCTGTCTTAAAAAATGCTCATCAAAAAACGCTGCTTCAAATTCATAGTGAAATGAAAGAGTTGAATGAAAAAGCACGGCAAGGGACATTGTCCGGTAATGAGATGCGCGGCGGCACAATTACAATCAGCAATGTTGGACCGCTTGGAAGCATCGCGGCAACTCCGATCATCAATCATCCGGAGACAGCGATCATCGCTTTCCATAAGACGAAGAAATGCGCCGTCGTAACAGATGACGATGAAATCATCATCCGCTCGATGATGAACATTTCCATGTCATTCGACCACCGTGTGGCGGATGGCGCGACAGCCGTAGCATTCACAAACCGTTTTGCGGAGCTCATCGAGAACCCGAAGAAGTTATGGCTGGAGTTGATGTAATTGGTAGTTGGTGAATTGATTCAAGAGAAGGAGCTAGTTATTATCGGCGGGGGGCCTGGAGGCTATACAGCAGCAATCCGGGCCGCCCAGCTCGGATTGAAAGTGACTCTGATCGAAAAAGATCAATTAGGCGGAGTCTGTTTGAACAAAGGCTGTATCCCGTCCAAGGTATATACGCATGCGGCACAAGAGATGGATAACTTCCCGCATTTAAATGACTTAGGAATCGAAGTTACAAAACCAACTATTCAAATAGATAAATTAGTAGAATATAAAAATCGAATTACCGACCAGCTGAAAAAAGGCGTGGCGGCTCTTTGCAAGGCGAATAAAATCGAAGTGATCGAAGGGGAGGCGACATTCCTATCCCAAGATCGGATTGGCGTGGAAGCGGGACATGACTTCCAGACATTCCGTTTCGAAAAAGCGATCATCGCCGCGGGAGGGAAAACGGTAGCTCCTGAAGGCATCTCGTCAAGCGATCGGATATTCATTTCCCATGACATTTTTTCGCTTTCAGAAGTTCCGGAACACTTGATCATCCAGGGGGGAGACGTCATCGCCCTTGAGATGGCTACGACGTTCCATGCTTTCGGCTCTCAAGTGACGGTTCTTGTGGAAGAAGGGGAAGACTTCCCATTCGACGCAGCAGTCACGAAAGAGCTGCGCCGTATTTTCAAAAAGAAGAAAATCACCCTTCAGGCGGATTGTAAGGTGATCCAAGCAACGTCCTCCGGCAATGGCGTCACTGTCACTTTCCAAGACAAAAACGGGGAAGCGATCATGGAAGGAAGCCATTTCTACACAACGGGCAACATTGCAGTAGACGCGGCAGGTCTTGGTATCGATCGCCTCGGCATGGAGATGACAGCGGAAGATCGGGTGAAAATCGATTCGGAAATGAAGACGAACATTCCAAATATCTATGCGATTGGTGATTTGACGCCGGGACCTGTTCTTGCTGTGAAAGCGATAAAGCAAGGAAAAGTGGCGGCGGAAATTCTAGCCGGTGGGACGAGCGAGGCAGATTTGACATTGTTGCCAACAATCGCTCATACATTGCCTCCTATCGCTGCGGTCGGGTTGACCGAAGCGGCGGCACAAGAACTTGGCTATCATTTCACAACGAGCCAATTCCCGCTGGCGAGCAATGGTTATGCCTCCATCCTAGGCAGAAAAGATGGCTTCGTGAAAATCATCGCGGAAGAAGAGAGCGATCTGATCCTGGGTGTCCATATGATTGGAGCGGGTGCAATCGAACTGTCCGGCATGATGACAACCGGTTTGGAAATGGTCGCGCGTGCAGAAGATTTCACTTTTCCGAATTATGCGCATCCAAGTGTCAACGAATCCATACTAGAAGCGGTGGAAGGCCTGATCGGACAAGCGATCCATATGGCTCCTCCAAGAAAGTAAATGGTATTATAGCTCCGGGCTTTACGAGGCCCGGAACTTTTTGTAATTAACAAGTCAGAAGATTTAAATTTGATTGACGCGGAGGCTTGTACACGGTACGATAAAAATGGTTGATAGCCATATATGAATAGTTTCAAAGGGGGAATTGAGATGAAAAACAAATTACTATTCGTATTGCTCACCATTTTCAGTGCAGTATTCCTTCTCGCAGCATGTGGCGGCGGGGAAGAGAATGGGGCAACAAACGAACCGGAAGAAAAAGAACAGGCTGAAACGCCAAGCTCATCCGAGGGAGAAGCCGAAACCGATACGAAGACATATAAGATCGGCGCTACCCAAATTGTTGAGCACCCATCATTGAATGCCGCCTTTGAAGGCTTCCAAAAAGCATTGGAAGATGCAGGGCTGGACGTCGAGTATGACATCCAAAATGCGCAAAATGACCAGAGTGCCAATACGACAATCGCAACAAATCTAGGAAGTTCGGATGTCGATTTGATTTTCGCAAATTCGACTCCAAGTGCCCAGGCAGTAGCAGCTGTCACTCAGGAGATTCCTATTCTCTTCACATCGGTGACGGATCCGGTGGGAGCAGAGTTGATCGATTCCGTTGAAAGTCCGGGTGGGAACTTGACAGGTACAATCGACCTTCATCCAGACGTGATTCCGAACACGCTTACTTTCCTTAAAGAGGAATTGGATGCAAAGAGCGTAGGAGTTGTATTTAACTCTGGAGAACAGAACGCCCGTGCACAAATTGACAAAGTACGGGAAGTGGCGAAGGAACTCGATTTGAATATCGTAGAAGCAACTATTGCAACGTCCGCTGATGTGAAGCAAGCGACTGAATCATTGATTGGAAAAGTTGATTCGCTTTATATCATTAAAGACAATACGGTAGTATCGGCTTTGGAATCAGTCATTTCCGTAGCCATGGAAAATAAATTACCGATGATGGTTGGAGAATTGGATTCAGTCAAACGCGGCGGACTCGCCGCTTACGGATTCAATTATTTCGATATCGGTTATGAAACAGGAGAAATGGCGGTTAAAATCCTGAAAGGGGAAGCAACGTCGGCCGAAATGCCTGCGCAATACCCGAAAAATTTAAAATTCGTTGTGAATGCGGATAATGCGGCCCAAATCGGCCTTGAAATTAAGGACGAATGGAATGCGGAGTTAAGCGAATAATAGTATGAAAAGGTCCCTGACTTGGCGCAATACGTATTGCGCGGAGTACAGGGACCTTTCGCTTTTGACCAGGCAGTTTGCGCCTCCGGTCATCTTGGCGGTTGGAAGATACGGGGAACGGAGCTGCCGGGCACCGGATTCGGAGCCGCCGCAGATGCGGAAGCCGCCGCTGCACGGCCAGCCGTTTCAGCCGCTGCGCCGCCTGTGGAAGGCAAAGATTGAAAGCCTTTATAAAGCCTCCACATTGCAGGCAAATTTTGAAACATTGGTGCAAATTGTTGGACGAGCGGGGCAAACTGTTGGGCAGTATTCAAAAATCGGTTTGCCGTTTGCATATAAGCCTCCATTTTGGAGGGAGATTGCATCCCACCTCCAGCTGGCGGAGCACCAAATTGGCCGCCCATCGGGGAAGGACCGCCCGGAAATGGAGCTTTTGGCATTGGTGGCCTACCCATTTGCGGAGGTGTCCCGAAGCCCTGTTGTCTCATGTGGAACGGTGCTGCCTGCTGACGGGCAAACGGATAGAAGGATTGGTATCTCATCATGAACCCCTTTCTAATAGTAGAAATTAATCGCGCATTGTATACTATGCGTAAATCACATACGATGGCACGGAATTCGTGCTACAATAGGTGTAGGTTAGGAGGCAGGACATGTCCAAGTTTACAGATTATCAATTCAAACCATTTATCAGGGAAGCCATCGCGAAACTCGGTTTCGACCATCCAACGCCGATCCAAAAAGAGATGATCCCGTTAATTTTGAAAGGCACAAGCGCCATCGGACAAGCACACACGGGAACAGGGAAGTCGCATAGTTTCCTTATCCCCGTGTTGCAACGGATCGATGCGGATTCCGAGGAGGTGCAAGCGGTCATTACGGCACCCACGCGCGAGCTGGCATCGCAATTATACGATGAGCTGTTGAAGATGACGGAAGGCACAGAGGTCCGGGCATCGTTACTGATCGGCGGCACGGATAAGCAACGGTCTATCGGGAAGTTGAAATCAAATCCGCAAATCGTTGTCGGCACGCCAGGACGGATCCGGGATATGGCCGAGAACGGGGCGCTCGCCATCCACACGGCCTCCATCTTGGTCATTGACGAAGCGGATCTTGCTTTCGATATGGGATTTATCGAGGATATTGACCAGTTTGCATCTAAAATGCAGGCCGATTTGGAAATGTACGTCTTCTCGGCAACGATTCCGGAAAAGCTGAAACCGTTTTTGATGAAATATATGGAATCTCCGGTCCATGTGAAGATAGGGGAACGTAAGCCTTTGACGGAGGGAATGCGTTATTCTCTCGTACCGGTCCGAAGTCTCGGCAAACGGAAGAAATTGCTAGAAGTGATGGAGGCCATCAACCCTTATTTGGCCATCATCTTCGCAAACACACGTCAGAATGCTGACGAACTTGCTGATTATCTTGCGGAACATGGCGTGAAAGCCGGCCGGATTCATGGGGATTTGACGCCGCGTGAACGGACGCGCATGATGAAACAAGTCCGCGATTTGGAATTCCAGTATATTGTCGCGACCGATCTTGCGGCTCGTGGCATCGATATTCCGGGTGTCAGCCATGTCATCAATTTCGAGTTGCCGGATGACCTTGAGTTTTTCATTCACCGGGTAGGGCGTACAGCCCGCGCAGGCAATGAAGGAACAGCGATCACCCTATACGAACCATCGGAAGACGATAAAGTCGTCCGCATCGAAAAAATGGGCATTCCGTTCATCCATGAAGATGTGAAAAATGGAGAATGGATCGTGGTCAAGGAACGGCATGCGCGGAAGAAGAGAGTAAAACAAGAGGATGAGTTGGACCGGAAAGCGGCTGCTCTCGTGAAAAAACCGGCAAAAGTCAAGCCGGGCTATAAAAAGAAAATGACCCAACAGATGGAACAAATCAAAAAGAGGGAAAGGAGATTGGCTAGAAAAAATGGCAAACGATAATCCGCTGCTCCTCGGATCCCATGTTTCCATGAGCGGCAGTAAAATGTTGCTCGGTTCGAGTGAAGAAGCAACAAGCTACGGGGCGAGCACTTTCATGATTTATACAGGTGCTCCCCAAAATACGAGGAGGAAAGCCATCGAGGACCTCAATATTGAGGCAGGCACCCTCCACATGAAGGAAAACGGCCTTTCTAACATGGTCGTCCATGCTCCCTATATCATCAACATCGCAAACACAATCAAGCCGGAAACATTTGCATTGGGCGTCGAATTCCTTCAGAAGGAAATTGAGAGGACAGCCGCTCTTGGCGCTAATCAAATCGTCCTTCATCCGGGGGCACACGTCGGAGCCGGGGAGGAAAAGGGCATCCAGAAAATTATCGAAGGGCTCAACGAAGTCCTCTCCCAATCGTATGATGTCAAAATCGCATTGGAAACGATGGCCGGAAAAGGCACCGAATGCGGGCGGAGCTTTGATGAAATTGCTAAGATTATTGATGGAGTGACGCATAACGAACGATTATCCGTCTGTTTCGACACTTGTCACGTACATGATGCAGGCTATGATATCGTCCATGATTTTGAGGGAGTCCTCAACGAATTCGATTCGATCATCGGCAAAGACCGGATATCGGTCATCCACGTCAATGACAGCAAAAATGTCCGGGGTGCCATGAAAGACCGGCATGAGAATATCGGCCACGGCCATATCGGATTTGAGCCGTTGGCGTACATCGTCCACCATCCGGAGTTTCAAACCGTGCCGAAAATCTTGGAGACGCCGTTTATCGGTTCCGATCCAAAAAAGAAAACGGCCCCTTATAAACAAGAAATTGAAATGCTGAAAGCGAAGCATTTCGATCCGGAAGCGCTCGGTCTAGTAAACGCATAAGGCAAAGGCCCTGGCTTTCACACAAGCCAGGGCTTCTTCTGTTCAATTTGCGAATTCTTATTTTGTCGCATCCAAGTACTTTTCCAACAACATTCGTGTCTTTTCTTTCCCGATCGCTTTCTCGACTTTCTCGATAAATCGCTCGGGCACTCCAGTGAATATCCAATGGAATGACACTTCATCGAGCAGCGGCCGCAATGCCTGGATTTCTCTTACGGAAAGATCCATTCCATAATACCGTGCCATCGATTGGGCTTCCCGGTCATCCATCATTTTCAATTCATTCAACAATTGAAAGTAGTCCATTTTACATTCCTTCTTTCTTAAAGGTTGAATCCCTACCGGACATCGTATATAATTTTACATGTAAATCGGAATGATTCCGTTTCAAAGGAAGGAATAATATACTTATGGCGAATTCTATCATTCAATTGGAAGATGTCAGCTTCAGTTATGAGCAGACCCTCGTACTCGATCATATTTCGCTGCGAGTAGATGAAGGGGAGTTCTGGGCGTTGATCGGTCCGAACGGTTCGGGAAAATCAACACTGATGGGCATCATTTTAGGTCTTTTAAAACCTTCCGGCGGCAAAGTGAAGCTGTTCGGGGAAGATATAGAGTCATTTAAAGAGCGAGAACGAATCGGGTATGTCTCGCAGAAATCCAATTCATTCAATAGTGGATTTCCGGCGACCGTTTTGGAAGTGGTCAGAAGTGGGTTGACGCGGAAAAAGGGATTGTTTAAACGATTTTCCGTAACGGATCGGCAACGGTCATTGGACGCTCTTCAACTCGTTGGAATGGCGTCTTTCGCTGACCGAAGCATCGGCGAGCTATCGGGTGGTCAGCAGCAGCGGGTCTTCATCGCACGGGCCCTCGTCGGGGAACCAGATCTGTTGATCATGGATGAACCGACGGTAGGGATCGACCAGCAGAATGTGGCGTCGTTCTATTCTATGCTGAACGAGTTGAACCGTGAACACGGCATTGCGATGGTCTTGGTCACCCATGAAATCGACCTGGTGACCGACTTGGCTACCCATGTCGCTTGCCTAAATCGGACAGTCCATTTCCACGGCATCCAAGCAGACTATAAAAAGATGGACGATGAAGATATCTCGAAATGGTATGGTCATCCTGTCCGGCGTATCCATTCGCAGTCGCCGGAGGTGGAGCAATGATTACGGCCATCCTATCTTATGAGTTTCTGCAAAACGCATTCCTGTCCGGGTTGATCATCGGAGTCATCGCACCGTTACTCGGGCTTTTCATAGTCGTTCGACGGTTGGCACTCATTGCGGATGCGTTGAGCCATGTGGCGCTGGCAGGCATTGCAGGGAGCCTTTATTTGAGCCAGCAAGTGCTCTTTTTTTCGGCATTGAATCCTATCTATCTTGGAATCACGGCAGCTGTCGGAGGTTCGTTATTGATCGAAAGATTGCGTGGCTTCTACCGCCATTTCGAGGAATTGGCGATTCCGATCATCCTGTCGGCAGGCATCGGGTTCGGGGCGATTTTCATTTCTTTGTCAAAAGGGTTCGGTTCTGATTTGGTCGGATATTTATTCGGCTCCGTTTCGGCGGTCAGCCGACAGGATCTAGGAATCGTCCTTGTCATCGCCCTTGTGGTGGCCGGATATATATTCTTTTTCTATAAAGAACTATTTTCCGTTTCGTTCGATCCGGAATATGCCAAAGTATCGGGCATCAATTCCCGGTACATCCAAATGCTATTCATGGTCATCACGGCGCTCGTCATCGGGGCGTCGATGCGGATCGTTGGCATCTTGCTCGTCTCCTCTTTGATGACCATTCCGGTGGCGGCTGCTATCCGATTGGCCAAAAGTTTCAAGCAAGCGATGCTCTATTCCATCCTGTTCGGAGAATCAGCCGTCATCATCGGGCTCGTTTCTGCGTATTATCTCGATATCGCACCTGGGGGGACGATCGTCGTCACTTCAGTGCTCATGTTGCTGATTGTGCTGTCTTGGGGGAAAATGAAAGGCAGTCGGAGGAAGGGGGAAGTTGCATGACAATAGATGAAGCATGGCGTATCCTGCTGAAGCATCAATACAAGCGGACGAAAAATCGGGAAACCATTTTACAATTCTTTTCTGATAACAATCGCTATTTGACCGCGTTGGAACTAAAGAATTCCATGGAAACCGATAATCCAGGCATCAGTTTTGACACCATTTACCGCAATTTGGCGACGTTCACGGAGCTGGGGATCTTGGAAGAGACGGAGTTGAACGGAGAGCGTCATTTCCGCATGCAGTGTGATCATGGGGTGCATCATCATCATTTCATTTGCACGGCATGCGGGACGACGAAGAGCATCCCGCATTGCCCGATGGAGCATATTACCGTGAATCTGCCGAATTTCGAGGTGGAAGGACATAAATTTGAAATCTACGGAAAATGTCCGCAATGTTTATAGGTCATCAAAAAAATCCCGTCATCTGATTTGCCGGGATTTTTGTATTCATATATATCAATTCACTTTCTCACTAAGCGGGAAGAGCTGCTGGATATGCTCGTTTGCTTCATTCCAGTCGCGCACCCGAATGACGCCATCCGGAATCGGTTTCCGGTTATAAGGCGTATCGAACAGGATGACCGGGATCTCCAGCTCTTCATGGAGGTCGACCGCGTTATCATGTTTGTCCTCAAAAAAGGCATGGACGCCGAACTTTTTCGCCGTTTCAATCTTATGATGGCTGCCGACAAGTTCGATATGGTCATACGGAATCGCTTCCCGCAGGAACCACTCCAAGGTAGTGTCCAATACATCATGGCCGCGGGCTGAAATGTAAAAAAGCTCAAAACGGTTTTGCCAATCCACCAATACATCTTTGGCATATTGTTGGGCGGGCGACGTATGGTAAATCGTCGCCTCCGCTGTTTTGTACCAATTATAAAAAGTTTTAGGATCGACATCGAAAGCCTTCGTCAAATCATATTCCTTAATATCATCCAGAACAAGATTGCAGCCGAATTGGGCATTGATATGGGGGAGCAGGGAAGTCGGACAAGTCACCGTCCCATCGATATCAATTCCAAGGCGGACGTTTTTCATTCCGTTTTGCCGCCTTGCAGGAGCAATTCTTCCTGGCGTTTCTTTTCAAAATACTCTTCGGCGAGCTTATCAATTTCGATTTTCAACTCATCGACCATTGTTTCCTCCGGCACTTTCCGGACGGTTTTCCCTTTCATGAAGAGAAGGCCTTCTCCGCGTGCACCTGCAATCCCGATATCCGCTTCCCGGGCTTCTCCCGGTCCATTTACCGCGCAACCAAGCACGGCCACTTTGATCGGTGCTTTAATATGGGAAATATACTCTTCCACTTCATTGGCGATGGAAATAAGGTCAATCTCGATGCGTCCGCAAGTAGGGCAGGAGATCAGCGTAGCGGCATTGGAGGAAAGGCCGAATACTTTCAGCAACTCCCGTGCCACTTTAATCTCTTGGACAGGGTCGGCGCTCAAGGAAACGCGCATCGTGTTTCCGATCCCTGCGGAAAGCAACGTCCCTAAACCAGCCGCACTTTTAATGGATCCCGCGAATAATGTACCGGATTCCGTAATACCGAGATGCAATGGATAATCGAAAGCGGCTGCCGCTTTTTGATAGGCTTCGATCGCCAAATTGACGTCGGAAGCTTTCAACGAGACGATGATGTCGTGAAAATCCAGGTCCTCCAAGATTTTAATATGATGAAGGGCGCTTTCCACCATCCCTTCAGCGGTCGGGTAGCCGTATTTTTCAAGAATTTTCTTTTCAAGAGATCCGGCGTTGACTCCGATCCGGATCGGAATCCCTTTCGCTTTGGCTGCATTGACGACGGCTTCCACTTTGGATTGTCTGCCGATGTTTCCGGGATTGATGCGGATCTTGTCCGCCCCTTGTTCGATGGCGATCAATGCCAATTTGTAATCAAAATGGATATCGACAACGAGCGGAATGTTGATCCGCTTCTTTATTTCACCGATGGAGTAAGCCGCACGTTCATCCGGACAAGCGACACGGACAATTTGACAGCCCGCCTCTTCCAGCCGCAAGATTTCCGCGACAGTCGCTTCCACATCATGTGTTTTCGTAGTAGTCATACTTTGAATGAAAAGTTCGTTGCTGCCGCCGATCGTCAAATTGCCGACACGGACCGGGCGCGTTTTCGATCTGTGAATCATTTCGCTCATGTGTAGTCAAACCTTTCTATAAACGAGGCTTAGCCTCATAACTATCTATATTTTAGAATCAATCTCCCGAAAAAACAAGGGACACCTCTTATACCTTCTTTTTCGAGCAAGTATTCGGCTCTTCCATCGTCAAAGGAAGCTTGACTTTTTCGCCGCCTATAATTTGCTGGTTTTGAAGATGCGGATTTAAGGAATAAAAAGAGGAAAGCCGATCTAAGAACCCAACTTCCGTATCCGGATAGAGCGCAAACAAGGATTCAATAGTGTCACCATCCACAGTCATGACGGGGATGAATCCAAGTTCCGCTTCCTCGGTACAAGGTTCCGCCTTGCCAATGAATGAGGCAAGGGGGATTGTCCCTTCGGCAAGGTCGATCCGTATAAAGTGGAATGTGACGAATAATACTAAAGCTAAGATAAATATTCTCATAACGTATTCCTCCCTCATGCCACTCTATGCGAGAGAAAAAAGACTATTCGTCCATTCACAATTTTGGATAATACCGGAGGGCTGCGCCGATGTAAGCTAGGTGGACAACCGATGTAACAATCATATTGTACGAATCGAACATGGGTAAAAAATCGAATAGCATCGTCAGCAAGAGGGGGACGGTGCTGGCAATGGCCGACGTTCTCCAGATGAAACGGAAATCACTACGCCGTTTTAACATTTTTGCGAGCAAAGTGCCTACATAGGCAAAAATGCTGATCCGTACAAAAATATAAAGTGTGCTGATGACAAGCTGTAAGAAAAATGCAATCGGATAAAGAAGCCCGCCGAGCGACTTTCCATATTCCTCTAAATCGGGAGAGTTCTCAAATAAACTAGTTCCGGAAAGGATATACCGTATAAAAGATATAAGAGTGAAAAGCGTAACAAACAGAAAAACATATTGAAACGTCTTGCCGATCGGAAGAAGCCGGAAAGCCGCAAGTTTTTTCGGCTCATGGATGGCCGCTTTGAAGATTTGGTGAAATTTCAAGGTGTTTCCCTCCTCCATCTATCAACAGTCTATCACCTTACGCCGAAGAGGGATTTTAACCAATTTCGACAGATTGATGACTTTTTAAAATTGAATTGTTAAGGGATTGTAAAGATTACACGCGTTCTATTTACAATCCATTTACAATATCCGCATAATTAAATGGCAATACATAATGGATTATGGAGGTTGACTCATCGATGGAATTGAACTGGCAGGAAATGCTGTTCCAGTTTTTAGGCGGACTAGGAATATTTTTATTTGCTATCAAATACATGGGGGACGGATTGCAAAAAGCCGCCGGCGATCGGTTACGCGCTATTCTCGATCGTTTTACGACCAACCCGTTCATGGGTGTTTTGGTTGGAATCATCGTCACCGTCCTGATCCAATCCAGTTCAGGGACGACTGTAATCACAGTCGGATTGGTCAGCGCAGGTTTCATGAAGCTGCGGCAAGCGATCGGTGTCATCATGGGGGCCAATATTGGGACAACCGTCACGGCATTCATCATCGGTTTAGATGTCGGAGCCTATGCGTTGCCGATTATGGCCTTTGGGGCATTCCTCATCTTCTTTGTCAAGAAAAGTTCGATCAAGAACTTGGGGGAAGTCATCTTTGGATTCGGGGGACTTTTCCTTGGTTTGGAATTGATGAGTGGCGGCATGAAGCCGTTGCGTTCCCTGGAAGCATTTTCAGATTTGACTGTTTCCATGAGCGACCATCCGTTGCTTGGGGTAGTCGTTGGGACTGTCTTCACTGTAATCGTCCAAAGCTCCAGCGCAACGGTCGGTATTTTACAGGGACTTTATTCAGAAAACCTAGTCAACCTTCAGGCGGCACTGCCGATATTGTTTGGTGACAATATCGGAACTACAATTACAGCAGTCCTGGCTTCTATTGGAGCATCCGTTGCAGCTAAGCGGGCAGCCGCCACGCATGTATTATTTAATGTGATTGGATCCGTGATATTCTTACTATTGTTGATTCCGTTTACTGCATATGTAGAGTGGATTTCAAATCTGATGTCACTGGAAAGTAAAATGCAGATCGCTTTTGCACATGGTTCCTTTAACGTAGCTAACACAATCATACAATTTCCCTTGATCGGAGCTTGGGCATTTCTCGTGACGAAACTGATTCCTGGAGAGGATGTCGTCATTGAATACAAACCGAAGCATTTGGATCGGCACTTTATCGACCAATCGCCATCCGTTGCGATTGGACAAGCGAAAGAAGAGATCATCCGGATGGGTGAATTCGGCGTCCAAGGCCTCCAAGAGTCCTTCGAGTATCTGAAGACAGGAAATAAAAAACATGCCGAAATCGCGTATCAGATAGAAGATGCCATCAATAATCTGGATCGGAAGATTACGGATTATTTGATTGAAATCTCGTCGGTCAGCATTTCGCCTTTGGAGTCGAGCCGTCATATGATGCTCATGGATACGGTGCGGGATATTGAGCGGATCGGGGACCATTTTGAAAACATCGTTGAATTGATCGACTTCCGTGATGTGAACCGGGTAAAATTGACGCCGGATGCCATGGAAGACTTGACCGAAATGTTCACATTGACGATTGAGACAGTGTCCAAGGCGGTCGAATCCTTAAATCTGAATGATATCGAATTGGCTCGCAATGTGGCAGAGCATGAAGACTTGATTGATAAGATGGAGCGGAAATTCAGGAAGAATCATATCGTCCGATTGAATGAAGGGGCTTGTTCCGCCCAGGCCGGCATGGTGTTTGTCGATATCGTCTCGAATTTGGAGCGAATCGGGGACCATGCAGTTAATATTGCGGAAGCGATTCTAGGCAACCGTGCCTAACGGGAAGGGAGGGGTCGGAAAGTGGAGATTATCGCGTGGATTGCAGCAGGACTATCATTTGCAATAGCATTTGCAGGATTGGTGTATCCTGTCATCCCATCCGCCCTCTTCATCATGGGAGGATTCCTCTTTTATGGTTGGATCGATTCGTTTGAAGGGATGAACGTCCTTTTCTGGATCATCCAGATATTATTCCTTGTCTTGTTGTTCGGTGCGGATACATTGTCCAATCTGGTCGGAGTAAAAAAGTTCGGCGGATCCAAAGCAGGCATGTGGGGGAGCACGATCGGCCTATTGGTCGGACCCTTCCTCATCCCTGTCGCCGGAATCCTGGTCGGGCCGTTCCTTGGAGCAGTCATTGCGGAACTGGTCGTTTCCCGTTCAGGATGGAAGCAATCATTCAAGACGGGAATCGGATCGCTCGTCGGATTCCTGACCTCCGTTGTGACAAAAGGGGCCATCATGGTATTGATGATTGTCCTTTTCATTGTTTTTATTCGATAAAAATCGAGATAGTCCATTTTATTTGAACGTTTTTTGCAATTTTGATAAGGTTGAATACGTAGCAAACTTATTGATATTTTCAAGGAGGAATGGACGAATGGCTTACACTTTACCAGAATTGCCATACGCATACGATGCGCTAGAACCCCACATTGACAAAGAAACGATGAACATCCACCACACGAAACACCACAACACGTACATCACAAACTTGAACAATGCACTTGAAGGAAACGACGAATTGCTAAGCAAATCGATCGAAGACCTTATTTCAAACTTGGATGCAGTTCCGGAAGAGAAACGTACGGCTGTCCGCAACAACGGTGGTGGCCATGCGAACCATACATTCTTCTGGCAAATCCTTTCTCCAAACGGCGGAGGAAATCCATCCGGCGCATTGGCGGAAGCAATCGATAAGAAATTTGGAAGCTTCGATGCGTTCAAAGAGGAGTTCGCGAAAGCGGGCGCAACTCGTTTCGGTTCCGGTTGGGCGTGGCTCGTTCTGAACAATGGAGAACTTGAAGTGATGTCCACTGCAAACCAAGACTCCCCATTGATGGAAGGCAAAACGCCGCTGCTCGGGCTTGACGTTTGGGAGCATGCTTACTACCTAAACTATCAAAACCGTCGCCCTGATTACATTTCAGCGTTCTGGAACGTAGTCAATTGGGACGAAGTGGCAAAACGTTACGGTAAATAAACTTTATTTGCAACCAAGCACACATCTATATCGTCTATAGATGTGTGCTTTTTTTGTTTCTAATGATATAATGCAGGGTGGTAGAAACGCCTTTGATAGAAACGTAATTTCGGATATGGATACATAGGAAAGGGGGAGCAGGATGAAAAAACAGATCCGAAAAGCAGATCAAGCTAAAATAAGGCAACGTAAACATATTGCATTCCGGATGAATTTCCTGTTCTTTTCCATCTTTGTCCTTTTTTCATTGCTCATATTCCGGCTCGGTTATTTGCAAATCGTCAAAGGGGAAGATTACAGAACGGAGCTTGAAAAGAAAGAGGAGATTCCGGTCAATACGAGCGTTCCCCGGGGCCGATTGTTCGATCGCACCGGAAGGATCATGGTCGACAATGATCCGAAAAATGCCATCACCTATACGAAAATGTCTACGACAACTGCGAAAGAGATGTTGGATATTGCCCGGAAGCTCGCCGACTTGATTGAGCAGGATACGAAGCGGGTCACTTTGGGGGACAAGAAAGACTTTTGGATTTTATTGAACAGCGAAGAGGCGGCTGAAAAGGTTTCGAAAAAAGAAATTGCAAAAATCAAAGAAGATAAGACGTTGACCGAGAGGGAAGTCCAACGACAGATCACTCAGATGACACGGGACAGGGTGACCGATGAGGAACTGGCCACATTGACGGACGCCGACATGGAAGTGCTGGCCATCTATCGTGAAATGACGACAGGCTACGCGTTCTCCCCGCAAATCATCAAGAATAAAGATGTTACAGAAAGGGAATTCGCTGCAGTCTCTGAACGTTTGGACGACCTACCGGGCGTTAATACGACGACTGACTGGGATCGGGTCAAGATGTCGAGCAATGCGATACTCGGCTCCACGACCAGTCCGACCGAAGGGATTCCGAGAACCCACCTCGACTATTATTTGGCGAGGGATTATTCCCGCAACGACCGGGTTGGCCGCAGTTATTTCGAACAGTATTATGAGGATCTGCTGAAAGGGCAGAAGACGATTGTGAAAAATGTCAAGGATCGGACAGGGCGCGTTGTGGAGACGAAAACCATTAAAGAAGGGGAGCCCGGTAAAGATCTGATGCTTACCATCGACAGCGAATTGCAGCTCGAAGTGGAAAATATGGTATCCGAAGAGTTATTGCAATTAAAGAAACGATCGGATACCCGCCTGTTGGACCGTGCATTCGTCGTCATGATGAATCCGAACACCGGGGAGGTCCTCGCGTTAGTCGGAAAGCAGGTAGTGAGAGACAAAGAGACGGGGAAATATGAAATACGGGACTATACGTTCGGTACATTCAGCACTGCCTATGAAGCGGGATCCACTATCAAAATGGCGACTTTGATGACTGGATACCAATACGGTGCAGCTCGCGTCGGCGAAGTGAAGGTCGATGAACCGATCCTATTAAGGGGCGGAGGAAGAAAATCGTCGGTTTTCAACCGTTCAGGCCGTATAGCAATGACTGACGTCGAAGCGATCGGCCGTTCGTCAAACGTCTACATGTTCAAAATCGCGATGGGTCTCGGGAATTATTCCTATGTGCCGAACGGCGGCTTGAAAATCGACTTTGCGGCATTTGATAAATTTCGGAACAGCTACGCCTCTTTTGGGTTGGGCGTGAAGACTGGCATCGACCTGCCGGGAGAAGTGACTGGGATTTCAGTCGAGCCGAATCGTTCGGAGCCCGGTAAACTATTGGACTTCGCTATCGGACAGTTCGATACGTACACCCCGTTGCAACTTGCCCAATACGTTTCGACCATCGCAAACGACGGCTATCGGGTCGCCCCGAAAGTGTTGAAAGCCGTCTACGAACCTTCTCCAGACGGACAGACATTCGGACCGCTCCTGCAAGAGATGGAACCGGTCGTACTCAACCGGATTGCAAACAGCGATGAAGAGATCGCCAGAGTGAAGCAAGGGATGTATTATACGTATTACGGTCCTAGGGGGACAGCAAGAGGCCTATTTGATGGTGCAGGATTCGATGCAGGAGGGAAGACGGGAACTGCACAATCCGGTTATTACGAAGGAGAAGACCGCAGTCTTTGGGGAACACAGACGATCTCGGTTGCCCACGTCGGCTTCGCTCCTTTTGAAAAACCTGAAATCGCCTATGCCATCCTTGTCCCGCACGTATCCACCTATACTAGTGGTGGATACGCCTATCCGAATAATGCCTTGGCTAAAGCAGCCGTCAATAAATATTTCGAGTTGAAGGAAAAACGGCTGCAAGAAGATGAATCGGAAGTTTCCGTAACGATCAAACCGGCATACGAGAAAGATCTTGCTAAATAATAAAACAACACCCGAACGGCTCTACCGGCCGCCGGGTGTTGTTTTCATTTTGCTGAAGTGATTGTCCTGGCAATGGTTTTGTAATCCATAGTCGAATCGAGTTCGTGCTCTCCGATCTGGATTTTGCCGGCCAATTTTTGTGAAACCAAGTACGTTTCAAATTCACTTCCATCCTCCACAATACCAAGCCGCTCTAAAGCCGCAGACACGGTTGTTGAATTGGAACCGGGTTGTATTGCCAAGACAGTTTTGACGGCTGACTGGGCTGGATCCTCAGCGTCTGGAGTGGCTGGTTGCTCTTTCTGGGGCGGCTCCGCCTGTTCGCGTTTCGGTTCTTGTTCAGTCGGCTGGGAAGGGAGGTGATCCGTCGAAGAAGAGGTTTGAATCATTGCCAAAGCCTCTTTCGCCCGTGCTAGTTCCTCTTCCGTCTTTTCCAATTTTGTTTGTAAGCCCATCAAATCTGGATCGGACGGGGTTTCCACTTGTCCTGTAAAATAAAGGACGCCCCCCGCAACGAGACAGCTGATTCCGATCGTGCGCAATAATTCTTTCATCATTTCAGCATCCCCCGAGAACTGAGGACATGGACGACATCTTCGTTGGTAAGAGAGGAACGTTTGGCAATCTCGCCGATCGTATAACCTTGCGCGTGCAGCGAAAGAATTTGATTGACGATGATTTCATGAATCGGTTTCGGTGCCGTTTTTTTCACTTGCGGGGAATTCATTGGCGAGGTGGAACTTCCCCCGATCCCGATCATCAATTCCTCCTCCACGGTTTTCAACCTTTTCTTCAAATGATTCGTCTCTTGGTGCAGACTAATTGAAATTTTCTCCAATTCATCGGCGTAACGTCCATTCGACCCCTTGACGAAGAAAGAAGCGATGACCAGGATAAGTCCTATGATGAGTAATATGATTGGGATGTCCATCGAGCGATCAATCCTCCAAAAAAATATACCTTTTCCCCATAGTACCATATGCCTTCCCGTTAGGAAATTTCAAATTTCCCACTAGACATCTTGAGATGATATGGTACAATTATAAAGTCGTATAAATCATGCTCATATTACTTTTACTATTCCTGATGAGTGGGAGGGATAACAATGCGCGTAAACATTACACTTGCTTGCACAGAATGCGGCGAGCGCAACTATATTTCAAAGAAAAACAAGCGTAACAATCCGGAACGTCTTGAAATGAAAAAATATTGCTCACGTGACAAAAAACAAACTTTGCACCGTGAAACGAAATAATCGCCATGGCCAAAACCTTCACGGGTTTTGGTTTTTTCATTTCAAACTGGGGGTATAGTAATGAGTAAAAACTTTCTCCGTAACCAGATGTTGGAATTATTGAGAAGGATGGAGCGTTCCACCCATCAACATTTCTCAGAGGCAATCACTGACAGTGTGTTAGGTTCTGAGGAATTCAGGAATGCCGACATTATCGGTATCACTGTTTCGAGATTTCCGGAGGTAAACACGATTCCGTTGATCCAGGCTTCGTGGGAAGCTGGAAAGAAGATTGCAGTACCGAAATGCATACGCTCTACAAGGGAAATGGATTTCCGGCTTCTCGCTTCTTTGAATGACTTGGAGACAGTCTACATGGACCTGAAGGAACCGATTGTGGATCGGACGGTGCCGATTGGAAAAGGGGACATTGACTTGCAGATCGTGCCCGGTGTCCTGTATTCACCGGCTGGGTATCGGATCGGCTTCGGTGGCGGTTATTATGATCGGTATTTGTCCGATTATGATGGCGAGATGATTTCGCTTGCATTCAAGTGCCAGACGGGGCACAATATTCCTTTGGAAGAACATGATATTCCAGTACCGAAGATTTTCACTGAAGAGGAAGTCATCATTTGCCGAAAGGGAATTCACTGATGGCAAATCTTCTAAAAGTGGTCGGTCTTTTAAAGCGCTTCGGAATTTATATATATACAGGTGACAGAAAAGCGGATTTGGAAATGATGCAATCGGAAGTGAAGGATTTGTATGATTCCGGGTTAGTGCCCAAGGAAGAATATCTAGAGGCGACTCTAGTTCTGCGGGAGGAATTAACCAAGTGGAAATCCAAGGATTCGTAGGTCTTTTCTCGCTATATCATTAGATAATGAAACTTTCCGGCTTTCCATCCGTCTAATAGATAGCGGGTGTTGGAGTGATCCAGGTTATATATGACATCTATCGTACAGAAAAATTTGAAAGGGAGATAAGGAATGAGAAAATTATCTTGGCCAAAACACTCCGTTCTCGCCATAGCGATCATCGCCACATGGCTTACCACTTATTTTGGCTATTTGACCAGTTTTAACATGAAAATCGATAATTTGATGCAGGAATTCATTCTTTTTATGAATCCCCTCAGTTTTCTATTATTCATCTATGGATTATCTTTATTCATTAAGAAGACAAAAACTCGCAACCGATATATATTGGCTATCAGTTTGATCACTTCCATCGTCATGTTCAGCAATGCGGTATTCTATCGATTCTTCAATGATTTCATCACATTGCCGGTATTGATGCAAACAAGCAATTTCGGGGATCTATCCTCGTCGGTGACAGCCAATATCCAAATGACGGATATTTTCTTTTTCACGGACTTTTTTATTGTCCTGCTAGCTATGAAATATATTCCGGAGCAGTCTCATGCCGTCCGCACTGGGAATATCGGGCGTAAACTCTATTTTGTCGCCACTGCTGCCATCATGATGGTCAATTTGGGGCTAGCCGAGACGGAAAGACCTCAATTGCTCACTCGGAGCTTCGACAGGGAGTTGCTCGTGAAAAACATCGGGACGTATAACTATCATATTTATGATCTGTTCGTCCAGTCGAAGTCCCATGCCCAACGTGCACTTGCTGACGGAAGTGAGCTTGCGGAGGTTGGGAACTATATTTCCGCGAACTATGCTGAACCAGACCCGGACATGTATGGAGTCGCTAAAGGTCGGAACGTAATCCTTGTCTCTTTGGAGTCCCTGCAAAATTTTGTCATCAATAATGAAATGGACGGTCATGTCATCACACCGTTCTTGAATGAGTTGACGAAGGATCCGGACACGTTTTATTTTGATAATTTCTATCATCAAACAGGTTTAGGGAAAACTTCGGATTCAGAATTCATTTTGGAAAACTCCCTCTATGGCCGAAACGGCGGTGCGGTATTCTTCACAAACAGCGGAAATACGTACCAAGCGCTATCTGAGCGACTTTCGGAGAATGGGTATTTCACCAATGTAATGCACGCAAACAACCGAAGCTTCTGGAACCGGGACATTATGTACCATGCCCTAGGAATCCAGAAATATTACGATGTAGAAAGTTATGAAATCGAAGAAGGCCAAGCGGTCAACTGGGGAATGAAAGACATCCCATACTTTGATCAATCGGTTGAGCTGATGAAAGAGATGCCGCAGCCGTTCGCTTCGAGAATGATCACATTGACGAACCATCACCCGTTTGATCTTGATGAGGAAGATATGCTGATCCCGGCATATACGTCCAATTCCAATACATTGAACAAATACTTCCAGACGGTCCGTTACATGGATGAAGCTGTCAAAGTGTTTTTTGAGAAATTGAAGGAAAGCGGCCTGTATGAAAACTCCATCATTGTCATGTATGGTGACCATTACGGCATTTCCGAAAATCATAATAAAGCAATGGGTATGTATTTGGATAAAGAAATCACGCCATATGACAATGCGGTCTTGCAGAAAGTGCCTCTTTTCATCCATATTCCAGGCTATGGGAAAGGCGAAGTGAAGAGCGAACTTTCAGGTCAACTCGACCTAAGACCGACCATCCTTCACTTACTCGGTATCGATACGAAAAAAGATATGCAAATGGGAGAGGACTTGTTCTCACCAGACAATGAAGAGTTCGTCATCTTCCGGGATGGACGATTTGTGACAGACAAGTATGTCTATACCCAGGAAGTCTGCTACGATGCAGAGACGGGAGAAGAGATTGATCCTGCTCCATGCGAACCGTATGTAGAGCGGGCAACCAATGAACTCGGCTACTCGGATATGATTATCAATGGAGACTTGCTCCGCTTTAAAGAGGAAGGAAACAAGTCTTACATCACTTCGGGTGAAAAGAAGGAAGAATAAAAGAATTCTGCACGGAAACTTCTCCGTGCAGTCTTTTTTAAACGAATTAATAGGTAATTTATTGAAAAGGAGGTAGCGGATTTGAAAAAGCGGTTGCTTGCTTTAAGCATAGCAACAACCTTATTGCTGGCAGGATGCAAAGGCGAACCCGTTGAACAGATGAAGGAAAGTCCGGTCGTAACAGAACCGCCTGAGCAGCAAGTAGAAGAAGTGAAGCGGGAGCTGCATCATTTAGATGCGGATCTGGCATCCTTTCATTTCGTTGCCGATTGGCTATCCGATAAAGAAGTCGTTTTTGTTGAAAAAAAGGAAGGCCTCTACGAAGTCAAACGTTTCAATATGATAACCGGCGCCATTGACACGATCTACGAGGATCCCTCGATCATCATTGATGTATTGATCCATCCTTCTAAAGATTTTCTTCTTATACATACGAGCGATAATCCTCTTTCTGCCACAGTGAAAATCCTTTCCATGGAAGGCTCAGTGGAAGATGAAGTTGTTGTCGAATCATCCGAGCTTGGCATCGAATGGAATGATTCAGATCCATCCCGAATTTTGTTGACGGCCTTTCACGAAGATTGGTCCTTTGATCTGTTTCTATATGACGGCCACGAGGACTATTTAGAGTTGGTCGACCTGGAAGATCCCTTTCCAAAATGGTTTGGCAAGGATTTGATCGCATCCGGCCATATCGAAGACCACGCCTTGGATGGGGGAACCATCGAGATTTATGATCCGGCAACGGGGAATCAGCGTGATTTGGAGCTAGCAGACATCGTGTATTTCGATACGTATCGGGACAATCTTCTTGCGGTTCAGGTGGATGAAAAAGAAGAAGCGATATATACGTGGATGGAGACTGATGGAACGATCCGGCACCAATGGAAAATGCCTGCCGTTAGCAATTATTCGGAGTGGGTGATTCCCGAGATGGCATGGGTATCGGACGATGAGATGTTTATGACGTCTCCTGAGATAGGCGGTCTGATCGATGAAATGCAATCACCTATGCAACTGATCCAAATGAAAGGAACACAGCAAAAGGTAGTTGCGGATGAAGTGGAAGCCGTGAAACCGCGTTGTTCCCCCTCTGGGAATAGATGCCTGACGGGCTTTACATCTGAAACGTTAATCCATACTGAAACGGGAGAGAAAGAAACTTGGCTTTCCTTTCCGGAGAATTAAAAAACATCCTTCATGCCGAAGCATAAAGGATGTTTTTTAATTTGATTCCGCAAAGTTAGCATTCGATTCAGCTCCAGCTGAATGATGTTAAGCCTCCGGCGGATGTCTTAATGCAATGAAGGTGGATACCCTTGGAAGATGATTGTTGCAAGCGTAAATCCTCCGATGACGACTGCAGTCCCGAGATTGAAAAGAATACTCAAAACATTACGTTCTTTGATAGCTTGAACTGTTCCGACTACTGCCAGGATTGCAATCAGTCCAAAGATGACCATTAATAAGTTCATGGGTAGACACTCCTTTCACAGCGAAGCCACTATAGCAATATTCCTCTTCTATTGTACTGGTAAGCCCGCCCTTTGTCGAGGCCAATTAATGACGAAAATTTGAAATCCATCTCGCCATTCAGTAGTATGGATTTCAGGAGGGGTGAATATGTTGAAAATCCATACATATCCGCTAGGGCCAATTCAAACGAATTGTTATATCATTGAAGAGCCGGGCAGCCAATGTCTGATTGTCGATCCCGGAGAAGAAGCGGAACGCATTATCCAGACAATCAAAGGGGCGGGACTGAAGCCGATCGCCATACTGCTGACCCATGCGCATTTCGACCATATCGGGGCAGTGGACGCTGTACGGGATCATTTTGGTATCCCAGTCCATATCCATCCAGCTGAGCAGGAATGGCTCTCTAACCCTGATTTAAACGGTTCCTCCCGCTATCCGGGATTGCCGGTCGTGCGCAATCGGGAAGCGGAGCATCTATTGGCGGAAGGCGAGCTGGAACTCGGTCCATTCGCGATAGACGTCCGTCATACACCGGGGCACTCACCGGGCAGTGTATCCTTCATTTTCGAAGATGCAGGATTTGCAGTGGTTGGCGATACGCTGTTCAGGCAAAGCGTCGGCAGGACCGACTTGCCAGGAGGAGATACGGCGACTCTGCTCGCTTCCATTCACGACAAACTATTGACGTTGGATGACGATTGCATTATTTATCCGGGGCACGGTCCGGCAACGACACCTGATTACGAAAAAGATGCCAACCCGTTCCTTAACGGATTCTGAATTAAAAAAGGAAACAAAAAAACAGCCGACAGGGGCTGTTTTTTTGTATGTACGTTTTAGTGGGCGCCTTGTACGTGTATAAACGTCGCATAGTAGCTGAACCCTACCATGAAAATCATCAGGTATGCGCCAAACATGTACATATACATACGCTCTGTAAGATTCAAGAATCCGAGCAATAGGAAGAAAAGTGTACTCGCTACGAAAATAACCGAAGCTGTCATCATATCGCCGATAAAAAACATAACAGCGAAAATGCCTGTCCAGAAGCCTAGTAGCTTGAACATGTTATCCATATGTCCTGTCCCTCCTTAAAAAAACATTACAATAAGCTCCATCTCATTATAATGGATAACGATCAGAGATGTAAACTGCAATCATGTACACATTGTGACAAACCGATGGATGCTTGTCTGAAAAAAGACCAAAATCCCATTTTCAGCATATGAAAAGTGGCAGACTATGAATAAATACGGATATAAGTCGCCGAAATGACGTCAAAATGGGAATTTGACCATTTTTTATTGAGCAAAATACGACTTTGACGGAAAGCATTCCAATCGGCTGGAAAATATCGTATGCTTTTGTTGGAACGAAAAGCAGTCTTTCGTCATTCCAGAAAGAGAGGTGTCCGATATCAGTAATGGACATGTGATTGACCGAAAGTGTTTCCAGTTGCTCGAAAAGGCGATCGCCTATGAGGCGACTGATATCCACCTCACGCCTATCCGGGAAGGATACCAAGTCTACTTTAAAAAGTTTGCGAAACTGGATCAGACAGGTATTATCCCGCAGCAATTGGCGGGGCGGATGATTTCGTTTTATAAGTTCCTTTCCTCACTTGATATAAGCGATAGACGCAAACCCCAAAGCGGCTCATTCCATAAACAGATCCAAGGTGAAAATTTTTCTTTCCGAGTTTCGACCATCCCCTCTATCCACATGAAAGAAAGTGTCGTCATCCGTTTGCAGAAACACGACCGAATCGTCCCCATCGACAGGCTTTGTCTCGAGCAGAAGTGGGCTGGACAATTGACCGATGCTGTTTCCCAACAGCAGGGGTTGTTTCTAATGACTGGGCCGACCGGCTGCGGAAAGACGACGACGATCTACTCATTGACAGCCCATTGTGCAAACCATCTCAACCGACACGTCATCACGTTGGAAGACCCTGTTGAAAACAACCATTCCCATCTACTTCAAGTTCAAGTGAATGAACAATCCGGCATGACCTATTCGACCGGCTTAAAAGCCATCCTTCGCCACTCGCCCGATGTCATCATGATCGGGGAAATCCGGGACGCCGAAACAGCGAAAATTGCTGTCGAAGCCGCATTGACCGGACATCTTGTATTAACGACAGTCCATTCCAAAGATCCCATCGGCTGTTTTTACCGCATGCTGGACTTTGGAATTACGGCAGAAGAACTTCGGCAGACGATTATTTGCATCTCGGCACAGCGGCTGATCCAGACGGCCGATGGAAAGCAAAGCGCCATTTTTGAAATTGTGAGCGGCTCCGAACTGGATGCCATGGCAGACGCAATCATGCGGGGAGACCGTGTCCATTTGCCTTCTGATCTGAAACTGGATTCTCTTGCGAAGAAATATAGCATGTCGGAGAGCGTTCTCCATGAATAAATATTTGGAAAGGCTCTGGCGCAGGAAAGAGGAAGATCTGCAGGACAAGCCTTCCTTTCTGAAAAGGTTGTCGATCCTACTGGAAGAAGGCTATACATTCCATGATTCGGTACGGCTATTGTTGCCGCATCATATCCAAAACTATACCGTCGTTCTGCAGCGGGTTGAGGAAGATTTGTCTGCAGGCCTAGGCGTCACGCATATCCTGCGGCGGCTTGGCTTCACAGCTGCGAGTCTGCTCCCGGTCGCCATCGCTGAAATCGATGGACAGCTGGGGCGGGCCTTATTGGAAATGGCCAATCGATTGAAAAGCACGGAAGAGAAGCAAAAGAGGTTGAAAGGGTTGCTGCTTTATCCTTCCGTGCTGTTCTTATTTATTGCAGCATTGTTGCTAGCGTTCCGGTATCTTTTCCTGCCGAATATGGAAGCACTTGCAATCGCGAGACAAAGCGACGGGAGTTCGATTGTATCGTTATTGCCTGTCATCGTTTCGAGGATTCCTGATGCGATTTTGTTATTCGCCCTAGTTCTCTTAGTTACGATTGTTAGTACGGCCTTTTTTTATAGACGGCTTCCGGTGGACCGAAAAATTCGTTGGATGATTGCCATCCCCATTGGAGGTGCCTTTTTCATTAACTTGAAAACGAGGGACTTTTCCAGTGAGATGGGGAGTCTATTGCAATCCGGCCTTTCCTTGCAAAACGCGCTTGGGGTTTTGATTGAACAAGAATTGGATGTCGTGCTCGCCGAAATCGCAAGGAGGGTGAGAGAACAGGTCATTTATGGTGAACCGTTCCATTCCGCGATTGAACTGTCGGATGGACTGGCCAAACAGTTGGGGAGCTTTGCCAAGCACGGGGCGGACAGCGGCCATTTGGCGAAGGAGTTACTCATCTACAGTGATCATCTGAACGATGTGATGGAACGTAAGCTATCCCGTGCCCTGTCGTTGCTGCAACCCGTCCTGTTCAGCGGAATTGCCATTTGCATCTTAGCAGCCTATCTCGCGATATTATTACCGGTCTATGGCATGTTGGATCATTTATAGAAGGAGAGATTATATTGAAATTTAACCGAAATGAGCGAGGGTTCACCTTGATAGAAATGATGATCGTCTTGTTAATTATTTCCGTATTGATTTTAGTTGCCATTCCGAACGTGACGAAGCATTCGAAGTCGATCGATGATAAGGGGTGCCAGGCGTATGTGAAGATGGTGCAAGGGCAGGTGGAGGCATATAAGATGGAAAATAAACAGATTCCAAGTTCAGTGGCGGAATTATCAGATGCTGACTATCTTCCGGAAGGAGCAAGTTGTCCGGATGGCAGGGAATTGGTCATAGACGGTGACGGAAAAGTGGAAGTGACAGGCAATGCTGGAGAAGCGTCAGGGACGTAATGAGTACGGATTTACCTTTCTTGAAATGCTGCTGGTCCTCTCCGTCATGACCATTTTGACAATAATCATCTTGCCGATTGGCGACAAGTGGATCAATGAGAAGACCGAGAGAGAAGCGATGCAGGCTTTCATAGCAGCCATCTATGACATGCAGGCCTATTCGATTGCACACAATGCGTACACAAGAATGGCGATCCGGAATGGAGGAAGGGAGTATATTACATTTGTTTCTTCAGAGGAAATCGCAAGAGGCTCTTTTCCAGAAGGGATGCATTACGCAAGCAGTACCGGGTTTAGGATCGAGTTCCAAGGAGACGGGAATATCGTGAATTCTGGCACTGCCACATTGGTCGGAAAAAGCGGCCATTTTGAGATCCGGTTCCAATTTTTACGGGGGAGAGTGGTCGTATATGAATGAGAAAGGATACTCTTGGCCGGAAGCAATCCTCACATTAACGATTGTTATCGTTGTCTTTGGAACGCTTTTGCCGTTCGGCGTCCATATGAGTTTGACTCTTCATGACAAGAGGAGGGCGATGTACGCAATGGAAACGGCTTATAAAGGGGCAATCCTTTACCAGGCAATCGGGCAGCCGGCCGGAACCATCTATATAGACGATGTCCTGTATGAATGGGAAGTGTCGGGGGAAACCGTCTGTGTTTCCTACCCGATTGCAGACGGGACAGAAACAAGATGCGCCGGTTGAGGAACAGGGTGAATGAGCAAGGGTACACCTTCCTGGAAAGCATCTTTCACTTGCTGATTACAATTGCATTCCTACAGCTTTTCTTACTGTTTTTTGTTTGGAAAGCTCCCATTGAACGGCAGTTTTCCGATCATTCGGCGACAGAATGGGAACTGTTCGCGATTGATCTTCAGCGATTGCTGACAAATGTTAGTACCCTTGAAATCCCGGATGTAAACAGGATCAGCTTCCGGATCGACCGACATACGTATCATGTCAGCCAATCGGGAAATGTCATCCGATGGCAAAAAGCCGGGGAAGGGCATGTGCCCATCCTGACCAACGTCCGTTCCGTGAATTTTACATTTGACGGGTCAATGGTGACAGCCTACGTGACAATGCTGGATGGACGCATCAGAGAAAGGGGGTTTGCTGTTGGGCTTTATCCGGAATGAACGCGGAGCCATGTTGGCAGCAGCCATTGTTTTACTATTTTTCGTCAGCCTCTTCCTTTTCACCCTCGTTTCATGGCATGATAGTCTAAACAGGACGTTCGACTCCGTTGAGACGTATTATAAAAATGAAACAGTGAAAACTATGCAGCAATAACGAGGTTTTTGCAATAGATGGGTGATGAAATGAAGAAAGTATATTTAATCGGCTACATGGGATGTGGTAAAAGTGCAATCGGTCGACGGTTAAGCTATGTCGTCAAGATGCCGTTTTATGATATGGACCAGGAAATCGTAAAAAAAATGGGGATGTCCATCGCCGAAATTTTTGAGACATATGGAGAGGAGCGGTTCCGTGAGATGGAAACCGAATTTCTTCAAACATTTCGGGATGAAAGTTGCATTATTGCGACAGGAGGAGGCGTGCCGGTTCGAAAAGTGAACCGGGATATCATGCGAAGCACAGGACTGGTCTTTTTCTTGAATGCCCCATTCCAAAACATATGGCAACGCATAGCCAAACCGAAAAAGCGGCCGATTGTGCAGCGGTCGACCCGCGCCGGTCTGGAAAGCCTGTATGAAGAACGGAAGCCAGCTTATTTGGCTGCGGCCCATTTCAAAGTGGAAACAAAGAATCGGACATTGCGAGAAATTACGGATTATATCTCCTTTCAGATTTACCGATTAAAATGGGATGCCAAACCGAAGGAAACCGCTGGGAAAAAATGAAGCAACAGATTTGAAATAGCATGAAATATAGATTAATTGCCGGAACCCGAAAGAAAACATTTTTTTAACTTGTATTGTTCGTGAATAAAGCGAACTCTTAAAAACAATTGCGCTTTCTCATTCGTAATGTTAAGATATATGGCGATAGGACATTTCGTGTCCAGACATAATCGAATACTGCGAATGATTGTATGTGGAGAGTACGCGGAAGCGTCGCCGAAGGAGCAAGTAACAGAGGTTGCGAATCTCTCAGGCAAAAAGACTCATACATGACGCGTCTCTGGAGAGCGCCGGATGAGCCGGCCACCAACGAGGAAAGCCGCAAGGTCAATCTTTCAGGTAACAGGACAGAGGTTCTCAATTAGGGAACCTCTGTCTTTTTTTATCATTTTTTAGGGGGAATGCGGTGTGGCAGAAGGATTAAAACGGACTGCTCTTTTTGACAGTTATGCAGAGTATGGCGGCAAGACAATTGATTTTGGCGGCTGGGAGCTGCCTGTCCAATTTTCGGGCATCAAAGCGGAACATGAGGCTGTTCGGACGAAAGCCGGGCTTTTCGATGTTTCCCATATGGGGGAAGTCATCGTAAGCGGGGACGGGGCTCTGTCCTATTTACAGAAACTTGTGACGAATGATGTATCCAAGTTGAAAACAGGCCAAGCGCAATACACTATGATGTGTTATGACGACGGTGGTACGATTGATGATCTTCTCATTTACAAGCGTGGCGAAAATGATTACTTCCTCGTCGTGAATGCTTCTAACATCGAAAAAGATGTGGATTGGCTGAAACAGCATGCGACCGATGATGTGACGGTCGATGACCAGTCCGCTTCCTTTGCCTTATTGGCGCTGCAAGGGCCCGCTGCTCAAACGGTGCTTCAAAAGTTGACGGATGAACCATTGGAAGAGATCAAATTCTTCCGGTTCAAAGACAATGTTGACGTGGGTGGGCATTCGGTCATGATATCGCGGACCGGGTATACGGGGGAGGATGGATTTGAAATTTATGGTTCCCCTGATGCGATCGTAGCCCTGTGGCCGGCGATTTTGGAAGCCGGAGCGAATGAAGGTATCGTTCCAGCTGGTTTAGGAGCACGGGACACTTTACGTTTTGAAGCCGGCTTGCCATTATACGGGCAGGAGTTGTCAAAAGACATCTCCCCGTTGGAAGCGGGGCTCGGCTTTGTCGTCAAAACGAATAAGGAGGCAGACTTCATTGGGAAATCTGCACTCGTCCAACAAAAAGAACATGGTGTATCGCGGAAACTGGTCGGAATAGAAATGATCGATAAAGGGATTCCGCGCACGGGGTATAAAGTGTTTTTGGACGATGAAGAAATCGGTGAAGTAACAACGGGCACTCAATCGCCGACATTGAAAAAGAATATCGGCTTCGCTTTATTGAAAAGCGAACATACTGCCGAAGGGACCGAAGTGTTTGTCGAAATTCGGAATAAGCGCCTCAGAGCAGTTATTATTGCAACACCATTCTATAAACGATAATTGAAAAGGGGATAGAAGGGCATGAAGCATCGTTATCTTCCAATGACGGAAACGGATCGCGAAGAAATGTTGAAAGCGATCGGCATCTCATCAGTAGATGAACTTTTTGAGGATATTCCTGAGAAAGTTCGATTTAAAGGAGAATATAACATCAAACCGGCCAAGTCCGAATCGGCATTGACCAAGGAGCTTGCGGCACTGGCCTCCCAAAACGCAAATTCAAGCACGCATGTCTCCTTCCTTGGAGCGGGCGTCTATGATCATTACAAACCAATCATCGTCGACCACGTCATTTCCCGTTCGGAATTTTATACGGCATACACTCCGTATCAACCGGAAATTTCCCAAGGGGAATTGCAAGCGATTTTTGAATTCCAAACGATGATCTGTGAACTGACAGGCATGGATCTTGCCAACTCCTCCATGTACGATGGCGGGACTTCGTTGGCGGAAGCAGGTACGCTGGCGGCTGGTCACACGAAACGCAAAAAATTACTCGTTTCCGAAACGGTTCATCCGGAAGCCCGCGATGTCGTCACGACCTATGCACAAGGCCAATCCATCGACGTTGTTCTTGTTCCACAAAAAGATGGCGTCACGGATATCGACCGACTGGCGACTTTGGTGGATGAAGAAACGGCAGCGGTGCTTGTCCAATATCCAAACTTCTTCGGTCAAATCGAAGACCTTCAAAAAATAGGCGACCTGACACATGAAAAAGGCGGTCTCTTCGTCGTATCGGCCAACCCGCTTGCGCTCGGCGTCCTCACGCCGCCAGGGAAACTCGGAGCCGATATTACGGTCGGAGATGCCCAGCCATTCGGGATATCCGAACAATTCGGCGGTCCGCATTGCGGATATTTTGCGGTAACTAAAAAATTGATGCGGAAAGTCCCGGGTCGGCTTGTCGGTGAAACGACGGATGACGAAGGGCGCCGCGGGTATGTATTGACTTTACAAGCCCGTGAACAGCATATCCGCCGTGATAAAGCGACATCCAATATCTGTTCCAACCAAGCGTTAAATGCTTTGGCAGCTTCGGTTGCGATGACTGCACTTGGCAAAGTGGGTGTACAACAGATCGCTTATCAAAATATCGCCAAGACCCGGTATGCCAAGAAAGCATTTGAAAAAGCTGGTTTTGCAGTTAAATTTGGAAATGCCCATTTCAACGAGATTGTCGTCGATTGTAAAAAGGCTGTGAAGGAAGTAAACGCTCGTCTATTGGATAAAGGGATGATCGGCGGTTACGATCTCGGCTTAACGTATCCTGAATTCGCCAATCATGCGTTGATCGCTGTCACGGAACAGCGGACAAAAGAAGAAATCGATGCACTTGTGCAGGAAATGGAGGCCCTTCATGCATAAAGAGAATCAGCCACTAATTTTTGAACTAACGAAAGAAGGCCGCATTGGCTACAGCCTTCCTGATTTGGACGTACCGGAAGTGAACTTGACGGATCTGATGCCGACTGATTTTATCCGGGAAGAGGCAGCGGAGCTTCCGGAAGTGTCCGAACTGGATATCATGCGTCATTACACAGCCCTTTCCAACCGGAACCACGGGGTCGACACAGGGTTTTATCCACTCGGTTCCTGTACGATGAAATACAATCCGAAAATCAATGAAGCAGTGGCACGGTATGCTGGCTTTGCCAACATCCATCCATTGCAGGATGAATCGACCGTGCAAGGTGCTTTAGAAGTAATGTACGATTTACAAGAACACCTTTCCGAAATTACAGGAATGGATGAAGTGACCCTGCAACCGGCAGCCGGCGCACATGGCGAATGGACGGCTCTTATGATGATCCGCGCCTTCCATGAAGCGAACGGTGATTTCCACCGAACCAAAGTAATCGTGCCGGATTCCGCACACGGAACGAACCCGGCATCCGCAACAGTTGCGGGCTTTGAAACCGTAACGGTGAAATCAAATGAATTTGGTCTGGTCGATATCGAAGATCTGAAAACGAAAGTCGGCGACGATACAGCGGCATTGATGCTGACGAATCCAAATACGCTCGGTTTGTTCGAAGAGGAAATCCTTGAGATGGCTTCCATCGTCCACGGGGTCGGGGGCAAGTTGTATTATGACGGGGCCAACCTGAACGCCGTCATGGCCAAAGTCCGCCCTGGCGATATGGGCTTTGATGCGGTTCATTTGAATCTGCATAAAACGTTCACGGGCCCTCACGGCGGCGGCGGTCCAGGTTCAGGTCCTGTCGGAGTGAGTAAAGAATTGGCTCCATTTTTACCGAAACCGGTCCTTGTCAAAGAAGGCGATACCATTTCATTTAACTATGATGTACCACAATCCATCGGCCGTGTGAAGCCGTTTTATGGAAACTTTGGCATCTACCTTCGTGCCTATACGTACATTCGCTCCATGGGGCCGGATGGATTGAAAGCCGTCACGGAATACGCCGTTTTGAATGCCAACTATATGATGCGCCGGTTGGAGCCGTATTTTGAACTGCCGTATAAACAGCATTGCAAGCATGAGTTTGTTCTCTCGGGAAGCCGTCAGAAAAAATTAGGCGTCCGAACACTGGATATGGCGAAACGACTGCTTGATTTCGGTTATCATCCACCGACCATCTACTTCCCGCTGAATGTGGAGGAAGGCATGATGATCGAGCCAACTGAAACCGAGTCGAAAGAAACGCTGGACGCGTTCATCGATGCGCTGATCCAAATTGCAAACGAAGTGGAAGAGAATCCTGAAATCGTCCAAGAAGCTCCTCATACCACGGTCGTTGGCCGTCTGGATGAAACGAAAGCAGCACGGCAGCCTGTGTTGCGGTATAGTGAAAAATCATAACACACAAACAGTTACTAAGGAAGCTACTACATTGTGAATAGTAGCTTCTTTTTTATGAAGAATTGTTCAATTTGATAGCTCTCACACAAAGATTCAACAGATTCAACAGAACTTGGAATCATTTATTTTCAGTATATTGATTTCTGTCATTTGATAGTGATAAATAGGATTAGACTAATTCTGAGAAGGGTACTAATTTTCTGTTTTGTTCATTGATAGGATGTTAGGAAGAACGAAGAATATGGTAAGATCGATTAGTATTTTAAAATTTTATACAATTGTTAGGAGTGGGTTAATTGGAAATGATTTCAGGGAAAAAAACGCCTTATATTTGCACCCCGTTAGTCGGAAAGGACCGAGAAGAAATTATGGAAGAATTGGAGGTTATTCTACCGAAAGAGCCAGATGTGTTAGAATGGCGAGTTGATTTTTACAATGAAATTGATCAACTGCAGTCTGTTCTCGCAACTGCTGAACAAATTGCATCGAAAAGCGATTTGCCTATATTATTCACAATTCGCTCTGAAAAAGAAGGCGGTCAACCAATCACTCTAACCGAGTCCCAAAAGGTGGAGTTACTCATTGAAGTTTGTAAAAATAAGTCTGTCGACTTTATCGATTTCGAAGTAGCCAATGATCCGGATCATATTAAACGAGTCAGAGAAGTTTCCAAGGAAAATAATGTAAAACTTGTTCTTTCTTATCATAATTTCGATTTCACTCCAGATAGCGCAGACATTTTAAAACGTCTGTTTTTGGCGGAGTTTTACGGTGCCGACGTGGCAAAAGCGGCTGTTATGCCGAAAAACAAAGATGATGTCTTACGCCTGCTACACCTGACGAGCGAAGCTGACAGAGCGATGACCATCCCACTAATTACGATGTCAATGGGAGGAATGGGAGGATTAAGCCGGATTATGGGTTGGATTTATGGTTCCGTTTTAACATTTGCCGTCGGTGTCCAAAGTTCAGCTCCTGGTCAAATTCCTATCGATCTGCTCAAACAATTAATTATAAATTCCCAAGAGTCTTTGCCTGATTGGGTTTAATATTTTATAGAAAAGCTTGTTTCTCCGTAAAGAAATAAGCTTTTCTATTTGACGAAAATGAATTCTCAGATTATACTAAATAAAAGTGGGCTAACCAGTGGTCCGTTTTTCTGTTTATTATTTACAAAGTAGTATTAGGTGCACATATTTTTCCTATTAATTGAAATAGTACAATCGGAGGTGAGAGATTGAAGGAGAAAATGTTTGTAGAACTGCAACATACTAGAGTCTATGAAAAAATAGTTGATCAAATTAGAGAGTTAATTGAGAATGGTACATTAAAACCAAATGATCGACTCCCAAGTGAGCGTGACTTGGCGCAACAATTAGGATGTAGCCGTACATCGTTGCGAGAAGCGTGCCGGGTCTTAGAGTCGGAAGGATTGATTGTTTCAAAGGCGGGCGGCGGTCGTTTTGTCCAGCAAGTAGATCAGCGGTTTACCCTGACATATCAAGTGAATCCAGTAGACCTATTGGAACGGACAGCTGTTATTCACTTTCTAGAAGCGCGTGAAGCTTTAGAGCCGAAAATTGTAGAGCTTGCCTGCGATAGAGCAACAGAAGAAGATATTGTGAAAATTGAAAGAGCACTCCTATCAATGAAGGAAAAGCTGAAATATCCAGAGGAGAAAGTAGAGGCGGATAGCAATTTCCATTTGGCATTGGCGGAAGCAACACATAATTTCGTTTTTGAGTCTATGATGGAGATGAACATGCACTTATACCGACAAGTTCGAAAACAGACATTGAAATCTACAGATCGATACACGGAATCATTGCAAGAACATAAAGAAATAATAGATGCGATAAAAGCAGGCGATAAAAAACGAGCCATTCAAGCAATGCGGATTCATTTGCATCATTTAAAAGATAGTGTGCTTGGCTTAATTAATAAGGAAGAATAATGGAGGACATAATGATAGGAAAAGAAAAGAATTTTGGTCCGCTGACAGGCGTGAATGTGTTGGATATTTCCACGATGATCGCTGCTCCCTATGGTGCCACGTTGCTGGCAGACATGGGAGCGAATGTAACAAAAATTGAGTTGCCGAATAAAGGCGATACGTTGAGGACAGTCGGTCCTTGGAAAAATGGAGAGTCCCTGAGATGGCCTGGGCTTGCACGCAACAAAAAATCGATTACGTTAGATATACGTTCTGATGAAGGAAAAGAGATTTTTAAGAAACTAATTGGGAAAACAGATATTTTAATTGAAAATTTTCGACCGGGAACACTCGAAAAATGGGGATTGAGCTACGAAACCTTGAAAAAATCCAATTCTCAGTTGATTATGGTACGTATTTCCGGCTATGGCCAAACAGGTCCATATAGTTCCAAAGCGGGTTTCGGGACACCAGGCACTGCGTTTAGCGGCCATACGTACATTCAAGGATATCCGGATCGGCCGCCCGTTAGTCCATCCTACTCGCTATTGGATTATATTACTGGTGTTTATACAGCATTTGCTGCCGTCAGTGCATTGTATCATCGGGATACAATGGAGGGCGACTCGACAGGACAGATGGTCGAAATGGGATTATATGAATCACTGTTCCGTATGTTGGAATTTTTAATAGCGGAATATGATCAAACAGGGAATGTACGAGAGCGTAGCCCCGGTTTAGCAGGTCATTCAAGTCCAGCGGGTACGTATGAAACGAAAGATGGAAAGTTTGTTGTGCTTGTCTGCAGCACAGATCCTACATTTGAAAGGCTTGCGGAAGCAATGGAACGGACTGACATGCTTCAAGACGATCGCTATTCAACGAATGCGGCTCGTTTGCGGAATGATAAAGAAGTTCAAGAAATCGTAATTCATTGGATTAAACAGCATACGTTCAAAGAACTTCAAGAGAAATTGGATTCCTTCGGAGTTCCTGTCAGTCCAATTTTAAGTATTGCGGATATTTTCGAAGATCCGCATTATAAGGCGAGAGAAAATATTGTGGAAGTAGAACATCCACGATTAGGTTCTGTAAAAATTCCTGGAATCGTTCCGAAGTTCTCCGAAACACCAGGTTCAATTCGCCACCGTGCTCCGGAATTAGGGGAGCATACAGAAGAAATTTTAGGCGGCCAATTAGGATTGTCCAAAGAAGAGTTAGCTTCGTTAAAAGAGAAGGGAGTTATTTAAATGAGTTCATTAAAATTGCCGCCCAGCGTCACTATTTGTGAAGTGGCACCACGAGATGGATTTCAAGCAGAGCACAACTGGATCCCAACAGAAGAAAAAATTCGTATTGTTCGAGCATTAGCAAATACGGGTGTCCGTTCTATGGAAATTACGTCATTCGTTCATCCTAAAGCGATTCCACAATTAAAGGACGCAGAAGAAGTTGTACGGGGAACTGAAGATTTAACAAATTTGAAATTCCGGGCACTTGTTCCAAATGTTAGAGGAGCTGAGAGAGCTATTACAGCTGGCATCAAAAAATTAAAGCTCATGCTATCAGCGACGGATTCACACAGCCTCTCGAATGCAAATAGTCTAGTAGAGGATGCACAAAATGGGTTTGCTCCAATCATTGATTTGGCTGAAAAGCATAGTGTTAAGGTAGGAGGCTCCATTTCTGTAGCATTTGGCTGTCCTTATGAAGGAACGGTCCCACTCGAGCGTATTATCACAATAGTGGATCGATACAAAAACATGGGAATAGAAGAAATTTCTTTAGCAGATACGACTGGAATGGCAAATCCAAAGCAAGTATATGATTTTTTGGGAGTTCTCCAAAATGATTACCCGGGTATCGAATTTTCTATGCACTTGCATAACACGAGAGGAATGGCATTGGCAAATGCTTTTGCGGCATTGCAACAAGGCGTGACATTGTTTGATAGTTCCATTGCCGGACTGGGTGGCTGTCCATATGCGCCAGGAGCTAGCGGCAATATTGCAACAGAGGACCTCGTCCATGCTTTTGAAGAAATGGGCATAAATACAGGCATGGATATTGACCGTTTAATTAAGACAGCAAATGATGTCAAAGAATATTTGGGCCATGATGGAGGAAGCTACATGTTACAAGCGGGGCCTTGTTCTGCACTAAGTCCAAAAGTGGCGGCGCAAGAAAAACTGGAGTCATAAAAAACCGTACATAGAGTTTTATAACCCTCTCTAGTACGGCAAATAGGTCAATGTGGCTCATACAGATCCCAAGCTAGCTTTAAAGAATCCACAATATGGTCGGCAACTTCTTCAGCAGACCGATCATCAACCATTAAAGCGGAGTTATTTAATGAATATGCTCCTTGTCTCTCATGGAAGAGTTGTTCAATTTCGTCAATACTTCGGTTTTGCAATACTGGCCGATTTTCAATAAGTATACCAAGCCGTTCTTTCCACTCTTCCCAGGAAACGTCGAGGTATAAGACAGTACAATTGGCCAAACAAGCTTCACGTACTTCAGGCTGCATAAACGCGCCACCGCCAATGGAAATAATTTTGAGTTTGTGGTCTTCGCAATAGGTTTGGATCAATTCTCTTTCTCTATCGCGGAAAACTTTTTCGCCATGGATTTTAAAAATTTCAGTAGTCGACATGCCGAATTCGTTTTCGATATCTTTGTCGATATCAATGAATGTTCTATAAAGTTTTTTGGCAACGAGTTCTCCAATTGTCGTTTTTCCAACTCCCATGAAGCCGATTAAAACAATATTTTGCTGTCTAACTGGTATTTTTCCAAAAATCAAATCAAACACTCTTTCTAAAGGTGATAGGTATCTAAATTATAGTACAATGGCATATTCCTGTAAACGTCATTGAGTTGACATAATGCCATTATAGAAAAGAGTTCAAAAGTTTTTCGAATATTCCTTAGAAATAGATTGCAATCATAAAGAAATTTGGGTAACATTTTGAACAAATGGGAAGAGACCTTTGTATAATATTGCAAATTAAATTAGATCGATCTAACAAAAGGTAATATATAGTGAATTATAAAAATTAGATCGATCTAATTACTAGATCGATCTAATAAAACTATACGGAGCAGGAAGGTGAAATTTATGCCGGAAGGTCAATTAACGAAACGAGCATGTCCATTTGTAAATGGAAGATGGCTTATGAATAGCCGTGAAGAAACTGAAGTTAAAAGCCCTTATAGCAATGAAGTCATTGGGACACAGTTTCACGCAACGATGGAAGATGTGGAAGCCGCTTTAGAATCTTCTTTTATAGCAAAAAAAGCAATTGCAGAAATCTCGGCGTATGAAAGAGCAGTTATTTTAAGAAAAGCAGCCGACTTGTTGGATGAGAAAAAAGAAGCATTTGCAAAATTGATTTCTCTAGAACTTGGCAAGCCGTTAAAAAATACATTGGATGAAGTATCACGATCTGTCGAAACTTTGCAGTTATCGGGAGAGGAAGCGAAACGATTAGTGGGGGAAACGATTCCCGGCAATGCTTCCGAGCGCGGGACCAATTCGATCGCAATGACGTTTCGTGTACCAGTCGGTGTCATTGCGGCGATTACTCCTTTCAACTCACCGTTAAATCTAGTTTGTCATAAAGTTGGTCCTGCCTTTGCTGCAGGAAATGCGGTTGTTCTAAAGCCAGCTCCTCAAACTTCCCTTGTAGCGACAGCTTTAGTGCAACTCTTCTTAGAAGCAGGATTTCCTGAAAATGCGATTCAAATGCTGCTCGGCGGTGTGGAAATCGGTCAGACAATTGTAAAAGATGATCGAGTAAACGTTATTTCCTTTACAGGCGGTACCGTGGCAAGCCGAAATATTTGCAGTATCGCCGGGATGAAAAAAGTGTTGCTAGAGCTTGGCGGCAATGCGGCCACTATCGTTCATGAGGATGCGGATCTGGAAAGGGCGGCAAGACTTTGTGCACGCACGGGATATAGCAATTCTGGCCAGAGCTGTATTTCGGTACAAAGAATATATGTTCACCAATCTGTCGCTGTACAATTCAAAGAATTATTGAAGTCTGAAGTGGAGAAGTTAAAAGTTGGCGATCCTCTCTCTCCGGAAACCGATGTCGGAACTCTTGTCGATGAAAATGCAGCGAATAGAATTATGAGTTGGATTCAGGATTCTATTGAGGCTGGAGCAGAACTTGTAGCAGGCGGTAAACAAAACGGGGCGAATGTTTTACCTACAATTTTATACAATCCTCCCAAAACAGCAAATGTCGTATGCCAAGAAGTATTTGGTCCAATTGTGAGCATTTTGCCATACGAGCGAATTGAAGATGCAATTGAGGAAGCAAATGACTCGGAATTCGGGCTGCAAGCTGGAATATTTACAAATCAACTTGATTTGGCATATAAAGTCGCCCATTCACTTGAGGTCGGCGGCATTGTAATCAATGGCACTTCCAATTTTCGTCTCGACCATTGGCCATATGGCGGTGTAAAGAATAGTGGAATTGGCCGAGAAGGTCCACGATTTGCCATCGAAGACATGACGGAAAGAAAAATGATTGTTCTGCAACTGTCTTAAGAAAGATTTTTCTTATGTAATCTTGCATATGAGTGGAAGAAAGAGATTGCACCAAAAAGGCTGTTACATTGAAACGGCATTTCCTAATTTTTTGATGCTTCGGCGGTATTTTGTTTGTTTAATCTACGGCCGGAGTTTTATGGATTCATAGATAAGAGATTCAGAACAATTCAAATACAAGGAGGAACTCAATTTATGAAACAACTCATCGCTCGCCAGCTAGTGCAGTATTTGCAAGACCGCGGCGTGGAACACATCTTCGGATTATGCGGGCATACAAATATCGCGGTGCTTTCCGAGCTCGAAAAAAGTTCGATTAAGTTTGTCAACGTCCGCCATGAACAAATTGCAGCGCATGCGGCTGACGGTTATGCACGCGCGAAAAAGCAGACGTCCGTCGTTCTCAGCCATGTCGGTCCCGGCATGACCAATGCGGCAACAGGCGTAGCGAATGCAGCACTCGACTGCATTCCTATGGTTGTCATCGCAGGCGACATCCCGAGCCATTACTACGGCAAGCACCCGCACCAGGAAGTGAATCTGCAAGCGGATGCGACCCAGTATGAAATTTACCGTCCCTTTGTCAAGCGCGCTTGGCGTGTCGACAGCGCACATCTCTTCCCTGAGATTTTGGAGAAAGCGTTTCAATTAGCGGAATCCGGAACACCAGGTCCGGTTCTTGTGTCAGTTCCAATGGACATTTTCTCAATGGAGCTGGAGACTTCGTATTTTGACTTCCAATCCCATCATACGAAAGCGCTTCAAAAACCTTCCATGGATGATGAAACGGCGGAAGCGATCCTGAAAACATTGATCAACGCAAAGAACCCGGTCGTTTACGCCGGGGGCGGGGTATTGTTGGCGGATGCAGCGGAAGAGTTGGCCGAGTTCATCAACCATTTCGACTTCCCAGTGGCACACTCCCTAATGGGCAAGGGCGCAGTGGCGGACGACAATCCGCTCGTTCTTGGAATGACAGGCTTCTGGGGCACAGAGTTCATCAACCGGAAATGCCGCGAAGCGGATTATCTCTTCGGCCTTGGGACGCGCTTTGCGGAAGCGGACAGCAGCTCGTGGGAGAACGAATATACATTCGACTTCCCGAAAACAAAGCTTATTCAAATTGATATCGAAGCGAGCGATATAGGTCGCAACTATCCGGTCGAGCTCGGTGTTGTCGCCGACCTGAAGCAGGCGCTGACTGTGCTCAACCGCGTGGCGAAGCGTCTCTATCCGGAAGGGCGCCAAAACGAGACACTGAAACAAGAGATTGCAGAAAACAAGCGCCAATTCAAAGCGAGCAACGAATCATTCATTCAGGACAACTGCTTCCCAATGCAGCCGCAGCGCATCTTGGCAGAAGTGCGGGAAGTGCTGCCGCGCGACGCGTACATTACGACGGACGTCGGTTGGAACAAAAACGGCGTCGGCCAGCAGTTTGACATATACGAGCCGGGGACGATCTTTACACCGGGCGGCTTTGCGACAATGGGCTTCGGGGCGCCGGCCGCACTCGGCGTAAAAGTAGCGCGGCCGGACCGCGTCGTTGTGTCGCTGGTCGGAGACGGCGGTTTCGGACAGAACCCGGCGCTGCTGGCGACCGCAGCGGAAGAACATATTCCGGTCATCTGGGTTATCATGAACAACTTCGCCTTCGGTACGATTGCTGGGCTGCAGAAAGCACACTACGACACGACGCTCGGGACGCTGTTTACGAAAGACGGCGAGCCGTACTCGCCGGACTTTGCGGCAATCGCGCGTGCCTATGGCGTGGAAGGGATCAAGATCGAGAAGGCAGAAGAGTTTAAGCCGGCCTTGGAGCAGGCAATCGCAGCCAACAAGCCGGTTGTCATCGACGTGGCGATGCTGAACAACCCGGTGCCGACAGCAGGCCACTGGAACATCATGGATATCTATTCGCCGAATAAAAAAGTGCATCATGTTTCTACGAATTAATTGAAAGCATGCTAGACATTTATGAATGGAGGATTTCAATTGCAAAACCAATTTTCTTTGGCGCAACTTACAGTTCTTGAATGTGCTCCACCAGAAATGACATACCTTGCCGCTCGGGCGGGGTATGATTTTGTAAGCTTCCGACCAATCTATATGGGGCTGCCGGGTGAGCCAAATTATGCGCTCGCAGAAAACAAAGAAATGATGAAGCAAACAAAGATAGCGCTCGCAGACACTGGACTTAAGTTGCTGGATATTGAACTCGCGCGAATTTTTGATGGAGTGGATCCGAAACGATACGTTTCTGCGATGGAAGTGGCGGCTGAACTGGGGGGCCGGCATGTCCTAAGCAGTATCTGGACAGATGATCGGAGCTTTGCCATTGAAAAATTTGCAGAATTATGCGAACTGGCAAAACCATTTGGGCTTACAGTTGAATTAGAATACGTACCGATTGCTAGTATTACAAATTTAGCAGATACATTATCTGTCTTGCGGACTGCTAACCAAGAGAATGCAGGCATAATGTTAGATATTCATCATTTTCATCGAGCTGGAGATAAGGTAGAGGATTTGGATACTGTGCCCCGTGAATGGTTCCGCTATTTGCATTTATGTGATGCACCTGGTGAAATCCCAGCATCACATGAAGAAATGACTCGAATTTTGCGCGAAGAACGTTCATATGTCGGGGAAGGTGGAATCGATGTTGCAAGTATAGTTAACCGCATTCCAAGAGTTCCTTATTCGATTGAGTTGCCAAATATCAAACGAGTAATAGAACTCGGCTATGAAGAGTTTGCTAGACGTTGTTTGGTAACTGCGAAAGAATATTTAAATGCACATCCCAGGGCAAATGATGTTTATACAATACCAGGGAATGATGCACGTTCAAATATTGAAAGATAGAAAAAAAGACGTTCGGCTAACCGCTAGATTAGCCGAACTTTTTTATTGAAAAATCAGAAAAGTATTTATAGACTTTGTTTTTGGTCTATGATATCTTAACTATTAAGTTCTAATACATGGAATAGAGTTCTATTCTATGAACCAATTTATTTGTAAGAAGTTAATCTGAAGCAGTAAAAAGTTAAGGGGAGCAAAGTTTTGTACATAAACAAAAATATAATTTACAAAACATAATGACAATTATCTTAAAATATGATATTCTTTATTCAGTGTTCCGCCTAGCAGTAATTTAGTTCCATCAGATGGTACAAATTTGTTGCGATTTCTAAACCTCTATTCAAAAAATGATTTAATATTAGATCGATCTAAAAATTGAAAGCGCTGTCGTACAACTATTGATAACGGCATTCAAATAGGAAAGCCTCCTAGCGATCCAGTTATATAGAGTGAATTAGGAGACGATTTTCTGCATGTTCACTGCGGAACAATAGAGGGACACTAAATTAAAGTTTATTGAGAATTAAGCGGGGGAGTGTGAGATTTGAAAACATTTATCATTCTCATGGATAAAATCAACTTTTTATTGAAAATTCTTTTGGGGACTTTCTTGGCAATCGCTTTAATCGTTCTTACATGGCAAATTGTCGCTAGGGCTGTTTTTAACGCTCCATTAACTTGGTCGTCCGAATTGTTGCGTTATTTACTCGTTTGGATTACCTTCTTAGGAGCAGGATTGGCGATTCGTTATCAGAAATTAATTCGCTTAGAATTTTTATTTTCAATGATTAAATTTCCGCCAACCTTTGAAAAAGTAATTCGCTCCTTAGCTGTAATTATCACAATGGTATTTTGTGTGGTCATCTTGCTATTTAGTCTTCAAATTTTGGAAATCGTTCATTTGCAAAAATCTGCTGCCTTGCATATTCCTATGTCTATTCCATACTTAGCCATCCCCTTTGGCAGCTTGATCATGCTTTTTAACACATTGGTTGCTTGGCTCGAAGGCGACTGGGATAAGGAAGGAGGCGAAGTTATCTAATGGGTCCACTGCTGTTATTTGGTTCATTCATGTTTTTTCTAATAATTAGTGTGCCAGTGGCTATATCTGTTGGACTATCTTCTGCAATCATGATTTTTCAAGATGGCATGCCTCCGACAATTATTATTCAGCGACTATTTACGACAATTGATTCTTTCACTTTGTTAGCAGTTCCTTTTTTTATCTTGGCGGGTGCTTTGATGGAGAAAGGAGGAATGTCCAAACGTTTAGTTGACTTTGCTTATGCAATAGTGGCATCCCGAACTGGCGGGCTAGGAATGGTGGCCGTATTAGCCTGTATGTTTTTCGCTTCGATTTCTGGATCGGGGGTTGCAACGGTAGCCGCTGTCGGTTCTATTATTATTCCTGCGATGGTTGCTAAGGGGTATGATAAAGGTTTCGCCTCGTCAACAGTTGCGGCAGCGGGAGAATTGGGAGTAGTTATACCTCCTAGTATCCCACTAATCCTATATGGGGTAGCCGCCGGTGTATCTATCAAAGATTTGTTTTTTGCTGGCATTATACCAGGAGTAATGATCGGATTTTCTTTTATGCTATTGGTATATATAGTTGCCAAAGTGAAAAACTATTCCGGAGACACGGGATATACGTGGAAAGAAAAGTTTATTTCTTTTAAAGACGGAGTTTTAGCCCTCATCATGCCATTCATCATTCTTGGCGGTATTTATAGTGGTATTTTTACACCGACAGAATCTGCAGTAGCAGCTTGTGTATATGCGCTTATTATTGGGCTCTTCGTATATAAAGAGTTGAAGTGGAAAGAGCTACCCCAAATCTTCTATAATGCGGCATTAACAAGTTCAGTTGTTTTGGTCATCATCGCAAATGCAGGTTTATTCGGCTGGATTTTAACAAGCGATGGCGTTCCACAAACCGTTGCTGAATGGTTTAGTGGTATCTCAAATAATCCTATCATCTTTTTGCTAATAATTAATTTGCTTCTCTTTATCGTCGGTATGTTCTTTGATTCCGGAGCAGCTATTCTCATTTTGGCACCGATTCTCGTTCCAGTTGCCATCACTTATGGGATCGATCCAATTCATTTTGGCATTGTCATGATTGTAAACTTGGCTATGGGTATGATTACACCGCCATTTGGGGTCAATCTCTTTATGGTAAGCCAAGTTGCAAATATCCGAATGGAGCAATTGTTGAAGTACACAGCTCTTTTTGTAGGAGTAATGATTATCAATATCCTACTATTAAGTTATATTCCAAGCATTTCGACTTGGCTGCCCCAAGTGTTTACTAAGTAAACTTTTACAAATGTTGAAAGCGGTTTGCCTAGTGTTTTCTAGGCGGCCTTTCAAAATATATATATACAAAAAGGAGTGGGAAAGTGATGAAAAAGTTGTATTTCGTCATGTTGCTAATGCTTGCCCTCATTTTGGCTGCATGTGGCGGTGGTGGGCAATCAGATTCTAGTGAAGGAGCGACTTCAGCAGAGAGCAAACCGGCCGAGAGTTCAAGCGGTTCATCTGGAAAAGCGACTATCATGAAAATTGGATCAACTGACAAAAAAGACGTTGCGATGGGTAAAGCAATGTACAAATTTAAGGAAGTGGTGGAAGCTGAGACAAACGGTTCCATCACAGTAGAAGTATTTCCCGACAGCCAACTTGGCGGAGAACGGGATATTATTGAGGGAATTCAGCTTGGCTCTATTCAAGGCGGACCAATTGGTGCAGCAGTTATGTCAAACTTCTCGCCACGTTTCAATCTTTGGTCTTTGCCGTTTATTTTCCCAACACGGGAAAAGTCGCATGAAATCTTAGATGGCCCTCTTGGACAAGAAGTATTAGCAGATCTAGAAGACATCGGCATGATAGGATTTAATTTCTGGGAAAGTGGAGTGCGCAACCTAACGAACAACGACAGTGATATTAAAACTCCAGAGGATCTAAATGGCTTGAAAATAAGAACATTGGAAAACCAAATTCAACTCGATCTTTGGACTGAACTTGGAGCAGTTCCAACCCCGATGGCATTCCCTGAATTGTTTACTTCCTTACAACAAGGGGTAGTCGCAGGTCAAGAAAATCCATTTAGCGTAATTGCAGAAGCAAATTTTTATGAAGTACAAAAGTATTTAACAGAGACTGAACATTTAATAGGAGTTAACCCTTTCTTGGTTAACAAAAAGTTCTATGAAGGGCTAACTAAAGAGGAACAGTCAGCCATTGAAAAAGCAGCTGATGAGGCACAAAAATTCCAGCGTGAAGAAAAAGCGAAGGAAGATGCACGTTATAAAGAACTCTTGATCGAAAAAGGAATGCAAATCACATCCTTGTCGCCAGAGGAGAGACAAGTATGGGCTGATAAAGCAAAACCAGTTTATGAGAAACATAAGAAAGAAATTGGTGAAGACTTAGTCGATAGACTATTAGAAGAATCGAGTAAATAAGCAATATATTCTGTTGGGCTGTCCAGAAAATGTTTTTACCGGTAGAGAAGCAAAAAGTGGCTTTGCTCGTGTTTCGCGGGTCAGCTGTCCTTACTTTTTGCTAGTAAATATCCTGGCAAATTAACTTTTCGGACAGCCCCTGTTTTTAAAATTGAATGAAAGGGCTGATCAAATTGCTGGAGTTGTTTATTGAAAAGCCTATGGAGCTTGAACTTAGGGATAATTGCGAAAAACGGACTCTAAACGATGAAGAAGTCCGAATAAAGGTAAAATACGGCGGCATATGTGGATCAGACCTGAGTGTGTATAGAGGTAAATTTTCACATGCGGTTTATCCGATTCGACCGGGGCATGAGATCGTTGGGACCGTTGTAGATAAAGGGGAAAATGCTCCGTATAGTGTAGGCACGCGTGTAGTCGTATTGCCAAATACATTTTGTTCGGAATGTAAGATGTGTCAACAAGGGCAAACAAATATTTGTAAGAATAAAAGATCAGTCGGAATTAATCAAGAGGGCGGTTTTGCGGAGGAATTCATTATTTCTTCTAAATTTGTCTTTCCGATCCCCGATGATTTGCCCGACGATCAAGCTGTCCTGATTGAACCGCTTGCAGTAGTGGTCAGTGGTTTAAATAAAGTAAAAATCTCTCAAGGAATGTCAGTAGCAGTTATAGGCACTGGAGCTATTGGATTATTAGCAGTCTCATTGGCATATTCATTTGGAGCAAATGTGGTCGGGATTGATTACAATGCAAAAAAACATGGGTTAGTTAGAAACATTGGGGATATAAAAGCAATTTATCCAAATGATATTACTACTGAGCAATTTGATCTTGTTATTGAGGCTGCTGGAACGGAAGAGGCTGTTATCCAATCCATCAATATATTAAAGCCTGGAGGGTCCATGGTAGCCCTAGGAATTACGGGTGATGTTACAATTCCTTATATCCAAGTTGTCCGAAATGATTTAACAATTCATGGTTCGATTATTTACAAATTTCCACAAGACTATGAAAAAGCGATCGAATATTTACAAGATCCAAAAGTAAACGTGAAACCGATCATTTCAAAAATTGTTCCCTTGCAAGAATATCGAACAGCTTTTCAGGAGGCTTTGTCCGGTAACTTTGGAAAAATTTTAATTGATTTTAATAGGAAAGGTGGATTTCGATGAAAACGGTGACAGTCGGATTAGTGGGGGCCGGTTATGCCGCTCATCTTCATGGAAGAGGCTATTCCAAAGTTCATGGTGTACAAGTGCGCTTAAAAACGATAGTCGATCTTGATGAACAACGCGCAAAAGAGATTGCGGATGCATATGGATTTGAAACCATTAGTACAGACTATCAAGAGCTTTTAAACGATGAAGAAATTGACGTGATCGATATTGTGACACCGCCTCATCTTCACTTGGCTTTTGCAGTACAAGCGATCAAAGCTGGAAAACATGTCATTTGTGAGAAACCATTAACAGGGTATTTTGGAGAGGAATGTGATGAGAAACCAATCGGCCATCAAGTTGCCAAAGCAAAAATGTATAAATCCGTTCTAAGAGAAATTGAAGAGGCCAAACAGGTGATTGCATCAAGTGATCGCTTATTTATGTATGCAGAAAATTATATTTACTCACCAAATGTGTTGAAAGCAGCGGAAATTATTCAGCATAAAAAAAGTAAATTACTATTTATGAAGGGTGAGGAAAGTGTCCGAGGATCCAGTTCTTCCGTTGCGGGAAATTGGGATAAAACAGGCGGTGGAGCCTTAATGCGTATCGGCTGTCACCCGGTTTCGGGTGTTCTCTGGTTAAAACAGGTAGAGGCAAAAGCAAGAGGCGAATTAATCTCTGTAGAAAGTGTCCATGCAGATACAGGCAATATTATTACGTCTTTAACCGATTATGACAAGCGGCATTTAACGAGCAAACCAATGGATGTAGAGGATTTTGCCAATGTCACGATTACATTTTCCGACCAAACAAAAGCTGTTGTTATGGCAAGCGACCATGTATTAGGTGGAACGAAGAATTATATTGAAATATATGCAAATGATGGTGTTATGCATTGCAATATTACTCCAACCGATAATTTAAGAACCTATTTCTTGGATCAAGAGGGTTTGGAGAATGTGTATTTTTCTGAGATGATGGATGAGAAATTAGGATGGAATAATTTGTTTGTAGCAGAGGAAATATTGAGGGGATATACTGGGGAACTGCAAGATTTTATGAAGTGCGTTGCAGAAAATAGGCAACCTCTTTCTGGGATAGATCTCGCATATGAAACAATTCAGGTAGTGTATGCAGCCTATTTATCAGCAAGTGAGGGAAGAAAAGTTTTTTTAGCGAATGAAATATAAAGTAAATAACACTTTAAGGGAACATTCTATGTTTTTTTGAAAATTTCTATTCTATGCTATTTTATATAATTTGTAATTTGTAAAAATAAATATGGTTTTTAATTCAAAATGAAGGGTAAAACAAAATATTTTTATAAATATAAATATATTATTGTATTTGTTAGAAGAATGAGTTAATGTTATGTCAACGCTTACATGGTAAAGGAGGGTAGAATAGCAAGATTAGATCGATCCAATTTTTAATTACAATCTATTAAAGTCGAAAAGTGAAAAATAAAAAAATAGATCGATCTAATAAAATTGTAAACGTAAATATCTAAAATAATACTTTAAAAAAGTGAAGAGGGGGCTATGAAATGAAATTTCGTATGTTAACAGTATTTTTAATTGCATTGTGCATGGTTCTTGCGGCATGTAATTCAGGTTCACCGAGTTCATCATCCAATGGGAGCGCAGGTGCAAAAGAATCTGATCAAAGTTCAGAAGAAAAAAAGGAATCCGCAATTGATGGCACCATGACAGGCGTTGTTCAATGGGCAGCGGGGGGAGCAGCAGACACAATTTCCCGTGCGATTGCTCCTCTAGCTGAAAAAGAATTAGGTCAATCGATTGTCATGACTAACAAGCCTGGAGCTACAGGCGCGATTGCACTTCAACATGTTTTAGACCAAAAGCCAGATGGAAAAACTTTATTATTTGCAGCAGAAAATCCAGCATTGTACGGAGTGCTCGACATTTCGAAGAGTGATTTTGAAGATCTTTATCCAATCAACATTTTCTCAGCTGCACAAACAGCAATTATTGTACCAAAAGATTCAAAGTACGATACAATGGCTGATTTAGTTGAAGATGCAAAAGCAAACCCTGGAAAAGTAAAAATGGGTTCAACTGGTCCAGGAGGACAGCCATTCGTTGTAGCAACAATGCTAAGTAGTGTAGTAGGTGCTGAATTTAACTTAGTTCCTTATGACGGTGATGGTCCGCTTGTATCTGCGATTCTAGGAAACCACTTAGATGCTTCTGCAGTTGGTTTGACAGCTGCAATTGAAAACGCAAAAGCAGGAAAAATTAAAGTTCTTGCTATTACGGATACAGACCGTGTAGATGATCTGCCAGACGTTCCTGCAATTACAGATGATGTACCAGAAATGGAGAAATTTTTGCCATGGGGTCCTTTTTATGGTGTTTGGGTACGAAACGATACTCCTGATGAAATCAAAGCAGAATTGACAGAAGCATTTAAAACTGCACAAGCCGCACCTGAATTCCAAGATTTCTTGAAACAAACTGACGGTGTTTCGCTAGGGTTGTCAGGAGATGAAGCAATTCAGTATTGGAAAGATTGGCAATCCAAAACGGCATGGATCCTTCACGATGCTGGAGAGTCCAAAGTTGACCCTGCTACTCTAAATATCGAGAAAAAGGAATAAACGACTATGCTAGTCCAACGAATCATTCCGGCTCTCTTATTTGTAATTGCAAGTACTTTACTCGTGTTATCGTTCTTCATTGATGGGCAAAAGGTTACTGATTTTTCTTCAGCGGCCTTTTTGCCTGCGGTAACTTCAGTTCTCATGCTTGTCTGTGCCCTTTTCATTATGAAAAGGGGAGTGGCGGCTCCTTCAACTCACTCGGTTCCAGAACCGGGTGAGGATGATGATGAAGAAGAAAGCTTAGTGGAAATTGAAGAAATCACCAAGAAACAACTCTATGTCCGTTTAGTTTCCTTTACTGTTGTAACGATCTTATTTGCATATTTAATGAACTTCCTGAATTTCTTATTCGTCTCCTTTTTGTTTCTATTCGGAGGCATGATTCTATTAAATAGGAAGAAAATCGTAACGGCACTAATCGTTTCCGTTATTATGTCAGGTGTGTTCTATTATCTGTTTTCGTCTATTTTCAAGATTGTGTTTCCCACGTAAGGAGAGTGTGAAATGATAGAGCAAATTTTAATACCTCTATTAGATATAAAGTTATTTTTGCTTGTAGCACTTGGGACGCTACTCGGATTTATCATCGGTGCTTTGCCTGGTCTTTCCGTCACAATGGGTGTGACGCTATTAGTCTCCCTAACATTTACGTGGGATACACTTTCTGCAATTGTCATCATGATCTCAGTCTTTTTCGGTGGAGTATATGGCGGGTCACGTACCGCTATATTAATTAATATACCGGGAACCGCCTCATCACTTGCCGCTACATTTGATGGCTATCCGCTAACCAAAAGAGGAGAGGCCGGGAAAGCTATTGGAATTGCCACAATTTTCTCAGTAATTGGCGGTCTGTTTGGGCTTATCATCTTGGCAACATCTGCTCCATTCTTAACAGATCTAGCCTTGCAGTTCGCTCCTCGAGATTACTTCCTCATTATGTTTCTCGGTATTTTATTAGTAGGAAGTTTGACGACTGATTATTTGCCAAAATCTATTTTTGTTGCGGGAGCCGGAATTATCCTCGGCTTAGTTGGAATCGACACTATGACTGGAGCGACCCGTTTTACGTTTGGGAACTTGGGCTTAATGGGCGGCATTAACTATATTGCATGCTTGCTCGGTTTGTTTGGATTAGCTGAAGTTTTTTTCCAACTGCATAATTTAGGGAAAAGTAAAGCGAATGTCGTAATTGGGAAAGTTTTGCCTCCTCTTATGTCTCTGTTCAAGTATTTGCCGTTGACACTCCGAACTGCCATCATGGGGGTCATTGTAGGTGCGTTGCCGGGAGCAGGTGGGGAAATTGCATCTTTGCTTGCGTATGACCATGCAAAAAGAACAACGAAAAAGCCAAATCGTCCATTTGGTAAGGGAGCTTATGAAGGCTTGATCGCTCCTGAAACTGCTGTTATGTCGGCAGTTGGGGGCGCTCTTATCCCAATGTTGACGCTAGGAATTCCGGGAGATGCGGTAACTGCTGTGTTGATTGGAGCTTTACTCATTCACGGGTTAAATCCTGGTCCGATGCTTTTAATTGAAACGCCGGATCTGTTCTGGGTTATTGTCGGAACGAGTGCAATTTCTCTAGTTTTTGTTCTGATTTGGGGTCTATCGGCTATCTCATTATTTGCTCGAGTAATTACGATTCCGAAGTATATTCTATTGCCGATTATTGTGTTTTTCACAGTCATCGGTTCCTACGGAATTAACAATAGCGTAACAGACGTATATTGGATGATTGCATTTGGGATCATCGGTTACTTTATGAAGCTATATAATTTCCCGGCAGGTCCGATGGTGCTAGGGATTATTCTTGGTCCGCAAATGGACGTATATTTAAGAAGGTCCATCATTTCCGAAGAAGGAAGCGTCCTTGGATTTTTAGGTAGCTTGGTTACCCATCCGATCAGCTTGGTGTTGACGCTGTTTATCGTCATTACACTATTTACTCAAACTTCGTTATATCGCAACATCAAGAATAAAATGTTTAAACCAAAACCGATTTCCTAATAGAATACTTTATTCTGCGGAGCCTATTATAATAGAAGAAACTCTGTACATTTTTAACGAAAACAACCTTTCTGCTGCCGGAGAGGTTGTTTTTTTACAGAAAGAAAATGATTTGTCTTTTCACTTGAAAAGCATTGCTAATTCTCAGAACTTATTATAAGATTACATTGAACGGGTTCCATTCTATAAAATCGAGTTCCGTTTTTAGAGACATACCAAAATACTCTTTTAAATAATTATTGGAGGAGATTGCATTGTCAAGTACTGAAATAAAACCAAAAACATTAACAGAAGAGCAACAACAAGAACTGGATTTAGCTTTTGAAAAAGCTAGAAAAGCGTTAGCAATTATTGAAACGTATGATCAGGAAAGAGTGGATCGCCTGTGCCAGGCAGTTGCTTGGGCGGTATCCAATAAGAAAACATTTGAGCGATTGACGGACATGGGGATCGAAGAAAGCGGTCTCGGCGATCCAGAGAGCCGTATGAATAAACGCTTTAAAATTCGTGGTATTTTAAGAGATGCGCTTCGCCAAAAGAGCGTTGGAATCATTGAAGAAATTCCAGAAAAGGGAATTGTTAAATACGCAAAACCTGCAGGGATTATTTCTTCTATCGTTCCAACAACAAATCCCGATTTGACACCTGCTGGTACAGCAATTTACGCAATTAAAGCTAGAGACGTTGTCATTTTCTCTCCACATCCACGCGCGAAAAAAACTTCATATGAAACAGTCCAAATTATGCGTGAAGCACTTGAAAGAGAAGGCGCGCCTGCAGATATCTTGCAATGTTTAACGAATGTTAGCATTCCAATAACAAAAGCATTGATGGAACGCGCTGATTTAGCACTTGCAACTGGCGGAAAAGATATGGTAAAGAGTGCATATAGTTCAGGAACTCCAGCATACGGAGTAGGGGCTGGAAACTCAACGATGGTTATTGATGAAACTGCTGATGTAGCCCAAGCTGCAAAAAACTCCATGTTGAGTAAAACATCTGACTTTGGATCGGGATGTTCAGCAGATGGAAACTTGATCATCAGCGACCAAATTTTTGATGACATGCTGAATGCTCTAGTAAAGGAAGGCGCTTACTTAGCGAACGAAGAGGAAAAAGAGAAACTTCGCAACGTAATTTGGGACAAAGACGGAAAACGTTTGCCATCCACAGTTGCAATCGCTCCGCAGCAATTAGCAGAAATTGCTGGATTCAGTATTCCGGAAGACCGTAAATTTATCGTTGTCCATGGAGATGGAATCGGGAAGGAGCATCCTTTCTCAGGCGAAAAATTGACAACATTGATGGCGGTGTATAAATACGAAGGGGAATTCGAAAATGCGCTTGATATGATGCGTGCGATTTACGAAGTGGGCGGAAAAGGGCATTCTTGTGGAATTTACTCCTACAATGATGACCATATCCATCGTTTAGCACTTGCTGCTCCTGTTAGCCGTATTATGGTTCGTCAGCCTCAATCAAAAGCAAATGCGGGAGCGTTTGATAACGGTATGCCGATGACATCAAGCTTAGGCTGTGGAACATGGGGCGGCAACATCGTTTCGGAAAACGTGCATTTAAAACATTATATGAACACGACTTGGGTTTCTCGTCAAATTCCTGAAGATCGTCCATCCGATGAGGAATTGTTCGGTGAATTTTATGAGCCGGAACTAGAGAATTAATTGAAGCATTGAAAATCAGAGATTGGACCAAATGAATGCCTAGATAGTTCATCTACTAGTCTCTGGCCAAACAGAGACCGGGCAGCTCATTTGCTCGGTCTTGTTTTAAGCAGACGTAAACTGCTTTTAGATCGATCTACTAAAAAACTTCAGAAGACAAGTAGGTGAATACCATGCTAGGATTGGTAATTAATAAACCAGGTGAACTGACGTTGCGGGAGATCCCGTCCAATACACATTTACAAGACAATGAGGTTAAGATCAAGACTATTTACGGCGGCATTTGTGGATCGGACCTTAGTGTGTTTCGCGGGAGGCTGGCACATGCAGTTTATCCTGTATGCCCGGGTCACGAATTGATTGGAACAATTTTAGAGACTGGTAAAGATGTAAGCTATCCTATCGGAACGAGAGTAGTTGTGTTACCAAATTCTTATTGTGGAGAATGTGAGTTTTGCCGTAAAGGAAGAACGAATATTTGTGAGAATAAAATAGTATTAGGTGTGAATGCGGACGGCGGATTTTCCGAGGAGTTTACCATAACGGACAAATACGTCTTGCCGATCCCGGATTCTCTTTCAGATAAGCGAGCTGTATTAATTGAACCTTTTGCTGTAATTGTCCATGCGTTAAATAAGGTAGAAATCAGCAAAGACACAACAATTGGCATTATCGGTTGCGGGACAGAAGGTATGTTAGCTATGACATTGGCCGCTTACCATGGCGCACAAATTACGGGCATTGACATTAATCCGGAGAAACTGGAGAAGGTGAAGTCAAGTTATCCTGGAGTTCAAACTTTACTGCCGACTGAAGCTGATGGCAAGGGGTTTGATATCGTCATTGAAGCAGCAGGGGTACGCTCTTCGTTTGAACAAGGAATTGACTTAGTTAAACCGGGGGGGACACTGATCGCTATCGGGCTTCCCGCCGAGGCAACCATCCCTGTCGTTCAAATGGTGCGAAAAGAGATTTCGATCTTAGGCTCTATTATTTACAATTTGCCTGGGGATTTTATTAAGAGTATCGATTATTTAATGAAAGAAGATTTGAATGTCGATGCAATCATCTCAAAAATTTATCCATATACGAGTTATAAACAAGCATATGAGGATGCTACGTCAGGAGAGTACGGGAAGATTATTTTAAATTTTAAGGAGGAAACAAATTGAAACAACTTATTGCTCGCCAGCTAGTGAAGTATTTGGAAGACCGCGGCGTGGAACACATCTTCGGCCTATGCGGCCATACGAATATTGCGGTGCTCTCTGAGCTCGAAAAAAGTTCGATTAAGTTTGTCAACGTCCGCCATGAACAGATTGCAGCACATGCGGCAGACGGTTATGCACGCGCGAAAAAGCAGACGTCCGTCGTTCTCAGCCATGTCGGTCCCGGCATGACCAATGCGGCAACAGGCGTAGCGAATGCAGCGCTCGACTGCATTCCGATGGTTGTCATCGCGGGCGACATTCCAAGCCATTACTACGGCAAGCACCCGCATCAGGAAGTGAATCTGCACGCAGACGCGACACAGTATGAGATTTACCGCCCATTCGTCAAGCGGGCCTGGCGGGTCGACAGCGCGCATCTGTTCCCGGAAATTCTAGAAAAGGCATTTCAATTGGCGGAAACGGGAACACCGGGTCCGGTGCTTGTGTCGGTTCCGATGGATATTTTCTCGATAGAGCTAGAGACTTCGTATTTCGACTTCCAATCTCATCATACGAAAGCGCTTCAAAAACCGTCCATGGATGATGAAACGGCGGAAACGATCCTGAAAACATTGGTCAACGCAAAGAACCCGGTCGTTTACGCCGGGGGCGGGGTATTGTTGGCGGATGCAGCGGAAGAGTTGGCCGAGTTCATCAACCATTTCGACTTCCCAGTGGCGCACTCCCTAATGGGCAAGGGCGCGGTGGCGGACGACAATCCGCTCGTCCTCGGGATGACAGGTTTTTGGGGAACGGAGTTCATCAACCGAAAATGCCGCGAAGCGGACTATCTCTTCGGCCTTGGCACGCGGTTTGCGGAGGCGGACAGCAGTTCGTGGGAAAACGAATACACATTCGACTTCCCGAAAACAAAGCTGATCCAGATTGATATCGAAGGGAGCGAAATCGGTCGCAACTATCCGGTAGAGCTCGGAGTCGTGGCCGATCTCAAGCAGGCATTGACAGTGCTAAACCGCGTAGCGAAGCGCCTCTATCCAGAAGGACGCCAAAATGAAGCGCTGAAACAAGAAATTGCAGAAAACAAGCGGCAGTTCAAGGCAAGCAACGAGCAGTTCATTCAGGACAACTGCTTCCCGATGCAGCCGCAGCGCATCTTGGCGGAAGTACGGGAAGTGCTACCGCGCGATGCGTATATCACGACCGATGTCGGTTGGAACAAAAACGGCGTCGGCCAGCAGTTCGACATTTACGAACCAGGAACGATCTTCACACCGGGTGGCTTTGCGACGATGGGCTTCGGGGCACCTGCTGCACTCGGCGTGAAAGTAGCGCAACCGGACCGCGTTGTCGTATCACTGGTCGGAGACGGCGGTTTCGGACAGAATCCAGCGCTTCTCGCGACAGCAGCGGAAGAAAATATCCCGGTTATCTGGGTCATCATGAACAACTTTGCTTTTGGAACGATTGCAGGTCTGCAAAAAGCGCACTACGATACGACTCTTGGAACGCTGTTCACTAAAGACGGTCAACCGTACTCGCCGGACTTTGCGGCAATTGCGCGTGCGTATGGCGTAGAAGGCATCAAGATCGAGGAAGCGGAAGAGTTCAAGCCGGCACTGGAGCAGGCGATCGCGGCCAACAAGCCGGTCGTCATCGATGTCGCCATGCTGAATAACCCAGTCCCAACTGCCGGACACTGGAACATCATGGACATCTACTCGCCAGATAAAAAAGTGCACCACGTTTCTACGAATTAATTGCTAAAAATAAATATTTGCAGCCTCCTGTATTGAGAAATACAGGGGGTTTTTCTGCATGATCTTCACGATTGAACTGATAGGCAAACTGCGTTACCTCAAGCAAACGCTGCATTTTCCGTACGCAATTAACCGCACACTTAGTAGGTCTACAAGCGCAGGAAAAGTGCCTCTCTGCAGTTAGAGCATAGCACATGGAAAAATAGTCTCACCAACACGAAAAGCAGGCGACAGGAAACATACTATTTCCGATCACCTGCTCAAATATTTCTCTTTTTTGCATTATTCCCATCTTATAAGTATGTACCCTAATGGCGATTAGAAAAAGGTAAGTAGATAAGCAATGCCAATTGCGATTCCCATGTAGAGGAGTGCAAACGGAATGTTCCACCAACCAATGCGATACGGGTTGACTCTTATAATTTCTGCTAAGATGGATAATGATAAGTTATAGGGACTATACATAACCGTAGCCACGCTCGATGCGATAAGTACGAGTGTTAAAGAAATACTGGATACTTCCGGTAGAATTGGTTGCAATAACTGTGCGATCAAAGTAATGGAGACCAAAGGATGAAACCCAATTAATGCTGATACTATAAAATATAAAGCTATTAAACAGAAAAACAATAAAGAGTGTTTCGATGAATCAATAAAAGCTTTTTGCAGAAATGCCAGATGGCCGGAATAAGTTAGCATGGCAACAAAAAAGCCGGCGCTTAAAAACATAAAAAAGTAGTTTGGTAAATTATTAGTCCGCTCGATCCAGTGGGGAATTGTAATTTGGAAATACCGTTTTGTCCGGCGGTTCAAAATTGCCCAACCAATTGAAATGGGCAATAGCAACAGGACAATGGAAAATAGATAGCCTTTATTAAGAATGTTTTGCAATACCGATACTGCAGATATGAAAATGATCAATAAGATAATCATTTCACTTACTTTCTTTTTCATCCTGCTAGTTGTGGATTCCCTCATTTCAAACGCAGTGACTGCAATTTCCTCTTGGTATCGATTCGAGGTGAAGGACAAGTCGATTACCATTAACAAAAATGCAATGAATAGTAAAATCGGTAAAATTGCTAAATACGTATTATTGGTCATATCCAATGAGATGCTGACCATGATCTCCATCGGGCTCCAAGAAAGACATAAAGCATAGCTACGCAAAAGACTTTGTGTTTTAAATTTATCGATCGTTAATTTAGGAAACTGGTTTAACGTTCGATCAAGCGATCTGCTTAAAAGGGGGATCGTTGCAATATTTAGAAAGAGACCGAGAAGATGAGTTACGAAAAAACTTCTAGTGTAAAGCTTTTTTAACTTCGTAATTCCTTGATCTAAGAAAAGACTTAAACTTTTATCATAACCACCTACACGAATTAGAGAATTGATAAAAGGCAGAAATAAAAAAAGAGAAAGCATTCCTAGCATAGTTTCAAAATTTAATAGAAGTTCAGTCCAAGGCAGATTGCTTTGAAAAAACAAAAATATACCGATTAGTAGAAAAACAATTCCCGAGACGAAATAAAGACCTTTAGCAAACCGGACTGATACTAGGAGCGCTAGGACCGCAAGTATTCCAATTGAATAGGAAAGTAAAGGGGACTCTATAAACCGGGATATGATATAAAGGATAATTATTGAAGAATAAACAACAAGACGCATAAAAATACTTTCCTTTCTCTCCACATAAATAAGACTAAAGGAATCCAAATAATTAGATTAATACCAATACATTTCTATGTATACGTAAATTTATGGCCCACTAAAACATGGAAAGAAGCCGCCAACAAGATATACTCCCTATTAACGGCAATGGGACATCTTAGTCTCGAATGATTAACTCAGGTTGTATTATTATTTTTTCTCCTTTTTTCCCGCTATTCGAAATTCTGCTTTGCAACAAATTCGCAGCCTCAATACCAATCTGCCTGGCAAACGACGAAACAGTTGTTAGGGCAGGTTGCACGATTTCTGATTCAGGGACATTGTCAAATCCAACGACCTCTATATCTTTCCCTATTGTAATTCCTGCTTTTCGCAATCCAATAATAACCCCAAACGCGACTAAATCACTAAAGCAAAATATGGCCGTGGGAAGATTGTCTTTTAATTTGCTGAGCAGTTCTTCAACTGCTTCCGAACCAGCCTGTTTATTTATAGCTCCGGGGAAGATAAGGGTGTCTTCTATGGAGAGCCCCTTTTCTTCATGTGCAATTCGGTATCCTTTCATCCGTTCTGTCCAAGTCGAGGATTCCATACGACCGCCAACAAAGGCAATCCGCTTATGTCCTTTGTCGATTAGATGTTTGATTATCATTTGCGTTCCTAGATTATAATCTACTCCGGCGTAGTCGAAATCGCCTTGAGGTAGCTCACGTACTGTTAGGACAACTGGGATGTCTAATTTTTTCAGTCGTTCGGCAGTATCTTTTCCCTTTCCAGATACCGGAACTAAAATAATTCCGCCGACCCGATGCTCTAGCATGGTTGAAATGAGCCGGTCTTGTTTTGAATGAGAATCAAATGTCGTTCCTAAAAGGCCAGTATAGCCTTCTTTTTCAAGCTCTTCAGAAATCCCGATAAATAAATCAGAATAAAATGTGTTAGCGATATCCGTAATAATAATGCCGATTGTCGTTGATTGTTGGGAACGTAGATTTGCTGCTACACGATCATACACATAGCCGAGTTCATTCATAGACGCCAAGACTTTCTTACGCGTAGCCTCGGAGATAGACGGGCTATTGCGGACAATTAGGGAGGCGGTCGATCTGGAGACACCTGCATGTTTCGCAACCTCTTGTAAGGTAACTCGGTTTTTCTTTGTTGGTCCTATTGAAATCACCTGCTAACTAAAGTAGTTTTAAAGCGCTTCCTCTTGAGCAATATATAATTGCTCGAATAGCACAGTTTGCTTACGACACTCTATTGGATCGATCTAGGATAGGGTTTTTATAATTATCAGAATACCATATATATTTTCGATCGTCTAATTCAGTAATTAGTTTAAAATATCACTAGAGAATAGAAAAACTTGACGCTGTATATGAAAGTTTACTATTCTGAAATAAACTGGGCTAACCAGTAGTCCGTTTCATTATACTAGAGGAGGCGTATAAATTGCAAAAAAATGAAATCGGCAAAACTGGTCTTTTTGTCAATCCGATTGGATTAGGTACGAATGCCATTGGGGGACATAACCTTTACCCGAATTTGGATGAACGAGCTGGAAAAGAATTGGTGCACTGAGCGCTGCATGCAGGGGTTAATTTTTTGGATACCGCCTTTATTTATGGGCCGGAACGTTCGGAGCAATTAGTAGGGGAAGTCATCCAAGAGACAGGGGTGCGGAATGAAGTAATTCTGGCAACGAAAGGTGCCCAACACATTACGGAAGAAGGAGTTATTTTTGATAATTCCCCATCCTTTTTACGACAGGCCGTGGAAGGAAGTTTAAATCGATTGCAAACGGATACAATCGATTTGTTTTACATTCATTTTCCAGATGATGATACTCCGAAGTACGAAGCAGTAGGGGCGTTAAAAGATATGAAGGATGAAGGGAAGATCCGAGCGATCGGCGTCTCTAATTTTTCACTCGATCAGCTTAAGGAGGCCAACTTAGACGGATATGTCGATGTATACCAAGGGGAATACAGTTTGTTGAACCGGGGGGCAGAAAGAAATTTGCTGCCATATGCAAAGGAACAAAGCATTTCGTTTGTTCCATTTTATCCATTGGCATCCGGCCTATTAAGTGGAAAATATGATAAAACTGCAAATTTCATTGATTTCAGAGCGAGGCTGCCGCATATCAAGGGTGAATCTTTCAAGCAAAATATTGATAAAATCGATCAGTTACGCAAGCTGACAGAAAAAAAGAATGTTGAGATGGCGCATATTGCACTTGCATGGCTATTAAGCCGAGAGAGTATCGATGTCATCATTCCAGGGGCGAAACGGTTTGAACAACTAGAAAACAATTTAAGAGCAACAGAAGTACAGCTGACAAAAGAGGAACTAAAAGAAATAGAATCTATCTTTGACTAAGATCTCAATAAAAGTTCAGAAATATTGGTATTGTAAAAGAAATGGAGTTAGGCTAAAATGAAAATTAAATTCCGTCACATGAAATGTGATTTTGGATGATGGAACAAATAATTTCAAAATATATACAGAGGCGAGGAGAAAGCGAAATGAAAAAAGTGTTAATGCTTCATGGAATCAACCATAATATGTTTGGAAAAAGGGATCCTATCCAATACGGAACAGTCACGTTAGAAGAAATCGATGCAGGGATGAAGGAACTGGCGAAGGAACTGGGAGTAGAAATCGAAAGCTTCCAAACAAATCATGAAGGTGAAATGTGCGAGCGCATTCATCAGGCGTATTTTGAAAATATGGACGCCGTCATTATTAATGCAGGCGCTTGGACACATTATAGCTATGGTTTGCGGGATGCACTTGCCATTTTGGAAGCTCCTATTATAGAAATTCATATGTCCAATATCCATGCAAGAGAGACGTTTAGACATCACTCTGTTTTTGCGGAAATTGCAAAGGGCCAAATTTGCGGTTTTGGCCTAGAAAGCTACTACTTAGGTTTACGCGCAGCGGTCGCAGCGATCAATGAAAAATAATCCCGTATGATAAACAATGAATAGGCATCTCTCCAATTGGCAAAGCCTAGGTTCTGCATATGGAGAGATGCCATTCTTTTTTAGCTAAATATTTAAAAGCTGAGTCCGTCTTCTCTAGAAGTGTTCAAAAGCAGGTGAAACCCATTGAAATGAATCTTGAAAACCCTTGCAACTGTAAGCTATGATAAAAGATATAAATGGAATAATATTGTTTTTGTCTTTATTCAGTTGTTGAAAACAAATAGTCAAAATAAAGATAATGCTACTGGTGCATGTCACGGATTTTTCCGAGTCACAAAACGCCGGAGACAATTGATATTAATTAGGGAGCGTGCCAGAATGACTTCAACAGAGCAAGACAAGGGAATCCGTTCACTGCAACGAGCGATTGACTTGTTGGAGTGTTTTACAATGGAAGAAAGGGAACTTTCCTTGACCGAGATTTCAAAAAAAATAAAACTAGCCAAATCAACAGTCATTCGACTCCTCTATACATTGGAATTGAATAGCTTTGTTGAACGGGATCCCGTAACGTTTAAATATAAATTGGGAAAGCAATTATATTTTATCGGGAATATCGCCGGCCAATCGATTGAAATACGAGAAGTTGCAAAGGAATCAATGCGAAGACTGAGGGACAAAACTGAGGAAACTGTAAACCTTTATGTTTTGGACAAGGAGAGCCGAGTTTGCATTCAGCAATTCGAGAGTCTGCAATCCATTCGTCATATAATTAAAATTGGCGAAAAATTACCATTAACATTAGGGGCGACGGGTAAAGTAATTTTAGCTTACCAACCTGAAGAATTTATTGAAGAAGTGTTTAAAAAAGAAAATCCGAAAAGAGATTTCTATGAATTAAAACAAGAGCTACAGGAAATTGTGGAGACCGGGTTTGCGCAAAGTATCGATGAGCGGGAGGTTGGTTCTTCCGCGATTGCAACGCCAATTTTTGACGTCAACGGCCAAATGATTGCTGCTTTATCTTTATCCGGGCCAACCACTAGATTCAAAAAAGAAGTGATTGAGCAATGGAGAGATGAACTATTGCAATGCGGCTTGAAAATTTCAACGAACCTGGGTTTTCAAAAATAGAATAATTGAGCAGGGAAGAGAGGGGACGCGCAGGTGGATTATCAACAGCTACATAATTTCCAAACGCTAGCAAAAATTAAAAACGTGACCCGGGCTGCAAAGGAACTTTCTCTTACACAATCAGCACTAAGTAAATCGATTGCTCGTTTGGAAGATGAAGTGGGTGTACCATTATTTGAGCGGAATCCACGTGGAGTCAATTTGAACTCATTTGGAACTTTGTTTTTAGAGTATGCAAACCGTGCGATTGAGGAAATGAACAATGCAAAAGAGAAGATAAATGAGATGATTGATCCGTCCAAGGGAATCATTCATTTTGGTTTTATCCCCTCATTGCGTCCTTCTTTTGTTCCCAACATTATTCAACTCTTTTTAAATGATAATCCGAATATACGGTTTCAATTATCACAAGGGCATACTGGGAAAATCATTAAACGACTAGGAGCAGCAGAAGTAGATTTAGTATTTTGTTCTCCGCAAAAAGAGATGGAGAATATTAGTACGTTTCCAATTATTGATGAAGAGTTGTTTTTAGTCGTTCCCTCCTCTCATCGGCTTGCCCACCGAGAAGAAGTAGAACTGGCAGAAGTTGAGAATGACCTGTTTGTCCATTATCATTCAGACTACCCATTGCGGCATGTCATTGACGAGTTTTGCCAACGAGCTGGTTTTCTTCCCCAAGTTGCAATTGAAGGCGCTGAGGATGAAATTATTGGAGGGTTAGTTGCTGCCAATTGCGGCATTGCATTAATGCCTGCTACTCAAGGACTAGACCAAACGAAAATATCGATGTTACGCGTCACACAACCGCAATGCAGACGACTCATTGAAATGGCATGGCGAACAGACAGCTATATGTCGCCAGTAGTGGAACGGTTTAAGGATTTTGTAATCCAAAATATTTTAAGAGTCGTTTGAATATTTAGTTGAATAATTGAATTTAACTTTTTGAGACCTGGAGAGATTTGATCCAGGTCTTTTTGTACTTCTCTGTTTGGGGGATTCCTTTTCTTTCCCTCCTGATCGAGCTAGTCCTTTTCGTCATCGACTCTATTATTTTTATTCATTTTTCATTAATGAAAAGCCAGGCTATACTTTTATTAAAGATCAGAATAATTTGATAGAAAAAATTGAATTGTGAGGGGAAGACATGAATCCTACGACACGAACGAATACGGTAAAAATGATGAGTGCAGAAGAAGCTGTGGAGCGAATCCCTTCCAACGCAACGGTAGCCTTTCTTGGTGCCGGAGGGGGAATTGCAGAACCGACCGCCGTCATTAAAGCTCTGGCCAAACGGTATAAGGAAACAAAGGCACCCCGTGATTTAACACTCTATTATTCGACTGGCCTCGGGGATCGTGGAGATCGGGGGCTGTCTCCGTTAGCTCAATCAGGTCTTGTGAAACGAGCAATTGGCGGACATTGGGATCAGTCGCCTCGTCTTGCTGAAATGGTTGCTAGAAATGAAATTGAAGGCTACAACTTTCCGATGGGGGTAATGAGTCAACTGCTGCGTGCTGCGGCTGCTGGACACCCTGGATTATTAACACATGTTGGGATCGGAACATTTATCGATCCGCGTCAATCAGGCGGGAGATTAAATGAGCGCACGACAGAAGAATTAGTAAAGATTTTTGAAATCGAAGGTAAGGAATGGTTGTTTTACCCCGCCATACGTCCTGATGTAGCAATTATTCGTGCTACGACTGCCGACACGGATGGATATCTGACGATGGAAGATGAAATAACTTTTCTAGATATTCTTCCTATGGCACAAGCCGTGAAGAATAATGGAGGCATGGTCATCGCACAAGTGCAACGACTGGCAAAGGCTGGAACCTTGCATCCAAAGGATGTAAAAGTACCGGGATATCTCGTTGATGCAGTAGTTGTTGTTCCCGAGCAGCCCCAGCTTTATTCCGGTGCAGTGAATCGATTTATGTCAGGGGATTTCATTGCCGAAATTGGGGAAATGGCTATACCTCCATTAAGTGAGCGCAAAGTCATTGCGCGACGAGCTTTATTCGAAATTAGTCCTGGAGACGTCGGAAATGTCGGGGTTGGAATTTCGGATGGGATTGGCCTTGTTGCGCAAGAAGAGGGAGTTGGCGATGAGTTTATATTGACTGTTGAAACAGGGCCGATCGGCGGAGTTACAGCTCAAGGTATCTTCTTTGGGGCAAGTATTAATAATCGAGCGGTTATTGATATGCCGGCTCAATTTGATTTTTATGATGGGGGAGGATTGAATATTTGTTTTCTTAGTTTTGCGGAAGTAGATCAGGCTGGAAATGTCAATGTGTCTCGTTTTAACGGAAAAATTGTAGGAACAGGCGGATTTATAAATATTACATCAAATAGCAAGAAAGTGATCTTTAGCGGCACTTTAACGGCAGGCGGGTTGCAAACTGAAATTGAGGATAGTTCCGTAAAGATTCATCAGGAAGGAAGATTTCAAAAGTTTGTCCCGCAAGTTGAAGAGATTACATTTAATGGTACCGAGGCAATGAAGCAAGGAAAAGAGGTTCTCTATATCACTGAGCGTGCTGTTTTTGAATTGACACCTGAGGGACTAGTGTTAATTGAAATTGCACCCGGAGTAGATATTGAGAAAGACATCCTTTGTCACATGGGCTTTCAACTGCGAATTTCCCCCAATTTAAAAACAATGGATTTTCGTTTGTTTTTAGAAGAGCCAATGGGAATTCGAGAACAATGGTTGAATCAAACATTACGTAACCAATTTAGTAATCAAAAGGAGGAAGTCAAATGACAACACATAAAGTACCCTTTGAAATTGGCGATACAATTTCTTATACAAAAACAATTAGTGAGTCAGATGTGTATTTATTTGCAGGGATTACCGGAGATTTCAGCCAAATGCATATGAATGAAGAATTCATGAAAACCACTCCATATAAAAAACGGATCGCTCATGGTGTTTTAACATTTGCTCTAGGTTCTACGGCATCCACTCTTATTCAAGTTCAAGCGAGAGCTAAGATTCCAAGCGTTTCCTACGGATATGATCGGCTTCGCTTTACAAATCCAGTCTTTTTTGGAGATACCTTAACAGCACATTATACGATTGAAGAAATTGATCATGAAAACTTAAAATCATTTGCTAAAGTAGAAGTATTGAATCAAAAAGGGGAGCTTTGTACTGTGTCCCGGCATATTTTGAAATTCATACCTTGAGAAATAAGAGTTGAACTCCGCCGAGTAATGACTTTCTTTTTAATGCTAAACATTTTTACGAAAAACCAAGAAGAGATACAGGGAGAAGTCGAAATAAGTCCGGCTAAAATTGGAATACCCTGAAAGGAATTATAGGAGCAACCTTTCCAAGTGCAAAAGAATTTAGATGTCTTCTGCGTCTTTTATAATTTAAATTTGATAAAGAGGTGGATTTTGTTGAAGATTTGCATTGTTGGTGCTGGAGCGTTGGGAAGCACAATTGGTGGAGTGCTTGCCGAAAGCGGATCAGAGGTGTATTTAATTAATCGGAGAGAAGAGGTTGTCGATGCGATTAATAAAAACGGATTGATGTTGCGAAACGGTAAAACAGATCGTGTTGTAGCTGTGCAAGCAAGGACAAGTTGTGCTGGCATAGGAGCTGTAGATTTAGTCATTGTGTTGGTGAAGTCCTTTCACACTAAACAGGCGATCGAAAATGCGCGAGACGTCATTGGCGAGAATACAATAGTGCTATCGTTGCAAAACGGACTTGGAAATGAAGAAGTTATTGCTGAAATAGTTGGCGAGGAACGGGTGATTGCCGGCAAAACATACGTTGGTGGTGTGGTGCTTGGACCGGGACATGTTCAAGCAACAACAAAAGGGAAACAAACATACATTGGTGAACTGGACGGGCGGATCACCGAACGGGTGAAGCGAGTTGCCAAAGTGTTTGATCGTGCAGGATTATTGACAACTGTCACATCCAATATTATAGGGATTATTTGGGATAAATTATTGATTAACGCTGCAACTGGTCCTTTGTCCGGTATTACACGTTTACCATACGGTGGTTTGTATAAAGTCCCTGAAATAAAGGAGGCAGCGTTCGCTGCTGTATTAGAAGGTATATCGGTTGCCAAAGCTCATGGTGTAAGTCTGGATACAGAGGACCCGGAAACAATTTGGTGGAAAGCTGCGGAGGGGTTGCCGGATGAGTTTAAGACCTCTCTCCTACAAAGTATTGAAAAAGGTTCAGAGACAGAAATCGATTATATTAATGGAGCGATTGTTCGTTGGGGGGAGAAACGGAATATCTCAACACCGGTAAATAAAACTCTCGTAGCCAATATAAAAGGGATCGAATATGCGCTGCAATATTGCGAAGAATAGGTAAGACTTCTATTAAGAGAAAGAAAGCAGGGTGCCATCTTGGTTTATCAGAAAAAATCATATGTGGAACATATCGCGGTTAGCGTAAAAGACATATATTGGTATATTCGATTTTTTGAGGAGGCATTGGGAATGCCCGTTGTGAATTGGATCGGAAATCGAGAGAATCCGGACCAAGCATGGTTAGCTGGCGGCATACAGTTAATATCTGATTCATCGAATCCGAATAGTAGATTGGACCATATTGCTATTGTAACAGAGGATCTCGAAAAAGCGGTTTATGAAGCGATGATTAGAGGTGGTAAAAAGTTTCACAAAGGATCAAATTGGATTGAACTTCCTGATGGGCTCGTCATTGAGCTGATTCAGCAAGCAGGCTGTGAAGTGAATGATTTTTTAAATGTAAAAGTGAGCTACGTTCCATGACGAAAGCTTATTTATTTTTTTATACTACTCCTACTAATGTTAAGAGTTTATAAAGATTTTTTTATCGCCTTCATAAACAATCTATTGAATGTTAGACTGCAAACAGAAGCATCCGCAAATTGTTGCGGGTACTAGTTCGTTGCAGAAAGAAGGTGCTAATGTTTTGGGAAAACAAAAATCTAACCGAAGCCTAAAATCGTTGGCCGAGCTATTTCTCGTATCGACGAGACTGGGTCTTACTTCATTCGGAGGCCCAGTTGCCCATTTGGGATACTTTCATGAAGAATATGTACGAAGAAGGAAATGGATGGATGAAAAGAGCTATGCCGATCTCGTGGCATTGTGTCAATTTTTACCCGGCCCCGCGAGCAGTCAGGTTGGGATTGGAATCGGCGTTGCGCGGGCGGGTGTCTTAGGCGGGATTATTTCATTCATCGGCTTTACTTTTCCTTCGGTATTGGCCCTGGTCGTATTCGCCTTGTTATTGCAAGGGATGGATATCGTGGAGGCTGGGTGGATCCATGGTTTGAAACTTGTAGCCGTTGCGGTTGTCGCTCATGCCATTGTTGGAATGGGGCAGAAACTGACACCCGATGTTAAACGGAGAACGATTGCGCTTGTTGCCTTGGTTGGCACTGTTTTATGGCAAACTGCCTATATGCAGGTAGGTGTGATGCTCTTGGCTGCTTTGCTAGGCTATCTTTTCTATAAGGGAAAAGGAGTGGAGGAGGGGGCGGCTCACACATTCCAGATTTCCCGGCGTTTTGGCGCGGCTTGTTTAACATTGTTTTTCGGCTTGCTTCTAATTCTACCATTATTGAGAAGCATGAGCTCCTCCCATTGGATCGCTGTGTTCGATAGTTTTTACCGTTCCGGTTCCCTTGTTTTCGGGGGAGGGCATGTCGTCTTGCCGTTATTGGAAAGGGAATTCGTGCCGACCGGTTGGGTGAGTGCGGAAACTTTCTTAGCCGGATACGGTGCGACGCAAGCGGTACCCGGCCCTTTATTTACATTCGCTGCCTACTTGGGGACGGTCATGAACGGTTGGCAAGGGGGGATCGTCGCGACCATCGCGATTTTTCTACCGGCCTTTCTTTTAATCTTGGGCACGCTGCCTTTCTGGGATGCGTTACGGCGCAGCCCGAAGATGCAAGGTGTTTTGATGGGCGTGAATGCCGCTGTCGTTGGTCTGCTCATCGCTGCCTTTTATCAACCGATTTGGACGAGCACCATCCAGTCGGCGATCGACTTTGCGATTGCCGCCACTCTGTTCAGTATGCTGGCCTATTGGAAGCTGCCTCCGTGGATCATCGTTGCAACCGGAGCGATCGGCGGCCTACTTGTAGCGAACATCTAAAATGATATGGTTTCGATGATGAGGACTCCTGCTACAGGATCCTTATTTTTTCATATTTAAGGTTGGAAAAATGAAAAAAAGTTCCTCCTGAGAAGAACTTTTTTCCATCACTTGCTTTTGATCTTACCTGTCCATTGACGGAAGCCACCTTGCAAATGGAACAGTTGGTCATATCCTTTTTTCTTAAGGAATAAAGCCGCCCGAGCACTTTTTCCACCATTTTGATCATATAGGAACACCCGCTTGTCCGGACGGATTTCCTTGTAACGTTGGCGGAACTGAGTATATGGAATATTGCGCGCCCCTAAAATATGGCCTGCATCAAAATCTTTCGGTTCCCTCACATCGATCAATTGTGCTTTACGATAGCCTTCAATGAATTGCTCTTGTGTCAAATCGGTGACCGCTTTGCGAAGCCGGATTGCCGTCACGATGAAATAAATGATCAGACCGGCTGCCAATGCGATTAATACAGTTAATTCCACTAGCCCTTTCTCCTTTCTCTCTCCGTATTCATTATAAAGATTTATTGGCACTTGTTCAATGAGGATGATAAAATGAAATGCGTTGCAATGGGAGGGGATTCTATTGGAAAAGATTGTATGGAATTTTATTAATTCAGGGAAATGCACGCCATCCTTCAATATGGCGCTCGATGAAGCGCTGTTGGAATGGCATAGTGAAGGGAAAATCGGACCGGTTCTTCGCTTTTATGAATGGGAGCCTGCCACCTTGTCGATCGGGTACTTTCAGCGGGTCGAAAAAGAGATTGATATGGATCAGGTGAAGAAGCTGGGTCTTGGTTTTGTCAGACGACCTACCGGCGGCCGGGGGGTCCTCCACGAGCATGAACTTACATATAGTGTGATTGTCAGCGAATCGTATCCGGACATGCCGGAAACCGTCACGGAAGCATACCGCGTCATTTCGGGCGGTCTGTTGGAAGGGTTCCGAAACCTGGGGTTGGCAGCAGAGTTTTCCATACCGGATACCGAAAAGTCCAGGGCGGATTTGAAAAAACCGAAAAGTGCCGTCTGCTTTGACGCACCTAGTTGGTATGAACTCGTCGTGGAAGGCCGGAAAGTGGCAGGAAGCGCACAAACGCGGCAAAAGGGTGTCATCTTGCAGCATGGGGCGATTTTAATCAGCTTGGATGAAGAGAAGCTTATTTCGCTTTTCAAATACAGATCGGAAGAACATCGGGAGCTGGTGCGCATCGGCCTGCCGGAAAAAGCGGTGGCGATCGATCGGTTGATGGACCGTCCCGTAACGGTCGAAGAGTGTGTGAAGGCCTTTTCAGCAGGTTTTGAAAAGGCGCTCCATATCCAATTGCAACCGCTGGAATTGACGGCGGAGCAACTGGACTATGTAGAAGCCATCGAACGGAAAAAGTATGCGAATGACGACTGGACATTCCGGAAATGACCGATAGAACTTTGGTTCTATTTTACGAAATAGAAGCAAGGAAAATGCCGGATCCATCATGTTTGGAAATTAACAGCAAATTATTTTGATTGAAGCGAGTTTCAATATGTTGTAGATTAGGTATATACATAACACAACATGTTGTGTTTCGTTAGACGTTGCTAAAGGAGGATCCGTTAATGGTAATGGTTTCAAATCAACAAGAACCTAGTTTGAACAAGTCGCAGTTGAACGCAGATATCGAGAATTTCCCGCAAGTCCATCCAGTCACGGACGATATGAAAATTGAGCATAGCGGGGTTTCCCGCCTCGTCATGATCGATCGGTATTCATTCAAGGACACGGAGAAAAAGACGTTGAAAGTCGGGGATTTTGTTGTGCTGACTGTCAAGGAAGACCCGAAATTCCCTGCACGTGGCCTCGGTTATGTCGCTTCCTTGGATCGAGAGGAAGGCAAAGCTGATATTTGGGTGGAAAAGGAGTATCGCTCTGCGATTGACGATCCGGAGGAACAAGAGAAGGGGATTGTTACCAGACCGCTTGATGTCATTGAAAAGCCGCTGGAAGTGTTCTATGAACAGATTGCCAAGCGGAACGCATCCGGGCTCGCCTCAGTTGAAACGACAGAGGAAGGGCAGAAACAATCCTTTGATCGGTTCTATCAAGAGTTGGCTGGTCTAAATTTCATCCCGGCTGGACGAGTTCTTTATGGGGCAGGATCGGAAACGGAAGTAACGTTCTTCAACTGTTACGTCATGCCGTTTGTCGCTGACTCGCGCGAAGGCATCTCCGACCACCGCAAGCAAGTGATGGAAATCATGAGCCGGGGCGGCGGTGTCGGAACGAACGGTTCGACATTGCGCCCGCGCAACACGCTGGCAAGAGGCGTGAATGGGAAATCATCCGGATCGGTCTCTTGGCTCGATGATATTGCGAAATTGACTCATCTTGTGGAACAAGGTGGATCGAGACGTGGCGCTCAAATGATCATGTTAGCGGATTAAAAATATTGATTACTGTTCTAACTTCCAAATAACATACAAAACCTCTATAATAGAAACAAATGTTCTTATAGGGGGCTGCTTATGGAACTTACACACGAGTATCTCTATCAACGTTACGTAGTAGAAAGGGCAACAGTAAGTCAAATATCAGCGGAGACTCAATTCACTAAAGATCAAATTAAAGGTAAACTTAGAAGATTCGGGATACGTAAAAGGCCAATTAAACTTACAGATCAACCATATGACGATAAAGACTGGTTATACCATCAATACATGGTGCTTGAAAAGGGATATACAGTCATCGCCAATGAAGTTGGAGTAAGTTACACCACTATTTTAAGTCGCATCCTACATTATGGTTGGCCGGTTAGAGGTCATCAAGATATCGACAAGGGTGAGCCGCGAAGAGGGACGAAACATGGTGAAGAATCTTTGTTAAAAATCCGCCAATCCCGTCAGCGGAAAAGAGTTATGACAAAGTGTACTTATTGTCAACTCAAAATAGAATTGGTTTTATCGTCCTTTAAAAAATACCGAAATAACTTCTGTAATCAAGTTTGCTTTAAAAATTATCTTGAGGAAAATCGAGTTGTTCCAGATAGAATTACTGATTCTGCCGAATATAAGCACTGGAGAATGAAAGTTTATAAAAGAGATGGATATAGGTGTAAAATGCCTGGATGTTATTCTCAATCAAGAGATATTGCGGCGCACCATATTTATCCCAAGAAAAAGTATCCTCAAATCCAGTTTGAAACTTCTAACGGAATTACCTTGTGTAAGCCATGCCACGAAAAAACCTATGGAAGAGAAGAACAGTTTATAACAATGCTAGTCCGCGTCGTCCAGACAATGGGCGACTAGAAAATCGGGTGAATTGCGAAGAACTCCTTAGAGGCCATTAAGCTACAACGTGACCGGAAACGGTGGGCGTGAATGCTTAAAAATTAATGGCATTGGACAATCCGCAGCCAAGCACCGCAAAAGGTGAAGGTTCAACGACTATCGAAAACATTCATAGGGAATGGAAGTAGAGTAGGGAAGATACAGTTCTTTCCGAAGCGCCCGACCCCTAACAGATAACGCTGAGGGTGATGATATAGTCTACTCCGTCTGCTGCTTGCAGAGAAATATCCTGAAAAGGACGGTATTTGGGTGGCATCCTGACATTTGTGAGTTCATCATCTCGAAAATGCAAAATCCGCGTATTTTACGCTATTTATTGGAAAATACGGAAGATGAACTCATCAAGAAACTAGCGAACGAAAAACTGAAATTCAAACCGCTGACAGCGCAGGAAGAAGCGATGTATCAAGGAATCCTGAACTATCGGACCATCCCTGGCATGGGCGGTTTCAACGAAGCTATCCTTCGGGACGCGGAAACGAAGCTGCGCGACGGAGGAACGTATTCTGTCCACAATCCAGAATTCCTAACGGGTGCGAATATCTCTGTCACCTTGACCGACGATTTCATGAAGGCGGTCGAAGAGGATGGGGAACATCAGTTACGCTTCCCGGCGGTGGAGAAATATTCACCGGAAGAAATGGAAGTCTACAACGAAGAGTGGCATGAAGTAGGAGACGTCCGCGAATGGGAACGCCAAGGCCATGAAGTTCGCGTCTACCGGACGATGAAAGCCCGTGCGCTTTGGGATCTCATCAATATTTGCGCGACCTATTCTGCAGAACCTGGCATCTTCTTCATCGACAATGCCAACGGCGAAACGAATGCCAAAGCGTATGGCCAGCAAGTCGTGGCTACAAACCCATGTGGGGAGCAACCTTTGGCGCCATACAGTGTCTGTAATTTAGCTGCCGTCAACCTTGCTGAAATGGCCGATAAAGAAACAAAAACGGTCAATTACGAGAAACTGATTGACACGGTCCGAGTCGGTGTCCGCATGCAGGATAACGTCATCGATGCGACACCATACTTCTTAGAAGAGAATAAAGTACAAGCACTCGGGGAGCGCCGTATAGGTCTCGGTGTCATGGGGCTTGCAGACCTTCTTATCTATTGCGAGAAACAATATGGCTCCCAAGAGGGCAATGAACTCGTTGATAAAGTGTTCGAAACGATTGCGACGACAGCCTATCGCGAATCGATCGAACTGGCGAAAGAGAAGGGAAGCTTCCCGTTCCTCATCGGCAAGACGGAAGAAGAAACACGGAGCTTGCGTGAAGCGTTTATCAATACTGGCTATATGAAAAAAATGCCGGAAGATATCCGGCAGGCGGTCCTGGAACACGGTATCCGGAACTCCCATCTACTAACTGTTGCTCCAACGGGGAGCACTGGAACGATGGTTGGCGTCAGTACCGGCCTTGAACCATATTTCTCCTTCACGTACTACCGGAGCGGACGTCTCGGTAAGTTCATCGAAGTGAAAGCGGAAATCGTGGAAGAGTATTTGAAACGGAATCCGGAAGCGGATCCGGACAACCTGCCGGACTGGTTCATTTCGTCGATGAGCCTAGCGCCGGAAGCACATGCGGATGTCCAGTGCATCATCCAGCGCTGGATCGACAGCTCGATCTCGAAAACGGTGAATGCACCACGCGGCTATACGGTTGAACAGGTCGAAAGCGTCTACGAACGCCTGTACAAAGGCGGCGCGAAAGGCGGCACGGTTTACGTGGACGGCAGCCGGGATTCTCAAGTGCTGACATTGAAGGCGGAAGAGAACGAAATCGATTCCGATTATGTGGAAGAGGTTGTCGAACAACGGAAAATCGTCCTCGTCAATACAATCCAAGACTTGCGCTCCACGAATGTCACAATCGGCTCTGAAGTCGGGAACACCTGCCCGGTCTGCCGACAAGGGACGGTCGAGGAAATGGGCGGCTGCAATACATGTACGAATTGCCAAGCTCAATTGAAATGTGGTCTATAATCAATAGTGAAAAAAGTGTCGCTTGCGGGCGGCACTTTTTCTATGAATCAACTACGGGGGTTGCCATGAAAATTCATTATCATTTAACCGAAGAGGATTTTGTGAATTTCAATCTGTACCATAGCCGTCATTCGAAGGCGGCCACCCGGCCATTGATGATGCAGCGTATCGTTTCACCGATTCTCTTTATCGCGGTCGCATTTCTTTTTTCCAGGATAGGTGAGATTCCGCTTCCGATTTCGTTGTCGACATTCGGTGTGTTGAGCGTTCTATGGATTTTATTTTACCCGAAGTATTTTTATCATTTGATCAAGCGAAATGCGAAAAAGATGATCCGAGAGGGAAAGAACGACGGTTTACTCGGTGACCATACGATGAGCTTGTCGGAGGAAGGTCTTTCCGATTCCACCAGCAATGGCGAAACGAAGCTATCCTGGTCGGGAATCAAAGAGTTCAAAGAGGATGCCCATTATTTCTATCTTTATAATAGCGCGGTCAGCGCCTACATCTTGCCGAAACGGGAACTGGAAGACCCGGAGGGGGCGAAATCCTATTTGCGATCCCGGATCGGACTGTAACTTTCCGCCCTCCAGTCCGTCTACCTCTTATCATGAGGGGGCAAAGGATATGAACTATAAGGGATTTGCAATGGCTGTTCTCCTGCTGACGGGATTATTCGGTTGTTCAGGAAAGCTACCGCCGTTGCCAATGGGTGAACCGCCGGAAACGTCCATCCAGATTGGCGATGACACATACGCAACGAAGCTCGGTACGTATTGCTGGGGGACGAAATGTGTGGACACGGTCGGTCCGGTGGAGATGCTCGGGGAGACGGAGCCGATTTCCGCAAAGCCGGGTGAGACGATCTCGTTTGAAGTCGATCACCGTCCTGGACCGTCTGCTATTCACGTCGAACAGTTCGCGGACGGGAACCAAATAGAAGTGCCGGCGAAGGACAATCAATTCCCGGCGCCGACGGAACCTGGAATTTATTATTATTCCATCGGAGCTTGGTGGATGGATGAAGAAGATGAGAACCTTTCACACGGCGATGCGTTCTATGCTTTTAAAATTGAAGTGCAGTAAATGAAAAAGAGCGTCGCCCAAAGGGTTCCGCTCTTTTTCTTTATGTTAATTCAATATTACCGTGTCCGAATCGGCTGCCATGTCCAACTCGGGCTTTTCCAACACTTCCACGCCATGCTCTTCGACTTCGAGCAATTTCTCGAACGAAGCGATCGCCACTTCGACTTGGCTGTCATCCGGTTCTTTTGTTGTCAACAGTTGAAGCCATAAACCCGGATAGCCCAAATATTTCAAAACGGGCACGCTGCGGACCATGTTCGTCACTTGTAACACTTCAAACGAGATGCCAAGCACAACCGGGATCAATAGAATCCGGTTTACGACGCGCAGCCAGAACGGATCGGTCGGCACAAGGAAGTAGATGAACATCCCGACAATGACCGTAAACAAAATAAAACTGCTTCCGCATCGATAGTGCAGCCTGGATTGGGCTTGGACGTTTTCGACAGTCAGCGGCATACGGTTTTCATACGCGTTGATGACTTTATGTTCCGCCCCGTGATATTGAAAGACTCGTTTGATGAGCGGCGTCATGGAAATTAGCGAAATGTACGTCAGCAATAAAATCAGTTTGAACAAGCTCTCTAAAAGAATTTGAGCTGTCTTGCCGGATGCGATCGGCTGCATCAGTTCTGCCAGAAAAACAGGAACTAACGTAAATACAAATTTTCCGAATAGGAAAGATAACACACCGACCGCGGCGACGCCAAGGACCATCGCTAATTTGGAAGGTTCTTCCGCGACGACTTCCTCTTCTTCTCCAGGCATAAGGTCATAGCGCTCGCTGGAAAATGTCAGATGGCGTGATCCGATACCCGCCGACTCGATCAACGCAACAATCCCGCGGAGAAAAGGAACTTTTTTCAACTTCGCCGCAAAGGGCTTTTGTTCTTTCGGTACATGAAAGTAGTCAATGGAACCGTCCTTTCGCCGGATGGCCGTAATGGTGTCCTTCTTGCCCCCAAACATGACCCCTTCTATCAATGCCTGTCCCCCGTAAGCGGGAGGCTGTTGTGATTTTCCCATATAGTTACCCACACTTTCTTTCCTATCAGTTTCCGAACTGTTTTCATTGTACTAAAAAAAACAGGCTCTCTCCACAAATAGGTTTAAAAAGTTTGGTTCCGCCCGACACTTTGGAGAGGAGGGAAGGTATGATCAATCAAACATTCTTTTGGACTTCATTCATCGCGGCTCTTGGCACGGCGTTTGCACTTAAATTTCTTCATTTTTTCAATTTCATCGAATGGTCGCCCGTCGGATGGGCGAAAGGATGGGTTTTTTTCTCGGAAGGCGCCCATCCTTTCATAAAATGGGCTTTGCTGTTCCTAATTCTACTCATTTCTTACATGATCCTGTATATCGCTGTTTCCTTTACTACTTCCATTCCGACCGTGGTTACTGCACTCCTGATCGGAATTATTGTAGTGATTTCGATCGAGTGGAGCATCGGTACGCCAGAGACGTTAAAAAAAGCAGTCCAATCGGTGTCCATTCCGTTTTTCGCGGTCATGGCCATCATCATCCGATTTATTACGGAAACGGCGGTCGTGATGAAGAAACTTTCAGCTCATGATACGAAATGAGTTGCCACCGATTTCGGATGTGTTAAAATGAAAAAGGAAAAGGTAGGAATGGGGCGGCGTGTGAGCGTTTGCCTCTGTCTAAGTCAGGTCCCTTCCAAACAACCTGGACGCGGAGTCGACATCTGGAAAACTTGACCATGGAACAAGGCACTGTAAATAACGGCAGGGATGATGGCTGGTTACAGATCTTGCGGCTGGCGTTTCAGTCCCGATTGCCGATATACATAGCAAGAGACTCGCCGGATCTGGAGATTAGGAGAAAAGGGGTATGCAAACGTGAAATTGACGAAACTGCGTGAACTTCTTAAAGAGCAGAAACTCGATGCGTTGCTCATCACGAATCCGTATAATCGGCGTTATTTGACCGGCTTTACAGGCACAGCCGGGGTCGCCGTCGTTTCGGCGGAGGATGCTGTTTTTATCACAGATTTCCGATATATGGAGCAAGCGGAAAAGCAGGTGGAAGGGTACCGCATTGTCCAACACTCGAAAACAGTAATCGGCGAAGTGGCCAATCAGGCGAAGTTGATGAACTTACAGACAATGGGATTTGAAAAGGACGATCTCACATACGGCATGTTCGAATTATACAATCAACAAGTCGAAGCGGAGCTGAAACCGGTATCCGGCGTTGTGGAGAAGCTGCGGCTGATCAAAACGGAAGCTGAAATCGCCATTTTGAAAAAAGCGGCCGACATCGCAGATGAAGCATTTACCCATATTTGCAAATTCATCAAACCAGGTATGACCGAACTCGCAGTCTCCAATGAACTGGAGTTTTTCATGCGCAAGCTCGGCGCCACGTCGTCCTCTTTTGACACGATTGTCGCATCCGGGCCGCGTGGGGCCTTGCCTCACGGCGTGGCATCAGATAAAGTGATCGAATCGGGAGAACTCGTGACGTTGGATTACGGTGCGTACTATAATGGGTATATATCTGATATTACCCGTACTATCGCTGTTGGAGAGCCTTCCGTTAAAATGAAAGAAATTTACGACATCACATTGGCGGCACAGGAACTGGCATTGCGAAATATCAAGCCGGGGATGACGGGGATTGAAGCGGATGCCATCGCCCGGGATTATATTATATCCAAAGGGTATGGCGAGGCGTTCGGCCATTCAACTGGCCATGGTATTGGTCTTGAAGTGCATGAAGGGCCTACTCTTTCCTTCCGTTCGGAAGCAGTGCTCCAACCGAATATGGCCGTCACGGTGGAACCGGGAATTTATCTGCCCGGCATCGGAGGCGTCCGGATCGAGGATGATATCATCATAACGGAGACGGGCAATGAACGACTGACGCATTCCACCAAACAACTTCTCATCTTATAACTATTAAACAAATGGAGGAATCATAATGATTTCAGTAAACGAATTTAAAACTGGCCTGACCATTGAATTTGACGGCGACATCTGGCGCGTCATCGATTTCCAACACGTAAAACCGGGAAAAGGAGCGGCTTTCGTCCGTTCGAAATTGCGTAACCTCCGTTCCGGTAACGTCAATGAAAAGACATTCCGTGCGGGAGAGAAAGTGGAAAAAGCGCAGATCGACAACCGGCGTATGCAATACTTGTATGCCAACGGGGATGACCATGTATTCATGGACAATGAATCCTATGAACAGATCGAATTGCCTTCCAAACAAATCGAGGAAGAATTGAAATATTTGAAAGAAAATATGGAAGTCCATATCATCTCCTATAAAGATGAAGTTCTTGGTGTCGAACTGCCTGTCACGGTGACACTCGAAGTCATCGAGACGGAACCGGGCATCAAAGGCGATACGGCGAGCGGCGGCTCCAAACCGGCTAAAATGGAAACCGGCCTCATCGTTCAAGTGCCATTCTTCGTCAACACGGGTGATAAGCTGATCATCAACACCGAAGAAGGCGAATATGTCTCGCGTGCGTAAACCGCCCTTTGAACACTCCTTTCCCAACTGGGATGAGGGGTGTTTTTTTGTTGCTTGGGAAATTGTGAAATCTTGGCATGCGGATAACTTTCCAGCCGGGTGCGTTTTCGGCCAGACTCCGGGCGCTTTTGTTCTGTTCTAGTCCACGAAAACTCTTCATAGGATAAGGCAATGGGGGGAGTACCGGATGGAATTGAATGACTTGCTACGGATTGCCGGGATTGGGCTTGTGATCGGCATCCTTCATATCTTCTTCGAACAAACCGGCAAGAAGGAGTTCTCCTTTTTCCTGTTCCTTCTCGCCTATCTTTATATTACAGCCGAAATGCTGCGGTTCCTAAAAATCTTTTTTACGGAAATCGTGGAATTTTTCCAATGGCTGTCGATGTCGGTTTGATGGCCACCTTATTTTATGTCATTCTTGTGTTTCTTGTCCTGCTGCTCTTGTCGTTCGCTGTACCGAAACTCCATCCGCTGTTATATACGGTGCTGTTTTTCTTCTTTTTATTCCAAGCGCTTCTCGTCATCATCATTCCGTTTACTAAGACCTATATCCAATTATTCCAACCGCTTCCCGATCCGTTCGCCAAGTTGCTGATCGGCAGTGCAATCCTTTTTTTTCTTTCGGATCTGATTGCGCGCCATATTGAAGAAGCGGGCTACCGTTCACTGGCGGCACTATCCCATTTCGTGGTTAAACTAGCGATCTTGACGTTATGGATTCCACAGACATCCAGTTTAATCGAAATACTGACTTCACTCATTTCTAAATGATCGGACGATGCCTCCATGATTGCATTCATCGAAACTATACTGGGAACGGTCCTGTCCAGTTTCGCCATCATTATTATTTCGGCTTTCATGGCATTAATGGCCGACTTTTTGTTTCCTTCCTTTTCAAAATGGACGAGGATCCTGCTCATCATCCTAATTGTCAGCGTTGCCTTGCAACCGGCTATCAGTCATCTCGATTTAATCCGGGAGATCGCTCGTTCGATTTCCATGATTTTCATTTCGATCTATCCCGTGTTGACGGCAGGTATGGTGATGGCGGGCGGGGCATTCGGCTTGCTCAATTTCCAGCCGGCCATGCTGCTGTTTGCTAACGGAGCGGTTCTTTTGGCGGAACGTCTATTGATTCCCTTATTGACAGCGACCTTCCTGTTTGATCTGATCTCGCGATTGCTTCCCGATGTCCCGTTCACCCGGATGGCAGATATGGTGCGGACAACTCTTCTCGCTGTAGTTTCGGCGACGGTAGCGACCTATTCAATTTTCATCACAGCCGGTGGAACGATGTCTTGGGCAATTTCCGGTTTGACAAGTGAACCAGTGAAGGAATTGATTCGCCAGAATATCCCTCTCATCGGTTCCTTCATGACCGATACAATCGGGACGATGGGTCGGTATTCGTCGGGGGCCAGTGTCTTTGCGGGGGGATGGATGATGGTCACGGTTTGGACCGTCGCGCTCGTTCCATCCCTTAAGACACTTATCGTCGCCTTTTTTTATCGGTGGACTGCGGCAATGATCGAACCGTTTGCCGATGAGGATATTGCCGGTATTTTGGATGATATCGGGAAAACGTTGTTTGTCCTATGCGCTGTATCGTTTCTCATCTCGTTTGCCTTCATCTACACATCCCTGTTGTCCATCGTCTTCATCAAATTATTCACTACGATGAAATGAGGTCGGCCCATGGAATCTTTCTGATTGGCATTTTATTGATTTCCGTTTTCTCGTCCTTTCTCCTTTTGTTATTGCCTGACGATAAAGAAGAGGAATTTATTCCGCTCATTAAAATTGCGGTCGGTATCTGGATTCTTCAATCGTTCTTTTCGATATTTGGTCATAGGTTCCTCTAAAGGAGCATAAAATGGATCATTGATGACAGGTCATACAACAGGCTCAATGAATGAAAATGGTGAGATTATGAAGAAACCATCGAAAAAATTGCAGACCATTCTTCTCGGGACCTTTATGATCTTCGTCATCTTTCTCATCAATCCAAAACTTGGCGGGATCGGGGAGGGGAAGGAGGAGAGCAAAGAAATTTCTACGCTAGAAGAGGTGCTGATGGAAATCGAAGGGATCGGGGAAGTGTCGATCTACTTCCATCATGACAACAATGGGACATCCGCTCCTCTGACCGATTATTTCTCCCTTTCCGGGACGTCGGGAAAAAAAGGAAGTGAATTGCAAGGCATTTTAGTCATCGCGGAAGGTGCTGAAGATTTCAAACTCCGTAGTGAACTATCGAGGATCCTATCGGCTGTCCTCCAGTTGCCAGAACATCGCATCGTCATCGTTGAAATGAAGAAAAGGGGGAGTACGAATGAAAACGAATAAGAGAACAGTCTGGTTTTTGACATTGCTTAGCTTGGTCGCCGTCATCTCCATTTACTATGTAAAAGAACGAGCGCCGATGCCGTTCGACGGGATGGCCATCTTTACGAAAGAGACAACCGATGCCACCAAGCTGACGGAGGAGACGGCTGCGGATGAAACGAAACCGGTTTTTGCCGAACTCGTCCTCTTTGAGGAGATGCGGATGGAAGTCCGCAATGAACGGAGCAAGATGCACGAGCAACTGGAAACGAAAATGACATCCTCCGATTTTACGGCAGAAGAGAAGAATTCGGCGTACGATGAGATGGCTGAATTGATGAAACGCTCTACGGCGGAAGCACTGCTGGAGATGGAGATCAAAGCATTCGGCTATCCCGACGCATTTGTCCGGACGGAAGACGGGAAAGTGAAAGTGACTGTCCTGTCTACGGAAGGCCACTCCAAGCAGATGGCGGACCAAATTATTCATCATGTGATGACGAGTTGGGATGACGCGCGTGATGTGCAAGTCGACTTCACGGGAGGCACCCAATGATATAGGCCCTGGAAAGGGTCTTTTTTTATTTCCAAGACCGAAATTAGGCCATTTAGGGTGAAGATTGAGTTAAATGAGGGTTTGCTATTTCATTATGAAGCTAAAACGTCTAAAATGGAGGATGGGTGTAATTAAAATGAAGGTAAGGAGAATCATTCATGTTGAAAATCCAAGAAATCCGTGAAATCATTAAACTCATCGATCAGTCATCCATTGAAACATTTTCTTACGAAGCAGAAGGCACTAAAATCAAATTGAAAAAAGGCGGCGACACGCAACCGACAGTTATGGCGGTACCAGAACCTGCAGCGACGGTTCTAGTCCAACAGCCGCAAGCAACCTTGCCGCAAGTACAAGCTGAACCGGCTCCTGCCGTCAAGCAGGAAGAGCCGCAATCACCAGCTCCGGCTGCTGAAACTGCGGATAACGCTGATCTGCATAAAATCATATCTCCAATGGTCGGCACATTCTATTCTGCATCTTCACCTGACGCGCCTGCTTATGTCAAGGCTGGCGACAAAGTGGACCCAGAATCCATCGTTTGCATCGTCGAAGCGATGAAATTATTCAATGAAATCGAAGCGGAAGTTTCAGGGGAAATCGTTGAAATCCTTGTAAAAGACGGCCAGCTCGTTGAATACGGACAACCTCTTTTCCTCGTCAAAACGAATTAAGGAGGATTCCGACCTATGAAAAAAGTATTAATCGCAAACCGTGGGGAAATCGCTGTCCGGATTATCCGCGCTTGTAAAGAACTCGACATCAAAACGGTCGCTGTCTATTCGGAAGCAGATGCAGAGGCGCTGCATGTCGAACTGGCGGATGAGGCGTATTGCATCGGCCCTCGCTTATCGAAAGACAGTTACTTGAATTTTTCGAATATCATCAGTGTTGCCAAACTGACAGGTTGTGACGGCATTCATCCCGGCTACGGGTTCCTTGCGGAAAATGCAAGTTTTGCCGAGCTTTGCGAAGAAGTGAATATTGAATTCATCGGTCCGACGTCGGATGCAATTTCCCGCATGGGAACGAAAGATGTTGCCCGTGACACGATGGAACAAGCGGGCGTGCCGATTGTCCCGGGATCGGATGGTATCGTCGCGGACGAACAAGAAGCGTTGAAAGTCGCAAATGAAATCGGTTTCCCGGTCATCATTAAAGCAACCGCGGGCGGTGGAGGAAAAGGGATCCGCGTCGCACGGGATGAAGACGAATTGGTGAAAGGCATCAAGATCACCCAAAAGGAAGCGGCAGCCGCTTTCGGCAATCCGGGGGTTTACCTGGAAAAATACATCGAAGTGTTCCGTCACGTAGAAGTGCAAGTCCTAGCCGATAAATATGGGAACGCCATCCATCTCGGAGAACGGGATTGCTCGATTCAACGACGGATGCAGAAGCTCGTCGAGGAAGCACCATCGCCTGCATTGACACCTGAACTGCGCGAACAGATGGGGGAAGCGGCGGTCAAAGCTGCACAAGCCGTCAATTATCGCGGAGCCGGGACAGTGGAGTTCATTTTCGATCATATTAATCAAAAATTCTATTTCATGGAAATGAATACACGAATCCAAGTGGAACACCCGGTCACTGAAATGATTACAGGCATCGATTTGATCCAACAGCAGTTGAAAGTCGCTGCAGGCGAGGAGCTTGCCTATAGCCAGGATGATGTGAAAATTGACGGATGGGCCATTGAATGCCGTATTAACGCAGAAAATCCATCTAAGAATTTCATGCCGTCTCCAGGGAAAGTGACGATGTATATGCCGCCTGGCGGTTTTGGCGTCCGAGTCGATTCGGCTATGTATCCCGGCTATACGATACCGCCGTTCTATGATTCGATGGTCGCCAAGTTGATCGTCCACGGCAATACGCGGGAAGAAGCGGTCGCCCGGATGAAACGTGCGTTGGATGAATTCATCATCGAAGGGGTCGATACGACCATTCCGTTCCATTTGAATTTGATGGATCATGAAGTGTTCAAATCGGGCGATTTCGATACGAAGTTCCTGGAAAAATACGATATTATGGACTAATGGGGAGGAGGTTCCAGATGGCTGAAAAGGCAGTACCGTCGATTGCCGGCAAAGCTTCGACGGGAAATATCGAGCTGGGACGCGTCCAGCTGGCTCCTGAAGTTCTAGAAGTGATTATTGGAATTGCAACGACCGAAGTGGAAGGTGTAGCTAACACGACGGGGAACTTTGCCACCGGTGTTGCGGAAAAGTTCGGGAAAGTGAATCATGGCAAGGGCGTTAAAACGGAATGGACAGGGGACGGATTGATCGTCGATGTCTATTGCGTTGTGCAATATGGCTATTCCATCCCGACAGTGGCGACGGAAATCCAAAAACAGATCCGCCATGCACTCTTCCATATGACCTCAATTGAAACGAAAGAGGTCAATATCCATATAACCGGTATCGAGTTCGAAAAAGAATCGGAATAATCCAAGGGCTGTCCCAAAAGTCGGTAATCGACTTTGGGACAGCCCTTTCGTTTAGGCGGTCAATACTGCTGTTTTTGAAAGTGGATATGTATGTTAAAATATAAATGAGCTTCAAATTATTCAGAATCATTATAATTTATTCTTTTGACACGTCAAATCAACTGGAAATTCTATCGGAAATAGTTCTTTCTATCGATGGATGAGGAGGAATAGAATGTTCAACTTTTTTATAATAGGTGGAATCGTTTTTGTTGTTATTTCGGGTTTGTCACTGGGGGCTTGGTCTAATGGAGCAGAGCAAAGAGCGAATTTCCATTCAGAGACAAAAGAACACCGTGGTTTCAGAGAACGAATTGCCCTGTACAGTGGAATAATTGGTATTATTTTTTTAGGAATTGCAACGATCCTATGGATTTTTTAGATAGCTATAGACACTTTTACTTGTAGCAATTCAGCATTTCTCCATAGTAACTTGTTTCTCTGAATACCTGAATTAGACCTTTTACACCATCCCTAATTATTGTCTGACAGCCTAATTTTCTTGAATCTGTTCTTATTAAAATAATTCAACAAGTTAATAACCCACTCACTGACTTCTTGATTTTTCCTAACCTTCAAAGGGTTCAATTCGCAGCTCAATCAACTCACCCGCGCTCCTGAAAAGTGTCGGAAGCGACAGCATATGAGAAAGGTTGTTTTCCTAGCTTGTTACACTGTATCCCATCCATTGAAATGTGGTATGATAAAACTTCAGAGATACAGCAGTGGAGGAGACATTTACATGAAACGACGAGAAGCGCGGGAAAAAGCGGTGCAAACGCTGTTCCAGCTGGATAATACCACAATGGAACTATCCGTTGACGAAGCGATCCATTATATAACCGAACGTCCGGTAAACCCTTTCTATGACCAGCTTGTTCGCGGAACGGTCCAACATAAGACCGAAATCGACGCAGCCCTTATGGAGAGGCTCGAAAATTGGTCACTGGAACGGCTTCCGAAGATTGAGAGGACTGTGTTGCGGCTCGCCGTCTATGAATTGCTTTTTACCGACGATGCCCCGCACCGGGTCATTCTCAATGAAGCGGTTGAATTATGCAAGACATTCGGGGATGAAAAGTCCGGACGTTTTGTAAACGGGGTTTTATCAAAATTCGATGAAAGATCTACTCGTAATGATTTGGAGGATGAAATATGACTGGCGAACTGATTGATGGAGTTGCAATTGGAAAAGAAATACGGGAAGAAATAAAAGAAGGAGTCCGGGAACTTACGGAAAAGGGATGCCAACCAGGCCTTGCCGTCATTCTCGTCGGTGACAATTCAGCATCCCATACATATGTGAAAAATAAACAAAAATCTAGCGTGGAAGCAGGCATGAAATCTGAACTGATCCAGTTGCCTGCCACTGTATCCGAAGAAGAACTATTGGGCCATGTGGAAAAACTGAATGAAGATGCAACCATCCATGGCATCCTCGTCCAACTGCCATTGCCGGATCATATTGATGAAAATCTCGTTATCCGTGCGATTGCACCGGAAAAAGACGTAGACGGCTTCCATCCGGAGAATGTTGGGAAGATGATTATCGGCCAGCAGTCTTTTATCTCCTGTACCCCTTATGGGATTATCAAGCTGCTAGAGCGTACAGGAGTGGATATCCGCGGTAAACATGCGGTCATCGTCGGGCGAAGCAATATCGTCGGCAAACCGATGGGGCAATTGCTGTTGCAACGGGATGCCACGGTGACGTATTGCCATTCGAAAACCGTGGACTTGTCTTCTTATACAAAGCAAGCGGATATTTTGATTGTGGCAATCGGCCGGACTAAATTCATTACCGATGAATATATCAAAGACGGGGCTATCGTCATCGATGTCGGGATGAACCGTGATGAAAACGGAAAACTATGCGGAGACGTCGATTTTGATTCGGCCAAGGAAAAAGCTTCCGCCATTACACCGGTTCCAGGCGGTGTCGGCCCGATGACGATCACGATGCTTTTGAAAAATACACTGCAAAGTGCGGAACAGGCTTTCGCTGAGGGAAGATGCCCGCAGTCATAATAACGAACACGACGGACGCTGTTTTCCATTGGAAAGACAGCGTTTCTGTACGTCATTGAACAGGAGGCGGTGCAGTTGGCCGGGAATCCTTATTTATCTGTACAAGCGCTGACGAAATATGTGAAACGAAAATTCGACGCCGATCCCCATTTGCGCAATGTATATGTAAAAGGGGAGTTATCGAACGTCAAAAGCCATCCGAGCGGTCACCTCTATTTTACGTTGAAAGATGAAAAGAGCAGAATCCAGGCAGCGATGTTCCGGTCTGCAGCAAGCGGTTTGCAATTCAGGCCGGAAAACGGCATGAATGTGCTCATCACTGGCGATGTCACCGTCTATGAAGCGAGCGGGCAATATCAATTATACGCTCAGACGATGCAGCCCGATGGAATTGGAGCTCTCTATCTTGCATTCGAGCAATTGAAAGAGAGTTTGGGAAAAGAAGGATTATTCGATTCGCGATGGAAACAGCCATTGCCGCCGTTCCCGCAAAAGGTCGGGGTCATCACGGCGCAGTCGGGAGCGGCCATACAAGACATTTGCACGACAATTGGCAGGCGTTATCCTTTGGCGGAAATTATTCTTTTTCCAGCGATCGTTCAAGGACCACAAGCGGCGCCTTCCATCATTCAATCGATTGCGCAGGCAGAGGCCTACGGTTCGATCGATGTACTGATCGTCGGCCGTGGAGGCGGCTCGATCGAGGATCTTTGGGCTTTTAATGAAGAATCCGTTGCAAGAGCCATCTTCTCCTGCCGAATTCCTATCATCAGTGCTGTCGGACATGAAACGGATACGACCATCGCGGATTTCGTCTCCGATCGCAGAGCGCCTACGCCGACAGCGGCCGCTGAAATGGCGGTTCCGGCAAGGGAGGAATTGATCGAACGGCTATTGGACCGCAAACGGATGTTGTATCGTTCCCTATCCAATCAGATCCAGGTGGAACGGAAACGTCTGGCATCCGCGCAATCTTCGTATCCTTTGCAATTTCCGGAACGATTGTACCGTCCTTTCATGGAACGGCTGATCGGTTTGGAAGGCCGGCTGGACCGGAGCCGGACCGATTTGACGACTCGGCAAAAAAGCGAACTGCAAAGACTTCACTCTCTTTTGACGTTTTATGCTCCGGAAAAGCAGATCAAAGAAAGCAGCCGTCTCGTCGATGCGTTGACCGAAAGGCTGACCCGGGCCGCCTACCAGCAGCTCAGAGGAAAGGATGAAAGTTTCAAATCGGCCATCCGCATGCTGCAAGCTTTGAATCCACTGGCCGTCATGGATCGGGGGTTTTCGATTCTCTACCAAAATGGCAAAGTGGCAAACTCCGTCCAACAGCTGGAAGTCGGGGATGAGATTGAGATCCGGTTGCAGGATGGCGTGGTCGAAGCGAAGATCCAATCGCTCACCGCACAAAATGGGGAGGAAATATAAATGGAAAAAGAAGCAATCCGCTTTGAAGAGGCCATGTACAAACTGGAAGAAGTCGTCCAGAAATTAGAAACCGGCGATGTGCCGTTGGAAGATGCGATTCTTTTATATAAAAAAGGGATGGAACTGTCCGCTTATTGTCACAATAAATTACAGGACGCTGAAAAACAACTCATCTCCATAATTGATAAAGAGGGCAATCAAACGGAATTCGACCCTTCGAAAGGTGGAGATACGAATGCATGAAGCATTACAACAATTCATTGAAACCCGCTTGCCATTGATTGATCAGCGGTTGCACGAACTAATAATGGCGACAAATATGCCGGAAAACTTGAAAAAAGCAATGGCTTATTCCGTGGATGCCGGAGGGAAGCGGATTCGGCCTCTCCTCGTCCTTGCCACTCTCCAAGATATCGGAAAACGTTCGGACGATGCACTGACGGTTGCATGTGCGGTCGAGATGATCCATACATATTCCCTAATCCATGATGATCTACCGTGTATGGATGACGACGATTTCAGGCGGGGCAAGCCGACGAACCATAAAGTATTCGGAGAAGCGGTGGCCGTTCTTGCGGGAGATGCTTTGCAAGCGTTGGCATTCCGCAGTCTGACCGAACTCGGCTCCACGCCGCCGGAAAAGGCGGTTGCGATCATGAAGCTACTTGGCTCCGCATCAGGGGCTGAAGGAATGGTCGGCGGCCAAATATTAGACATGGAAGGCGAGGACAAGCAGCTATCCTTGGAGGAATTGGAAACCGTCCATTTGAATAAGACGGGTGCTCTTCTATCGTTCTGTATCGAAGCGGGCGCCATCCTTGGCGATCTGGATGAGAAAGGATCCGCCCAGTTACGGACCTATGCCAAAAATATCGGGCTCGCTTTCCAAATCAAGGATGACATTTTGGACATCACTTCGACGACCGAGCAATTAGGGAAGACCGCCGGCAGCGATACGTCGAGCCAGAAATCCACCTATCCTTCCCTCCTTGGGTTGGAAGGGGCAATCGAACGTCTGGAATACCACCATCAAACAGCGAAAGAAGCGATTGGTTTCCTTGGTGATGATTCAAGCATGCTTGGGATGTTTGCCGATTATATCGTGGAACGGAACAGCTGAGCGAACAAGTTGTTGTTTAGGGCGTCCTTCTTGTTATAATGTACTAAGCGAATCGTCATCTTTGTTCAGCTGAAGATTCCCACCTCCATGGGGGCGGGGAGAATGTGTAAGCATTCCCTATTCATCAGGTTACAAACTCCCGCCGAACAAAGATTGGAGCCTCCGAAGCACACGATGTGGCGTTATTGTCGACAGGCGGATGTCACGGATTATTAAGGGGAAATCAGAAATAGCATACTTGAGTGTGCCTTAATTTCTGCAAAGTGGGCAGAGATACGGAAATCGAACCCTTCGCTGTTCGAGAGTCGTGCCTTAATTTCCGCGAAGGGCGCAGAAATATGGCGAATCGAACCTTTTGCAGTTCGAGAGTCGTGCCTTAATTTCTGCAAAATGCGCAGAAATACGGCAAATCGAACCCTTCGCTGTTCGATTCGCAATCATTTTATGAAGGTGTGTGATAATGATGGATCTGACTGAGATTACAAGTCCATCTTTTTTAAAGAACCTGAATCGCGAAGAGTTGATGGAGCTTGCGGAGGAAATCAGGAAGTTCCTCATTGAGAAATGCTCCGTGACTGGAGGCCATATCGGTCCGAACTTGGGGGTCGTCGAATTGACGCTCGCTTTGCATCACTGTTTCGATAGCCCGGACGACAAAATCATCTGGGACGTCGGCCACCAGTCATATGTCCATAAAATCCTGACGGGACGGGCTTGTCAATTTGATTCGATCAGGCAATATAAAGGTCTTTGCGGTTTTCCTAAGATGACGGAAAGCGAACATGACGTCTGGGAAACCGGCCATAGTTCCACCTCTCTGTCTGCTGCTATGGGCATGGCTGCCGCAAGGGATATTAAAGGGGAATCCAATTATGTGATTCCTGTCATCGGCGACGGTGCTTTGACGGGCGGTATGGCATTGGAGGCGCTTAATCATATCGGGCATGAAAAGACGAATATGATTGTCGTTTTGAATGACAATGAAATGTCGATCGCTCCGAATGTGGGCGCTCTTCACAACGTCCTGGGCAAGCTGCGGACAGCGGGCAAGTATAATACGGCCAAGGACGAACTGGAATATATTTTAAAACGGATCCCGGCAATCGGAGGCAAAGTGGCTGCAGCTGCCGAACGAGTGAAAGATAGCCTGAAATATTTGCTCGTAACAGGGGTCTTTTTCGAGGAGCTCGGATTTACGTATTTGGGTCCAGTCGATGGACATGATTTCACGGAGCTGGAGCGAAATTTCCAATACGCGAAAAAAGTAGAAGGACCGGTCCTTCTCCATGTAATTACGAAAAAGGGGAAAGGGTATCTGCCAGCTGAACACGATAAAATCGGAACTTGGCATGGGACAGGCCCTTATAAGATTGAAACCGGGGCCTTCGTTAAATCAGTTTCCACAGCACCTTCCTGGAGTGGGCTGATTGCCGAGACGGTCAGGACATTGGCGCGGAATGATAGAAGGATCGTCGCCATCACGCCGGCTATGCCGGTCGGGTCCAAGCTGGAATCGTTCGCTGCAGAATTTCCGGATCGCTTCTTTGATGTGGGTATTGCGGAACAGCATGCGGCCACGATGGCGGCAGGTCTTGCCACGCAGGGAATGAAACCATTCCTTGCGATTTACTCGACCTTCCTTCAACGTGCGTATGATCAGGTGCTCCATGATATATCCAGGCAAAACTTGAATGTCTTCATCGGAATCGACCGCGCCGGCCTCGTTGGTGCAGACGGCGAAACCCACCAGGGCGTTTTTGATATCGCCTTTTTGAGACATTTGCCGAATATGGTCATTATGATGCCGAAGGATGAAAACGAAGGCCAGCATATGGTGAAAACGGCCATCGACTATGATACGGGTCCAATTGCACTGCGTTATCCACGGGGCAACGGGCTGGGCGTACCAATGGATGCAGAACCGCATCCAATTCCGATCGGCTCTTGGGAAGTGCTGCGAGAAGGTTCGGACATCGCTGTCTTGACATTCGGAACGACTATACCGATGGCTTTGAAGGCGGCCGAAAAGATGATGTCAAAAGGGATCGGTGTGAAAGTGATCAACGCCCGTTTCATCAAACCGATGGATACGGCTATGCTTGATGAACTGTTACGTTCCGGTATGCCTTTCATCACGTTGGAGGAAGCTGTGCTTGCGGGCGGTTTCGGAAGCGCCGTTTTGGAATATGCGAATGATCAACACTATTCCACTTCCATGATCCGGCGAATGGGGATTCCGGATCGTTATATTGAACATGGCAGTGTGGAAGAGCTGATGACGGAACTTGGCTTGACCGCCGATCATCTGGCGGACGAATTGGAAGAGATGGTTTATAGCCAAGTTACGAAGAGGGAACGTCTAGGATGAGCCGGATCGAGAAGGAGCGGGTCGACGTGTTGCTCGTCGCCCGCGGGCTCGTAGATACACGAGAACAAGCGAAACGGTCCATCATGGCCGGGATTGTCTATTCTGCCGAAACACGGTTGGACAAACCCGGGGAGAAAATTCCGGTTGATGCCCCGTTGACCGTCAAAGGGTCCGCTCTCAAATACGTTAGCCGGGGCGGACTCAAGTTGGAAAAGGCTCTAGAAGTGTTCGATGTCACAGTCCAAGATAAAATTGTTCTGGACATCGGCTCTTCTACAGGAGGATTCACCGATTGCGCCTTGCAAAACGGAGCGAAGCATTGCTACGCATTGGACGTCGGCTATAACCAATTGGCTTGGAAAATCAGGCAAGATCCCCGGGTCACTGTAATGGAACGAACCAATTTCCGGCATGCCACTCCTGATATGTTTACGGAAGGATTGCCTGAATTTGCGACAATCGATGTCTCTTTCATCTCATTGGAACTCATCTTTCCCGCTTTGAAACGAATTCTGGTGGAGGGCGGGGATGTGATCGCTCTTGTGAAACCGCAATTCGAAGCCGGTAAAGGGAAAGTGGGGAAGAAAGGCGTCGTCCGGGAGAAGGACATCCATCTAGATGTATTGATCAAAATTGCAACAGCTTCCGCAACGGAAGGATTTGAATTGCGAGACGCCTCCTTCTCGCCCGTAACGGGGGGAGAAGGGAATATTGAGTTCCTTTTCCATTTACGTTCGGTTCGGGAAGTGGAACCGATGTTGGATGAGCAGTCATTTAAGGAATTGATTGAAGAAGCACATAAGAGTTTACAATAGCGCGCATTTTTTGTGCGCTTTTCATTAACCGATCAACCTCCCGAATGGAATGGCAATCGGATGGTTTCACAAATATGTATCGGAGTGATGGAATTGAATAAAGGGCAGAGACATATACGGATCCGGGATATCATTTCAAATTTCGAAATCGAAACACAGGACCAGCTTGTCGATTTCTTGAAAAAGTCAGGCGTGGCTGTCACCCAAGCGACCGTCTCCCGTGATATTAAGGAAATGCATCTCATCAAGGTCCCTTTGCAGGATGGACGGTATAAGTATAGCTTGCCGACGTCCCAACGGTTTAACACAGAGGAAAAATTGCAGCGGATGATGACAGATGCTTTTGTCAGTATCGATAGCGCTGGTTATTTTATCATTCTGAAAACGATTCCTGGAAATGCTCATGCGGTCGGATCCCTCATTGACCAACTCGGTTGGGAGGACATTCTCGGCACAATTTGCGGGGATGATACTTGTTTGATCATCTGCCGGGAGGAACCGCTTACCATTGAGGTAAGGGAAAGACTGTTGGCCATGCTTTGAACTGATCGGCAGGGAAATGCAAAAGAGGTGAGCGTAAATTGTTAAGCGAACTATCCATTCAAAACTTTGCTATTATTGAAAAGTTGGAAGTTACATTTCAAGATGGATTAACCGTGTTAACAGGGGAAACGGGTGCGGGAAAGTCCATCATCATTGACGCTGTCCAATTGCTCGCAGGCGGGCGGGGATCCCAGGAATTCATCCGCCATGGTGCCAAAAAGGCTGAACTGGAAGGGATGTTCACAATCGACGATCCCGATCATCCGGTCCTTGCGAAAATGAACGATATCGGCATCGAAACGGAAGATGGCGTCGTGATTTTACGCCGGGATTTGAATGCAAACGGGAAAACGGTTTGCCGAGTGAACGGTAAATTGGTGACAATTGCTAATTTAAGAGAAATTGGTTCCCAGCTCATTGATATCCATGGCCAACATGAAAACCAGGAACTGATGCTTGAAAAAAGACATATCCATCTGCTTGACCATTTTGCGGGAGAACGACTCGTACGTACATACGAAGATTACACTGAACTTTATGAACGTTATCGAAAGCTGAAACGCAAGCTGGAGATGGCCGATGAAAATGAGCAGCAAGTAGCCCAACGGATTGATCTGTATTCGTTCCAGTTGAAAGAAATCGATGCCGCTTCCCTCGTTATCGGAGAGGAAGAGGAACTGGAAGAAGAAAAGCGGAAGCTGCAGAATTTCAATCGGCTTTTTGAACGGTTGAATACGGCTTATGAATCGATCAGTGGGGATACGCATGCTTTGGATTGGCTTGGATCCGCAATGAGCGACTTAGAGGATGCGGCATCCGTCGATAAAAATTTGCAATCCCATGCAGAAGTAATTGCGACTAGCTTCTATTCCTTGCAAGATACTGCACATGAATTAAAAAACATCTTGGACGATATGGAGTTCGATCCAAATCGTCTGGAAGCTGTAGAAGATCGCCTCGCCTTGCTCACTTCATTGAAACGGAAATATGGCAAAACGATCGAGGATATCGTTCTGTATCGGGAACAAATTGCAGAAGAACTCGATAATTTGGTCAGCCGGGATGAACGGATGGCGGAAGGGCAGGAAAAACTGAGACAATTGGCCCAGGACCTGGAAGTAGAAGCAGAAGAATTGTCCATCATTCGACAAGATTCGGCCGGTCTCTTGGAACAAGCGGTAATGGAACAGTTGAAACAGCTCCATATGGAAAAAGCGGTATTTCAAGTGGAGATCAACAGGAGACCTGTCGGACACTTCGATCGACACGGGATCGATGACGTGCAATTCCTCATTTCCACGAATGTGGGCGAACCGCTGAAACCTTTAGCGAAAGTTGCATCGGGTGGAGAACTTTCACGGCTCATGCTCGCCTTAAAAACGATCTTTTCCAAACACCAAGGGATTACCTCCATCATTTTTGACGAGGTGGATACGGGAGTCAGTGGAAGGGTTGCCCAAGCGATCGCGGAAAAGATTGCGACGATTGCAATCCATTCCCAAGTGCTCTGTATATCGCATTTGCCGCAGGTCGCTGCGATGGCAGACCACCATTACTTGATCAAAAAAGAAGTGAAGGATGAGCGTACGAGCACGGCGATCCACGATATTGACCGCTCACAAAGGATTGAAGAGGTCTCACGCATGTTATCCGGCACGGAGATTACCCCACTCACTTTACAACATGCAGACGAATTGTTGAAAATGGCAGTAGAAAGAAAAAAATCCTTTCGTTGAGACGTGCACCGAAAATGTATGCACGTCCTTCTATTGCTCATTTTATCCTCTCATAACATTCCCGCGAACGGACATACCAATAGTATCTTACAGCGGGAGGTGAACCATGGGATGGAATAGACAATTGAAAATCGGCGTATCGTTGTTCTTCCTGTTCATTTTTTTGCCATTCTCTTCGAGTGCGGCACTTGCACAACATGACAGCCTGATTCCGATGGGACACTCGATCGGCATAAAAATGGATCTCTCAGGTGTTTTTGTTACAAATGATGTGATGATCGACAAAGACAACTGGCTAAAGGCCGGGGATTTGATCGAACAAGTCGAGGACTATTCGGTCGGAGTCCTCAACGAATTCGAGAAAGCCGTCTCCTCCATCAAAGGGGAACAGGAAATTACATTGCAAGTCCTCCGTAACGGAGAACCGAGCAAAATTTTGGCGGACACCGGGGCAATGAAGCGTCTCATTCCATTCCTTAAAGACCGTACGGAAGGGACAGGGACTCTGACGTATGTTGATCCGGAAAAGATGACATACGGCGCTCTCGGTCATCAGATTATCGACAGTTCTCTGAAATCGCCGCCTTTATTCAAAACGGGGTCCATTTATCTGTCGGAAATTGGGCAAATTAAAAAAAGTGTGCCTGGCATTCCCGGCTATAAAATCTCTACGATTGTGGACGATGAAAAACTTTTAGGGACGATCAACCGCAATAGCGTTTACGGAATTTTTGGATCGTGGAAAGACACTTCTAGAAAAGTGTTGGCGGAACCGTTAGAGATTATGCACGCCAGTGATCTCAAATTGGGTGAGGCCATGATTTATACGACTGTGAAGGGAACGGAAGTGGAATCCTTTTCCATTCGTATTACTAAAATCGAGAAGGAACAATTTCACTTTGTCATGACCGATCCGAAGTTATTGGAAGCGACCGGCGGCATCTTACAAGGCATGAGTGGAAGTCCCGTTATTCAGAACGGAAAATTTGCAGGCGCTATCACCCATATGTTCGTCGATGAGCCCAAAAAAGGAGCAGGCCTTTTCTTGGAAACGATGAGAAACGGGGAAAAATAGCGATTTGGAGAGCCAACCCAAAAAATGGGGTTGGCTCCTTTTTTTATCGGTGGTACACTGACAACAGGAAGGATTCGACAATTGTGATAGAAAACATTGGAATCCGTCGATTTATAGAGAAACTATCGGTCAGAAGATTCATTTCTATACCTGAAAAAAGGAATGATGTTGGCGTTGTCGAATTTTTTCTTGAGCTAGTAACGGAGTTCAGGAAATTGGGGAAACGAAACAGGAGGGAACCGCTAATGGGATTGGAAAAAGTGAGAATTGCAATTGCTGATGATAATAAAGAACTTGTGAAAACGATGGTCACGTATTTTGAGAAGCACCCGGAAATTGAAATTCTTTGGATGGCGCATAACGGAAATGAATGCTTGACGAAAATGGAAGAAAACGTCCCGGACGTTTTATTGCTAGATATCATCATGCCGCATCTGGATGGCATCGCGGTTCTCGAAACATTGAATGGACGGGGGACGATGCCGAATGTCATCATGCTGACCGCTTTCGGACAGGAAGACGTCATGACCCATGCGGCTACGTTAGGCGCTTCCTATTTCATGTTGAAACCATTTGAGTTCGACCGGCTTGTCCAACAAATTTTCAAAGTGGCTGGCACAGCGAAGCCGGCACCGCCGCTTGTACAGAACAGCAGCACCATAGAGAGCGACGGGGCTGTCAGCCAAAAAGTGCTCGATACGACGATTACTTCCATCATCAAAGAAATTGGTGTTCCCGCTCATATTAAAGGGTATGCTTTTTTGCGTGAAGCCATCCAGAAAGTATATACAGATGCCGATTTGCTAGGCTCGGTCACTAAAGTACTCTATCCGGAAATAGCGGAGAAATATAATACGACACCTTCCCGCGTGGAACGGGCGATTCGACATGCCATCGAAGTGGCTTGGAATCGAGGCAACTATGAAGTCATTTCCAAAATGTTCGGCTACACCGTCCATCATTTGAAAAGCAAGCCTACCAATAGTGAGTTCATAGCGATGATTGCAGACAAGATCCGTTTGGAGCATATGGCAAGCTAAGCCGCTCCTCATTTTCCTTGTAATTTTTGGACTTTTCTTATCATTTCAATCAAAAAGATTCGCGACAGCTGATATAAAGGTATATACTTATGATTGAAGAGTTGGTTGAAGGGGGAAGGGTCGTTGTTAGTCGAAAACGAATATTTCGAATTGGATGTTGAGGGAGAACAAGTTTTGATGCGCACCAAGAAGAACGGCTTTCCACTGAAATCATTTGATGCGATTACACGCGAACACCCGCGTTTCAGGATTGACTCCTTCGCAATATTACGGAAAGCGCTTACAGAACCAGAGGAGGTCCATGTGGTCGGTAGTTGGCTGCCGGAGATCGAGGTGGCGATTACACAAGACCGCATGAAGGCTCAGCTTGTGATCAATATTCCGATTGCTGATTTTGATCAAAAGAAAGAGAAAGTCATTCAACAGGCGGAAAAATTGCTCGATGAGGCCGGTATTATTCATGGGCGAAGACCTTATTGGGAGGATCCTTATCAGCCTGGCGAACCGATTGACGCAGCTATCGGGACTCCTCCTGAAAAAGGGAAGGACGCTCAAATCCGCTATATCGAAATGCCTGAGAAAAGACCGATCATCCGTGATGATGGATCCGCGGATTATTATGAGATGAATTTTGTGACCCCGATCCAAGAAGGGCAGTGGCTAGGGGAGAAAATACCTCCGCAGGAAGGGATTGATGGGACCGACGTACTGGGGCATTCCATTCCATCGTTAAGAGGACACGACGCTAAATTGGTCTATGACCGCTCGTCTGTCCATGAAGTCCAGGAAGGTGATAACATCGTGTTGCGGGCCGCCCATTCTGGTGCTTTGGAATATACGAACGGCATTGTCGGGGTAGGGAAGCAGCTTGTCATCGACGGAGATGTCGGTCCGGAAACGGGCTCTATTTCATTCAATGGTACCGTTATTATCCGGGGCACGATCATACCGGGTTTTTCTGTCACGGCAACGGGGGATATTTCGGTTGAAGGAAATGAAGGGGTCACCAATGCCAAAGAGGTGCTATCTTCCGGAGGGGATATTTATATTAAAGGGGGCGTCTTTGGCGGTGGGGAAACGGTTCTCGAGGCGCAAGGAGATATTTTTATCAAGCACGCAAATAATTGCAAGCTGTTAGGTAAAAACGTCCACATCGGTTTGTATTTGATCGGCACGGACGTCGTCGCGGACTGTGTGCATGTTGATAAGAACAAAGGAAAGATCATCGGCGGGCATATCGAGGCACTTCACCTGATCGAGTGTGCCATCGCTGGAAACAGTCATGAACGGATGACAGTCCTGCATGCCAGAGGGACGGATAAAGAAGGTCTCTATAAGGAAATCCAGTCCTTGGCGAAAGAATTGAAAGAGCGCCGGGAACTCGTGCAGCGGCTGGAGCAGCACGCCAGCCAATTCCAAGAATCCGGGAGCCGTATGGCAGTCCAGCTGGAGGCGTATGTGAAATTGAAAGAGACGCTGGAAGAGAATCGGAGCGCCATTTTAGAGATGGATCAGGAAATCCAGTTGGGGATGGCCAGGATTAAACAAGCCGTTCCACCGAAGATCGAAGTGACAAAAGAGGCGTTTCCGGGCGTAATTATCCAGGTTGGAAGCAAGTCCTCCACACTGCATACTTCAACAAATGGCGTTTTTGAAATGGCTGACGGGGTGTTGAATGTCTAATCCGCTTATTCTGGCGCATCGCGGAGCATCCAGTGTGCGGTTTGAAAACACGATGGCTGCCTTCGAAAGGGCGTACGAGGACGGAGCCGACGGAATTGAATTGGACGTCCAAGTGACGGAGGATGGGATTCCCATTGTCATCCATGATCCCGACTTTGCCAGAGTAGCCGGGATCCGGAGAAGTGTGTCTTCGGTAACCGGTGTGGAAGTGGAGGCATTCCGGGTCGGGAAGCGTTTTTTTCGGATCTTAATGGGGCATCCGATTCCAACGTTACTGGAAACCGTTACGTTTTGCCATCAACGGAATTTGGTCCTCAATGTGGAGCTAAAAGAGACAGTTTCGGAAAGCCCCGATTCAATTGGCCGTATTCTCTCCGATCTGTCCATATTGGAGCATGTCCATATTTCTTCCTTTGACTATGGCGTATTGGAAAAGGTGAAACAACTGGATCCAGAGATGGAGACAGCTTATTTACTGCGAAAAAAAGGGGTCGACTGGGATCGGTTGGACCGGTACCAATGTGCGGATGGGTTCCATCTGCATAAACGGCTTCTAAAAGAGCCTTATCTTGGAAAATTGATGGCCACCGGGAAAGTGCTCCGCGTTTATGGTGTGACGGGGAATGAGCCGATGACCTTCCAGCCGCCTTCCTATATCGGGGGATGGATCACCGATTTTCCAAAGCGCTTCATAAACCGAAAAAGAACCTAGACGATTGCTCGTCCAGGTTCTTTCATTTTTGTTTAAAACGTTCTTGCACTCGACCCGTTCTCCGGTCCCGACGTAGAAGGAAACCTGCAAAGAATCCGATTCCTCCAGCCATCATGATGAAACCGATCAAAAATTGCAACCATCCGAACGGAATCGGCGAATACAAAATGCCGAACAGTGTATCCCTCATCAATTTGATGCCCCAGGCTGCAATCAGGCCAGGGATCAGCAGAACGATAAAAGCCACTAGGCGCGCCATGTCTCAATAACCCCTCCAAAAAGAGAAAGAGCCGGACTAAAACAAGTCACAGAAGACTCTTTCTGCGTTTCTCCTATCTAAACTTACTTCCACTATAACTTAAAATCAGTTTAGTTGCAGGTCTTTTATCTTTATTCCTTAAAGGTTCCCCCCCTCTTCGTTGATTAGGTTAATGTAGTTTTCTTTACTATTTAGCGAGTGTTAAGTACGTTTCCTTTCCTTTCCGCAAAGAACGGATGAAAGAGGAGTGTAAGATACCGGCCGTAATACGGATTTGGAACATTGACACAATTACGACAAGATGAAATTGATTGTCAAGAGCAAAGGAATCGTGTATGATGAACTTATAATTGCAAAAGATTGCAAGTTATCCGAAGGGGGCTTGAATTTCCTTGCAAAACGTTCTTATAGTTGGGGCAGGGGAAGGTGGATCCGTCCTACTGAACCTTCTCTTACACCATGAATCCATGAATGTGATTGCAATTGTCGATACAAACAACGAAGCACCCGGGATACAGCGTGCGCAGGAATTGGGCGTCCCCTACGGACCGGATTGGCGGCCTTTCCTGTCGGATCGTGTTCATATCATCTTTGATGTGACGGGGGACGAATTGGTCTTTCCTCAACTGATTGAGGCCAGGCAGGATCATTCTGTCGTCATTCCAAGATCTGTTGTCAATCTGCTCGTCCAATTGCTTGAAAAAAACAATACATATATAAAGCGGATACGCGGGGAAATGCATAAACAGCAGATGGTCTTTGATTCGATCGAAGAAGGGATGATCGGGATCAATCGCAATGGCCAAATCGACTTCATTAATAAAAGCGCTTCCAAGATGACGGGAATCCGAATTGAGGATGCCGTTGGAAGACCTATTAACGAAGTGATTCCTATGTCCAATTTGCTAGCTGTCTATGAAAGTGGAAAAGCGGAGATGAATCGGGAACTGGTTCTTGGCAACGGGTTGAAAATCGTCACCTCTCGCTATCCATTATTCAACAATACGGGAGATAAAGTGGGTGCTTTCGCCGTATTCAAGGATATTTCGGAAGTCGTGGCGCTTGCCGAAGAAGTGACCGGTCTCAATGAGATGAAAACGATGTTGGAAGCAATCATCCATTCGAGCGATGATGCGATTTCGGTCGTTGACGAGCATGGGAACGGCATTCTCATCAATCCAGCGTATACGAGGATTACGGGGCTGACGGAGGAGGAAATCATCGGGAAGCCGGCATCCGAGGATATCATCGAAGGGGAAAGCATCCATATGAAGGTGCTGCAAACCAAAAAACCGATCCGTGGCGTGAGTATGAGGATTGGCGAGAATAGCCGGGATGTTATTGTCAATGTAGCTCCGATTATCGTAGATCAGGAAGTGAAGGGCAGTGTCGGCGTCATTCACGACATAACGGAGATGCGCAGCTTGATGAATGAGCTGGCAGAGGCCCGCACGATCATCAGAAAATTGGAAGAAACATACACATTCGATGATATTTATGGAAGTTCGCATGAATTGGAAATTTCCGTCGAGCAGGCGAAGCTTGCCGCCCGGTCGTCCTTGCCGGTTCTGCTGCGTGGGGAAGTCGGTACCGGCAAAGAGCTGTTTGCCCATGCCATTCATAGCGGCAGCGAACGGAAGTCGAATAAAATTGTACGCGTGAACTGTTCCGCGATTCACTCATCCCGGTTGGAAGCTGAAATTTTCGGCCAAGAGGAACTGAGCGGCTTGGGAAAATGGGAAGTGACGGAAGGTTTGATCGGGGATGCGGAAAACGGAACTTTATTTTTGGATGAAGTTGCAGAGTTGCCGCTTTTAATTCAACAGAAGTTGGCTACTTTCGTAACGAAGGGGGCCGTCATGAGAAAAGGGGGCACCGAACCGGTCCAGTATGATGTACGGATCATAACGGCCAGCTCTCGGAACTTGGAAAAAGCGATGCAGCAAGGAGAGTTCCTCGAAGAGCTGTATTATCCGCTCAATCGGATCGCGATCCATGTCCCTCCGCTTCGCTCCAGGAAATCGGATATCCCCGAAATTACCGGGCGAATCCTCGAAAAGTTGAATCGGGAGTTGGGCATGAATGTCGGTGAAATTACAGAGGAAGCGATGAAGCACCTCCAGCAGCATGATTGGCCGGGAAATGTGCGGGAATTGGAGAATGTGCTCAGCCGGGCGATGATCTATATGGAGCCGGGCGGATCGGTTCTCGAACTAGAAAATGTGGTTAAATCCCTTTCGTCTAGGGAAAATAAAGAGGTAGAAACGTCCCTGCTGGATACGAATACGCTTGCATCGATCATGGAGGATTATGAAAAAACAATTCTCGATACGGCGCTCAAGGAAAATGGCGGAAACAAGTCGTTGACGGCAAACCGGCTCGGCATTTCGCTACGTTCCCTTTATTACAAATTGGAGAAATATGACTTGATCTGAATTGAGAACTACCAACGTACCTGTCATTTCCTATATACTTATAAACGGACTTAATTATGAGGAGGTATTACAATGGAAATCTTCAAAAGACTGGAAGAACATGACTACGAACAATTGGTGATCTGCCAGGACAAAACGTCTGGCCTCAAAGCGATCATAGCGATCCATGACACGACACTCGGCCCTGCCCTTGGCGGCGCCCGCATGTGGACGTATGAAAGTGAAGAAGCGGCGATCGAAGACGCTCTTCGCTTGGCACGGGGGATGACGTATAAAAATGCTGCAGCGGGACTCAATCTCGGCGGAGGGAAAACCGTCATCATCGGCGATCCGCGGACCGATAAAAACGACGAAATGTTCCGCGCGTTCGGCCGCTATATCGAAGGGTTAAATGGCCGCTATATCACTGCGGAAGACGTGGGGACTACGGAAGAGGATATGGACTTGATCCATTTGGAAACCGATTATGTCGCGGGAACATCCGCAGCGGATTCGGGTTCATCCGGAAACCCTTCCCCTGTAACGGCTTTCGGTATATACAAAGGCATGAAAGCGGCTGCCAAGGAAGCATTCGGAGATGATTCGCTGGCAGGAAAAACGATTGCTGTCCAAGGTGTCGGGAATGTCGCCTACTCATTATGCGAATATTTGCATGAGGAAGGCGCCAAACTGATTGTCACTGACATTAACGAAGAATCGGTCCAACGGGCAGTGGAGGCGTTTGGTGCAACGGCGGTCGGCATCGATGAGATCTATTCGCAGGAAGCGGACATTTTCGCCCCTTGTGCACTCGGTGCCGTCATCAATGATGAAACCATTCCGCAATTGAAAGTGAAAGTGATTGCGGGATCGGCGAACAACCAATTGAAAGATCCTTCCCATGGAGATCAACTCCATGAAATGGGCATTGTCTATGCACCGGACTACGTTATCAATTCCGGCGGCGTCATCAATGTTGCCGATGAACTGGATGGCTATAACCGGGAACGGGCATTGAAACGGGTAGCAACTATATATGACACCATTGAAAAGATCTTCGCCATTTCAAAACGGGACAACATCCCGTCCTACGTCGCTGCAGACCGCTTAGCGGAAGAACGGATTGCACGTGTTGCAAAAGTTCGCAGCCAATTTTTGCAAAATGAAAAAAGCGTCCTATCGAGACGATAATCAGCTGATTGGGGTATCGGTTGGAGCAATTGCTGCTCCGACCGATTCACCCTATGCTGAAAAGTTCATTTACTAGATTAGGAGGCAGAAGATATGGCACAAGAATACGACGTCGTCATTTTGGGTGGCGGCACCGGGGGCTATGTGGCAGCCATCCGCGCAGCCCAGTTAGGATTAAAAACTGCGCTCGTTGAAAAAGGGAAGCTTGGGGGTACCTGCCTTCATAAAGGATGCATCCCGAGCAAAGCATTGCTGAAGAGCGCGGAAGTTTATGATATGGCCAAAAATAAGGCCGCCGAATTTGGAGTGGATACTGCAGACGTCGCGCTTAATTTTGCAAAGGTGCAGGAACGGAAAGAAAAAATAGTCAAGCAATTGTATAACGGCGTCCAGGCATTGATGAAAAAAGGGAAAATTGACATCTATGAAGGGCTTGGAAGAATGCTCGGCCCATCGATCTTCTCGCCGATGCCGGGAACGATATCCGTTGAAATGAATAGCGGGGAAGAAAATGAAATGCTCGTGTTGAAGAATTTGGTCATTGCGACGGGATCCAGGCCAAGGACGTTGCCAGGACTCGAAATCGACGAAGAGCAGGTCATGTCATCGGATGGGGCTCTATCGATGAAAGCGCTTCCAAAATCAATGCTTGTCGTCGGAGGCGGTGTAATCGGCATCGAGTGGGCTTCCATGCTTCATGATTTCGGAGTGGAAGTGACCGTCTTGGAATACGCGGACCGCATCATCCCGACGGAAGATGAAGACATTTCCAAAGAAATGCAGAAGCTGCTTGGCCAAAAAGGCATCCGATTCGTCACGGGCGCCAAGGTGCTGCCGGAAACCCTCGTCAAAGCAGAGGGAAAGGTGTCGATTTCCGCGGAAGTCGACGGAGAGCAGGTCGAATACAGCGCCGAGAAAATGCTTGTGTCGGTCGGTCGCCAAGCGAATGTCGAGGGCATTGGAATCGAGAATACCGAGATTGAAATCGAAAATGGAACGATCCGGACAAAGCCAACTTTCCAAACGAAAGAAAGTCATATTTACGCAATCGGGGATGTCATCGGCGGTCTTCAGCTGGCGCATGTCGCCTCCCATGAAGGGATTGCGGCCATCGAACATATCGCCGGATTGAAGCGTGAGCCGTTCGATTATACGAAAATCTCCCGCTGCATCTATTCTAGTCCGGAAGCGTCCAGTGTCGGATTAACGGAGAAGCAGGCGAGGGAACGAGGATTTGACGTTAAGGTCGGGAAATTCCCGTTCATGGCAATCGGCAAAGCGCTTGTGAATGGCAATGCGGACGGATTCGTTAAGATTGTTGCCGATCAGTCCTCCAATGACATTTTGGGAGTCCATATGATCGGTTCCCATGTCACTGATTTGATTTCCGAAGCGGGGTTGGCAATGGTGCTCGATGCGACGCCTTGGGAAGTCGCTTCCACGATCCATCCGCATCCTTCCCTGTCAGAAGTGATGGGAGAAGCTGCTTTGGCAGTGGATGGCTTGGCAATTCATATGTAAATCACGCGGTCCTGCACCATTCGACGGAACGGACCCGGAAACACGTAACCGATAGGGGGAGTTACAATGGCAAAAACACGTCATGAAGAGCTTGGTTTGACGAATGAAGATGTGCTCCAAATATATAAGACGATGGTGATGGCACGGCGCTTGGATGAACGGATGTGGCTGTTGAACCGCGCCGGAAAGATCCCGTTCGTCATCTCATGCCAAGGTCAAGAAGCGGCACAGGTAGGAGCGGCATTCGCCTTGGACGATAAAAAGGACTGGATTGCACCGTATTACCGGGATATGGGGGTCGTCCTCCATTTTGGCATGACGCCGCAAGAGCTGATGCTGTCCGCATTCGCCAAAGCGGAGGACCCGAACTCGGGTGGACGTCAGATGCCTGGCCATTTCGGACAACGGAAAAACCGGATTCTGACGGGATCTTCTCCTGTTACGACGCAACTCCCGCACGCGGTTGGTGTGGCGCTTGCGGCGAAAATGAAAGGGGAGGACTTCATCACGTTTGTGACGCTTGGTGAAGGTTCATCCAACCAAGGGGATTTCCACGAAGGCATGAACTTTGCGGGCGTCCATAAGTTGCCGACGGTCGTCATGGTGGAGAACAATAAATATGCGATTTCCGTTCCGGTGGAAAAGCAGCTTGCTTGCGAACATGTTGCGGACCGGGCCGTTGCCTATGGCATGCCGGGGGTCACTATCGACGGAACCGATCCGCTCGAAGTATACAAAGTTGTCAAGGAAGCGGCAGACCGGGCCCGGAGCGGAGAAGGGCCGAGTCTTGTGGAAGCGGTATGCTATCGTCTGACCGCCCACTCGTCGGACGACGACCATCGGCTGTACCGGGATGCCGAAGAGCTAGCGGAGGAGCGGAAACTTGATCCAATCCCGAAATTCGCGGCCTATTTGAAAGAGGCGGGCGTCCTGTCCAATGAACTTGAAAAGGA